>JBBSKS010000202.1:0-4439 GCA_038256095.1 Actinomycetales bacterium | reverse complement strand
CGGGCGCGGATTGACGGTAGGTCGTCCGCTCGGTCTCATCCTGACCCGACGCAGCGAAAACGCCACCGTCACCCTCTGTCACACCGGCACGGTCGACCTCGCCGCCCATGTGCGGCGCGCCGATATCGTGGTCGCCGCAGCCGGAGTGCCCGATCTGGTCACCGCCGACATGATCAAGCCCGGCGCCGCTGTCATCGACGTCGGTGTTGCCCGTCGTGACGGCAAGATCGCCGGTGACATCGCAACCAATGTTGCCGAGGTCGCTGGCTGGCTGTCGCCCAACCCTGGCGGAGCAGGCCCGATGACCCGCGCCATGTTGCTGGCCAACGTGGTCCAGGCCGCGGAGCGAGCGGCTAACTAACCCATGGTCGATGAACACCGGGGGTGGCGGGTCACGCAGCCCCTGGGCGCTTGGTGGCTGCTGCCGCTAGGCCTTGTGGTGTCGATCGGGTTCTTGATGACGGGGAGTCTGCGCAACTTCGGATACGCCATGGCCGCCACCATTGCCGCGGCCGCGCTCATCCGACTCATCACCCCAGACACGCGAGCGGGCGGATTAATCGTCCGCTCGCGCCTGTGGGACGTGCTGCTTATGCTTGTCTTCGCGGCGGCAACCGCACTGTTGAGCGCAAACCTGGTCATTCGCTAGCTGATGCGGCCAGTCAGCTGATCAAGCCCAGCCCCTTGACGGCATCGCGCTCTTCGGTCAGCTCGGTCACCGAGGCATCAATGCGCTGACGGGAGAAGTCGTTGATCTCCAGGTCGGGCACGATGCTCCACTGACCGTTGGCGGTGGTGACGGGGAACGACGACATCAAGCCTTCGGGGACGTCATACGAACCGTCGGAGCACACGACCATCGAGGTCCAGTCGCCGTCTGTTGTTCTGCCGAGCCAGTCGCGGGTGTGATCAATCGTGGCCGCAGCAGCCGAGGCCGCTGAGGACGAGCCACGCGCTTCGATGATGGCGGCGCCGCGTTTGGCGACGGTGGGGATGAACGTGTCGGCCAACCATGTCTGGTCGTCGACGAGTTCGGCGGCGTTCGTGCCTGCCACGTCGCAATGGAACAGGTCGGGGTATTGCGAGGCGGAATGGTTGCCCCAAATGGTCATCCGGGTGATGTCGGTGACTGGGTTGCCGGTGCGGTGCGACAACTGGGCCAACGCGCGGTTGTGGTCCAACCGGGTCAGGGCGCTGAAACGCTCACGGGGGATGTCGGGGGCGTTGTTCATCGCGATCAGGGCGTTGGTGTTGGCCGGGTTGCCCGTGACGGTGATGCGGATGTCGTCAGCGGCGTGGTCGTTGAGAGCCTTGCCCTGCCCGGTGAAGATCCCTCCGTTGGCCTCCAGCAAGTCAGCCCGCTCCATACCCTTGGCGCGGGGGCGAGCGCCCACCAGCAGCGCTACGTTGACGCCGTCGAAGATCACGTTGGGGTCGGAGCCGATCTCGATGCCGGACAGCAGCGGGAACGCGCAGTCGTCCAACTCCATCACGACGCCTTCAAGGGTCTTCAGGGCGTCCGGGATCTCGAGCAGACGCAATTGCACGGGCGTGTTCGCGCCGAGCATCTCTCCGGATGCGATCCGGAACAACAGGTTGTAGCAAATCTGGCCGGCTGCGCCGGTGACGGCCACGGTGACGGGGGTGCGGTTCACGGTGTCGGATCCCAACTGAAGAGTGAGTATGCGGTTGCGTGAGAACGTTAGCAGCGTGCGCTCGCGATAACCTGGCCTTTGCGTTTCGAGGTTAACCCGTCCCTGCCCTCACCTAGGAGTTCTGCGACTGATGTCCACGATCACGTACACCGTCACCGACGAGGCCCCGATGTTGGCCACTCATTCGCTCAAGCCAATTGTGGAGGCCTACTGCGCCACCGCCGGGATCGACGTCGAGACGCGGGACATTTCTCTGGCCGCGCGGATCATCTCTGCCTTCGGGGACGTCCTGCCTGCTGACCAACAGATGCCCGATGCGCTGGCCCAACTCGGCGAGCTTACCGGCTCGGCCGAGGCGAACATCATCAAGTTGCCCAACATCAGCGCCTCGCTCCCGCAGCTCAAAGCCGCGATCAAAGAGCTGCAGGGACATGGTTTCGCCGTCCCTGACTACCCCGACGCGACCGATGACGAGCAGAGTCGTGATGCCCAGGCCCGTTACGACGCGGTCAAGGGCAGCGCCGTCAACCCCGTGCTTCGTCAAGGCAACTCAGACCGCCGCGCGCCCGCGTCGGTCAAGAACTTCGCGCGCTCGCACCCGCACTCGATGGGCACGTGGTCGCCAGACTCGGCGAGCAACGTGGCTACCATGAGCGCCGGTGACTTCCGGCATAGCGAGAAATCCGTGGTGATGAAGGGTGACGACACCCTTGCGATCGTCCACATAGCCACGGATGGCGCCGAGACTACGCTCAAGGATGGCATCGCGGTGTTGGACGGCGAGATCATCGACGCCACCGTCATGCGGGTCGAGGCGCTGCGCACGTTCTTGACCGAGCAGATTGCCCTGGCCGCCAAGCGCGACGTGTTGTTTTCGCTGCACCTGAAGGCCACGATGATGAAGGTCTCGGACCCCATCGTCTTCGGCCACGCGGTGCGGGCCTTTTTGCCTGAGGTTTTTAGCCACTACGGCGAGCAGTTGGCTGCTGCCGGCCTGAGCCCGAACAACGGGTTGGGTTCGATCTTGAACGGGCTGGATGCGTTTGAGGTCGACCTAGCCGATGAGATTCGCACGGCCATCAACGACGGCCTCGCGGCTGGTCCTGCGATGGCCATGGTCGACTCCGACAAGGGCATCACCAACCTGCACGTGCCCAGCGACGTCATCGTGGACGCCTCGATGCCGGCGATGATCCGCACGTCCGGGCAGATGTGGGGCCCCGACGGCTCACCGGCCGACACCCTCGCGGTCATCCCGGACAGCAGTTACGCGGGCATTTACCAAGTGGTGTTGGACGACTGCCGCGCTCACGGGGCCTTCGACCCCACCACGATGGGCTCGGTGGCCAACGTAGGGCTGATGGCTCAGGCCGCCGAGGAGTACGGCAGTCACAACAAGACCTTTGAGGTCGAAAGCGCTGGCGTCATCCGCGTCGTCAATAGTGCCGGGGACACTTTGCTCGAGCACGACGTGGAGCCCGGCGACATCTGGCGGGCCTGCCAGACCAAGGACGTGCCCGTGCGCGAATGGGTGTCATTGGCGGTAGGCCGCGCCAGGGCCAGCGGCTCGCCGGCCATCTTCTGGCTAGACGAAGACCGAGCGCACGACGCCAACGTCATCGCCAAAGTCACTGCATACCTCGCCGACCACGACACGGACGGTCTGGACATCCAGGTCATGACCCCCATGGCGGCGACCCAGGTCAGCCTGGATCGTATCCGTGAGGGCAAAGACACCATCTCGGTGACCGGCAACGTGCTGCGTGACTATCTCACCGACCTCTTCCCCATCCTCGAGTTGGGCACCAGCGCCAAGATGCTCTCGGTGGTGCCGTTGATTAGCGGCGGCGGGTTGTTCGAGACCGGTGCAGGCGGCTCAGCGCCCAAACACGTGCAGCAACTGCTGTCGGAGAATCACCTGCGCTGGGACAGCCTGGGCGAATTCCTCGCTATCGCGGTCAGCCTGGAGCACCTCGCGCAACACGCCGGCAACGCCAGCGCGCAGGTGCTGGCCGACGCCTTAGACAAGGCAACCGGCACGCTGCTGGATCAGGGGCGTTCGCCGAGCCGCAAGGTCGGGGAGATCGACAATCGGGGCAGCCACTTCTACCTGGCGCTCTACTGGGCGCAGGAGTTGGCCGCGCAGACGCAGGACCCTGACGTGGCCCACGCTTTTACCACGGTGGCCGAAAGCCTGGCCGAGCACGAAGACCAAATCGTCGACGAGTTGGCCAATGCCCAGGGTCAGCCTGTGGACCTCGGCGGTTACTACCTACCCAACCGTGAGGTGGCCACCGAGGTAATGCGTCCCAGTGCGACGTTCAACCAGATCGTCGCTGATCTGCACGAGCCGACGCCGGTCTAGGCGACGGCCCGAAAAGGCGAGTAAGGTCACCGGCTGTGGAAAAGGCGAGTAAGGTCACCGGCTGTGACTGATGAGCGAAGGACTGTTGGGGTTGTGCTTGTGGTGCCCGATCCCATCGGTTCGGACGTCGCTGCAGCCCGGGCGGCCGTCGGTGACGAACTCGGTGCGGCCATCCCGACCCACATCACGCTCTTGCCGCCGACCAGCATCGACGCCCGCCAGCACGCCTCTTTCGACGAGCACCTGCGGCAGGTTGCACAGACCCGGGCTCCGGTCCGAATCGCCCTGCAAGGCTCCGATACGTTCCGCCCTGTCTCCGACGTCGTCTTCCTCGCGGTAGGGCGCGGTGGGGAGGACTGCATCGGCCTTAACGCGGAGGTCTGCGGCGGCCCCGTGCCCTCGCCCTCACCTTTTGCCTT
>JBBSKS010000201.1:0-4470 GCA_038256095.1 Actinomycetales bacterium | reverse complement strand
CCGGATCGTGCGCGCGCCCTCAGGCAAGCCAGCTTGCGCCGCCGCACGCAAAGACGTAGGGGTGTCCACTCCTGCCCGCACTAGGCACCCCGAAAAGGCGTCTAGGTCACCCCGAGCCATGGCCAGTGCCAGGTTGGTGACGTCGCCCGGGTCGGTCCATGTGGTGCGGCCTTCGTGCATCGCCATCGTGCGGGTCATATCGGTGTCGACCACGCCGGGTGCGAGGTCGAACGCGAAGACCCCATGCTCGGCTCCGGCGGCGGCGACGCCACCGGTGATCCGGGCCAGGGCCGATTTCGACGCGTTGTATGCCGTCAGCACCGCGCTCTCTCTCGTCGCCGCCCCCGAGTTGATGTTGATGAACCGCCCACCACCTTGGGCGATCATCGTGGGCGCAATGGCGCGGGTCACCAGGAACGGACCCCGCACATTCGTCTCAATCACCTGCCACCACTGGTCGGCATCTGACTCCCACAGGGGGACCTCAGGCTCGATCAGGCCAGCGTTGTTGACGACGACATCGATGCCCGGGCCCTGTGCTTGCACCTGAGCAACCATGGCCGCAACGGCGGCTTCATCGGTGACATCGCAAGCCAGCGCCAGCACCTCATGCCCGGACTCGCGGAGCTCAGCCTCGATCCGTGCCAGGCCTTCGCGGGAGCGGCCGATGACCACGACCGACCAGCCGTCCGCGGCGAAGGCGCGCACCAGGTGGGCACCGATCCCCCGCGAACCTCCCGTGACGAGCACCGTCCTCCGTGCCCCCTTTTCGGCGGATCCACTGTTCCTGGGTGAAGTCGTCATGCGCGCTGCACCGCCTGATGGTCGGCGCCGGCGCGCGCGATCGCAGCGTCTCGCGCTTCGTTGACCTCTTCGGTGCGCAGCGTGCGGTCGCTGGCTCGGAACACCAGCCGGAACGCCAACGACTTGGCACCTGCTTCGATCTGGTCTCCCTCGTAGACGTCAAAGAGCAGAAGCGACTCCAGCAACTCCCCCGCACCAGCCCGCAGCGAATCCTCGACCGCCGCGTTCGGCACCGAGCGGGCGACAGCCAGGGCGACGTCAGACGTCGCCTGTGGCTGGGTCGAGATGGGCGAGGCGATGAACCGGCCCGTGCTCATGGCGGCCACGACGTCGAGGTCGACTTCGGCCGCCACGGTGCGCACGGGCAGTCCTAGGGCGGTAATGACCTTGGGGTGCAACTCCCCGGCCCAACCCAGTAGGACCTCGTCGCTGGCGCTATCGGCGCCTTCACCCGTCGACAGCACCAAGCGCACGCACCGGCCCGGGTGGAACGGCATACGAAAATCGGTAACCGCCACGACATCGTGCAGGCCCGCAACGGCGGCCACGGATCGTGCCCACCCCACCGCGTCACTAGCCTGAGCGGCGCGTCCGGTGCCCCACCAGCCGCCGCGCTCGCCGAATCCGCTGGCGATCATCGCCACGTGCCAGGGCTGATCGGGCACAGCACCACGAATCTGCGCCAACGTTTCGTCGTCGGGCACCGAACCCCCGGCGGGCGCTGGGGCACTCGCCTGCGTCGCAGCCGAGACGGTGTCGATCTCGAAGAGCGCCAGGTCTTTCGTCCCGCGTGACACGTTGCGTCGCAGGGTGTCGGGCAAGGTTTGGAGCAACTCGGTGCGCATCAGCGGCGCTTCGTCGGACAGGGGATTGGCTAGCGCGACCGCACTGCGACGCGGGTCCCCGGCCGGGAGGCCGAGGTCGTCGAAGCGCTTGATTCCCACGAAGGGGTAGGTCAGCACTTCGACGAGGCCCTGACCCGCCAGCACACCAGCGATGGCGCGCCGTAGACGCTGGTGATGCGTCAGCCCGCGGCCCCCGGGGGCCGACGGCACGATCGAAGGAATCTTGTCGTAGCCGTCGATGCGTGCCACCTCCTCCACCAGATCCGTGGGGTCGGTGAGGTCGGGGCGCCAGGAGGGGGGCAGCACCGACACGGCACCTCCCCCGGGTGCCGCCTCGACGGCACAGCCGATCTGCTCGAGGACATCGACAATCCGCTCCGGCGTGTAGTCCACGCCGACGTACCGGCTCACTAACGCGAGCTCTAGTTCGAAGGCGCCGCGGGCAACTCGTTCGTCGACGTCGGTGATCTGGAGGTCAGCCGTCCCGCCGCCAAATTCGACCAGCAAGTTGGCCGCCATTTGAGCGGCAGCGCCACTCAGGTCGGGGTCCACCCCACGCTCGAACCGTTTGGCCGCTTCACTGGGCAGACGGTGACGCCGCGCGGTGCGACCGATGCTGCGGGCATCGAAGTGCGCTGACTCGATCAGCACGTTAGTGGTCGTGGCGCTGACCTCACTGGATTCGCCGCCCATGACGCCGGCCAGCGCCAGCACGGTGTCGCCGCGGTCCGTGATCAACAGATCGTCGGTATGCAGGCTGCGTGCCACGTCATCGAGCGTCGTGAGCTTCTCACCGGCTTGGGCACGGCGGACCACGATCGGACCCTTCAACGTGTCGAAGTCGAAGGCGTGCAGGGGTTGCCCCAAGGCCAACATGACGTAATTGGTGACGTCGACGGCCAGGGAAATGGGCCGCATACCAGCCTGCGTTAGTCGGGTTGCCATCCAACCCGGGGTCGGCGATGAGAGGTCCAGGTCGCGGACCGCTCGGGCCACGTAGCGATCGCAACCGGCGATCCCGTGGATCGGGGAATCATCGCGCAGCTCGACACCGAAGCCGCCCTCAGCAGCTGGATCGACCGGTAGGTGGGCCGGATCGGTGAACGTCGCGCTGGAGGAGTGGGCGTATTCGCGAGCGACGCCACGCAGCGAGAAGCAGTAGCCGCGATCGGGGGTGACGTTGATCTCGACGGTCTCCTGGTCGAGGCCGAGCGCTGGGATCAGGTTGTCGCCGGGCTCCAAGGACAGCGCCTCATCGCCGAAGTAGTCGCGCAGCACGATGATGCCGTCCGACTCCTGGCCAAGACCAAGCTCTTTGGCCGAGCAGATCATCCCGGCGCTGACGTGCCCGTAGGTTTTGCGGGCCGAGATGACGAAGTCGCCGGGCAGCACCCCACCCGGCAGGATCACCGCCACCAAGTCGCCGACCACGAAATTATGCGCCCCGCAGACGATGCCTTGAGGCGTGTCATCCGCAAGCCGTTGGCCGTGCTGGCCGACATCGACCTGACACCAGTTGATGGTCTTGCCGTTCTTTTGCGGCTCGGGGGTCAGCTCGAGGACTCGACCGACCACCAGCGGGCCGGTGACCTCACCGCCGAACAGGCCCTCCTCCTCGAGGCCCACCCGCACCAGGTCAGCTGCGACCTGCTCACCGGTCGCACCGGTGGGCAGGTCAACGTATTCAGCGAGCCACTGAAGCGGAATCAACATCAGATCTCCATCCCGAACTGAGCAGCGAAGCGGACGTCGCCCTCGATCATTTCGCGCATGTCGGCAATACCGTTTCGGATCATCAAGGAGCGCTCCACGCCCATCCCAAAGGCGAACCCTTGGTAACGCTCCGGGTCGATACCGGTCGATCGCAGCACATTCCGGTTGACCATCCCGCAGCCACCCCACTCGATCCACCCGGTTCCCTTGCACGTGCGGCAACTCGCGTCGGCGCCGCCGCAGACGAAGCACCGCACGTCCATTTCGGCGCTGGGCTCGGTGAAGGGGAAGAACGAGGGCCGCAACCGGGTCACGATGCCCTCGCCGAAGAGCGACTCGCCAAGGCGGTCCAGGGTGCCTTTGAGATGAGCCATCGTCAGCCCCTCGTCGATAGCCAGCCCTTCCATCTGGTGGAACACCGGGGTATGCGTGGCGTCGAGCTCGTCAGTCCGGAACGTCTTGCCGGGGGCAGCGATGTACAGCGGCACTCCACGTTCGAGCAGCGAGCGCGCCTGCACCGGAGAGGTGTGGGTGCGCAGTACCAAGCCGCCGTCGGCGGGCTCCACGAAGAAGGTGTCCTGCATCTGCCGCGCGGGGTGATCCGCATCAAAGTTCAGCGCGTCGAAGTTAAACCACTCGGCCTCGACCTGGGGGCCGTCCGCGACCTCCCAACCCATCCCGACCATGACGTCGGCCATTCGCTCCCCCATCAGCGTGAGCGGGTGGCGGCGCCCCAAGGGCCGTGCGGCGCCCGGTGCCGTGAGGTCGATGGCTTCTTCGGTCAGGATCGCCTCGTCGCGTTCGGCTTCGAGGATCTTCACGCGCGCGGCCATGGCTGCGTTGACGCGCCCACGCGCTTGGCCGACGAGCTTGCCTGCTGCGGCCTTCTTCGGGCCGGGCAGCGTTCCGATCGACCGGTTCGCTAACGACAACGGAGACTTTTCGTCGGAATGAGCCAGTCGCACGTCCTTGAGACTCTCCAGGGACTGCGCGCCCTCAATGGCTGAGATGGCCTCATCGACGAGCCTGTCGATCTGCTCGGGGTCCGGCGCGCTCGAAGGCGTTGGTTGCTCTGGGGTGTTGGCCACGGAGAAGAGTCTAAAGAGGT
>JBBSKS010000200.1:0-4479 GCA_038256095.1 Actinomycetales bacterium | reverse complement strand
CGGGCACGGCTCAACCTGGACATGACGGTGCCCACCGGCACGTCCAAGGCCGCGGCCGCTTCGGCATAACTCAACTGGTCGACGTCGACGAGCATGAGCACGTCTCGGAACTTCGCATCCAATGACTGCACCGCCTCCTGCAGCGCCGGGTCGAGCAGTCGATCGAGCACCTGATCCTCAGGGCTGGGGGCGTGGGCGGACCCGAACGCGGGCCGCGATCCATGCAACTGCTCAACGTCGTCAGTGGTGCCCGGGCGAGTGCGGCGGTGCATGTTGATGTGGGTACGCCGCAGGATCGTCAGCAACCATGCTCTTGGGTAGCGGCCATCGAAAGAATCGATGGCCCGAAAAGCCCGGATGAGCGTCTCTTGCACCAGGTCTTCGGCGCCTCCGCCGCGCCGCGTCAAGGACGTCGCCACGCGGAGCAGCACCTCAATCTCAGGTTGCACATGCTCGTTGAATGCCCGCAGAGCCGCCTCGTCGACTTCGGGAGGCCGCGTGCGAGGCAGTGGGGAGGTGTCCGACACAGTGAGTTAACCCTTCGTAGGTGCTGCATCATCCCAGGGTCAGATCGGGACGACGCGGCATATCAGCAATCAGCAAGCGTTAGGCGAGGCCCACATAGACGGTGTTGGAACTCGTGCCCTCGATTAGCGGGTTCGCGAACGACACGACGTGCGCTTCAACGTCAGTAAACACCGACGCCAAGTGCTCGGTGAAGGATTCGTCGGGGGCGTTGTCGGACCACAGGGCAAAGACGCCACCGGGCGCCACGAACTGCTTCATCCGTTGCAGCCCTTCGCGAGAATAGAAGCCCTGGTGGCTTTCGTGCAGCACAAAATCGGGTGCGTGATCGATGTCCAACAACACCGCGTCGTATGCCGTATCAAGCGGCCCAGAATCGCTGGGACCGGCCGCGACCGTGGCAAAGAAGTCGGCCAAGACCACGCTGGTCCGCGGGTCACCCATCAGCGTTTCGGACACCGGCAGCAAACTCCTGCGATGCCACTCGATGACCGGCTCGAGGGCCTCGACGACGGTCAGAGCACCGACACGGTTGTCGCGCAGTGCGGCGATACCGGTGTAACCCAAACCTAAGCCGCCGACTATCACCGACCACCCGGGGCTGGCTGGCTCGGTGCCACGTGTTTCGGAACTGAGGGTTTCGGAGCGGCGGGCGGCCAGGGCAGCCAAGCCCAGGTCGGCCAGCGCCTCCTCGGCCACTGTGAAGAGGCTGGACATGAGGAATTCCTCACCCAACTTCACCTCATACACCTGGGTTGCGGTGATCGGCTCCAATCGGCGTCGCAAACACAGCTCGCCGAGGCGGGTCTGGACCACCGACAATTCTTCTAAGCGTTTGATGCAATCTCCTCGGATCGGCCAGCGCAGAAAGTGGCTCGTGAAAGCACCCTACGCAGGCTAACGTCGCCAGAGTGCTCGCACGTCTCCTGCCTCCTGCTTTGGGGCGAAACTTCCGGTGGTTGTTCGCCGCTTCGACAGCCGCCAACCTCGGCGATGGCGTGCTGCTGGCCGCGGGCCCGCTCTTGGTCGCTTCGCTGACCCGGGACCCGTTAGCCATCTCCATGGCCGTCTTCGCGCAACGTTTGCCCTGGTTGCTGTTTGGCTTGATCGCCGGTGGCGTGGTGGATCGCGTTAACCGGCGCACGCTGGTGATGGCAGCCGATGGGGTGCGGGCCGTGGTGCTGCTCGGGCTGATCGCGTTGGTGGTCACTGATCACGTCTTGCTCCCCGCGGTGTATGCCGCGTTTTTCCTCATCGGGACGGCTGAAACCTTCGTCGATAACGCCGCGTCCACGCTGACGGTGACCGTGGTGCCGCGGGCCCACCTCGGGGTCGCCAACGCGCGCATCGTCGGCGCCATGATGGTGACCAATCAGATGGTGGGGCCACCGCTCGGAGCGGCGCTGTTCACGATCACTACATGGGCGGCGTTCGGCGCCCACGCGGTCTTGCTAATGCTCGGGGTGGTCTTGATCTCGCGGATGCAGATGCCTGCGCGCACGCCCCGGCCCCTCGGCATACCTATGCGCGCTCAAATTCGCGAGGGCGCGGTGTGGCTGTGGCAATACCCTCCCGTGCGCACCCTGGCGCTGATGATCACCATCTTCAACGTCACCTACGGTGCAGTGTTCGGGCTCTACGTGCTCTACGCCCAAGAACAACTGGGACTTGGCAACGTCGGATTTGGCGTCTTTATGGCCATGATTGCGGTGGGCGGCGTCCTGGGATCGGTGCTCTACGCGCGGTTGGAGCAGCGCTTTAGCTACGCCAGTTTGCTGCGGGCCGGGCTGATCTTGGAGACACTCAGTCATGCCGCGCTGGCGTTGACGCACTCGGCCATCGTTGCCGGCGTCATCATGTTTCTCTTCGGTGTTCACGCCGTCGTGTGGGGGACTACCTCGACGACCGTGCGCCAACTAGCGGTGCCCGATCCGATGCTGGGTCGGGTCAACAGCGTCTACATGCTCGGCTCGCTCGGCGGCATCGCCATCGGAACCCTGATCGGAGGGGCGCTCGCGGCACAGTTCGGCTTGCTGAGCGCCTTCTGGTTCGCCTTCATCGGCTCGCTCATCGCGCTGGGGTTCTTGTGGAAACCGATGGCGTATGTCGCCCACGCGGCAGACGTGGCGGACCCTAGCCCCACTGCTGGATGACGTTAGTCACCGCGTCAAGGCCGCCCAAGATCGCGGCAAAGCGAAGGGTGCGGCCCAGCAAGACGGTGACGCCAAACCAGACACGCGAGATCTGCAGTTGCCCGGCGACGACGGAAAGGATGAGCAGCGGTGGCAGCCCCACGCTCGCAGAAAGGAAGAGCACGCTGCTCCACAGCCAAGGTTTAGCGTCAAAACATTCCCGCCACCGGATCAGGAGCTCTTGAGTGTGCGGCTTGTCTAGCTTCTTGCTGATCCAAGGCCAGTCCATGGCCCGCCGCGCTGCCTCGTACCACATGAACTTACCGGCCGTCTGGCCTGCACCAGCCACGAAAGCCAGTAGCCACAGACTGCTGGAGTCGGTGGCAAAACTGACCGCGACGATATAAGCCTCGGCGTTGACCAGCGGAAAAAGGGCAGAAAGCAGGCACGTCGCAAAGGTGATGAGGAGGGTCACGGCGAGGCGCCGGTGCGCGCCTGAGCATATTCCTGAGCACACTCGCCGTTGGTCGGGATTGTGACCTTCGACAAGAGATAGAGGCTGTAGAGCTTGAGGCTGGTGAGCAAGATCGCGAGCAGCGTGGCGATCAGCACCGACTCGAAGGCGACGACCACGAGCAAGAACAGGGCGGAGTTGATGCCTTTGGCGATTCGCGACCAGTTGAGCTTATAGATCAGCGGGTCAGCGAGGTAGAAGTAGTTGGGGCTGGACAGCGGGAACAGCAAGAACGACAGCGACAACATCAGGTCGAGCACGCTAAAACTCAGCAGGTAGATCGCGATCGGGATCCACATGTCTGGCAACAACCACACGAGGCCGATGTAGATCACTGACGCGCAGATGCGGTCGCAAATGATGTCGAGCACGGCCCCGGTACGGGTCTCGCGGCGCATCAATCGAGCGACGGCGCCGTCGGCCATGTCGCCCACCCAGTAGATGCCGGTAGCGACAAGAATGAGCGTCAGGCTCTGCTGTCCCGCGGCCGCCAAGGCCAGGCCCACCGCCAGAACCGTGCGGACCAGCGTGATCCAGTTCGGCGGAGTGTTCCAGAGCTCAAGGTCGGCTTGAGCGCATTCTTGATGCCGGGACGGACACGTGCCAATAGCCATGCTCTTAGTGTTTCATCGCCAGGACAGCAGAGCCGCGCACTGTTGGGCGATGTCGAGTTCTTCGTTGGTAGCGATCACAAAAGCGGCTGGAGTTGCTCCCGCAGCGCTGATGAGCGATTCGTCGCCTGCAGTGTCGTTTGCGGCGTCGTCGACGGTGAGGCCGAAGATGCTCAGTTGGCGCAGGACGTCCGCCCGCAGTCTCGGGTTGTTCTCCCCGACCCCAGCGGTGAAAGCGACTGCATCGAGGCGGCCCAGGGGAGCGGCCAGGGCGCCGACATGCGCCACGATCCGGTGCACCACCACGTCGTATGCGGTTTGAGCGGCTTGGTCGCCTGCGTCCACCTTGGCCATGACCTCCCGAAAATCGCCGCTGCCGGTCATCCCGAGCAAGCCGCTGGACTTGTTGATGGCCGTCGAGAAATCCTCGATCGAGAGGTTCGCGACGGTCGCGAGGTGACCGGCAACGGCGGGGTCGAGATCGCCGGTGCGAGTGCCCATCACCAGGCCGTCGGTGGGGGATAGGCCCATGGTGGTGTCGACGCTGATGCCGCCAGCGACCGCGCAGGCTGATGCCCCGTTGCCGAGGTGAATCACGATCGAGTTGACGTCGGCCAGGGGGCGATCGAGCAGCGCGGCGATCCGGCGGGACACGTAGGCATGAGACGTCCCGTGGAAGCCGTACTTGCGCACTCCG
>JBBSKS010000199.1:0-4571 GCA_038256095.1 Actinomycetales bacterium | reverse complement strand
TACAACACTCGGGCACGTCCCGAAGTGACTCAGTATCCCCACACAAGCAACGGGACGATAGCCGCAAACCCGCCAGCGGCTATCGTCGCCAAGACGTAGCCCGCTGCCTGTCGCACGTCGACCTGCAACAGCTCCCACACCTGCACCGCGAAGGTGCTGTAGGTGCTTAATGCTCCGCACAATCCCGTGCCGAGCAGAGCGAACCAGAAGGGCGACAGCGACGAAGCGTGCGCCACCAGCACTCCGAGGGCCCCGGCTGCAAGGGTGTTGGCCGCAAAGACGCCAACTAGTGCCCCGCACCTCGTCGTCGCCGCGAGGTGCCGCACGCTGGCGCCCACTGCGCCACCGAGTGCGACAGCGAGCCAGACCTGGAACGAGGGATTCATTCTTGCCCTGCCGCAGCCGGTGTCGAGCCACGCTGGAGGCCGAGCACAGACGGTAGTCGAGTGCCCAGTGCAGCGGCCGCAATGCACAGCAGCGGCGTCGCGACGACATACCCCAGCCCGGCGCCCACCGATCCGTTCAGCAGAAGCGCATCGGCGGCCACGGCATAGGCCGAGAAGGTGGTGAAGCCGCCCAAGACCCCCGTGCCGGCAAACGGTTTCACCCACCAGGCCAAGGGGGTGCCCCACACGGAGAGGGCGCCGAGAAGAAAACTGCCCACGGCGTTGATCGCCAGCGTGGACCAAGGAAAGGACGTCGGAGCACTCCCAGCGCCTAGATTGGCTTCGATAACAGCGCGCATCGTTGCTCCCACGGCGCCACCGAGGGCCACCGCGCACAGCACTCGTCGCCCCGGAGTCATCGCCACGAGCCTAAGGGCCGATGTCAGCTAGCCTTGTCCCTATGTCTTCCAGCGGGTCCACACACACCGGCCAACCCGGGCCGGGTGCGGCCCGGCCTAGCAATGGACGTTCTTCGTGTTGATCCTTGGCGGTCTGCTGGTCATCTTCGTCCTGACGGTGGCGACGGGGTATTTCGTCGCCCAAGAGTTCGCCTACGTTTCGGTAGATCGTGGCAAGTTGACGGCGCTCGCTAAAGAAGGCGACGCAGCTGCAGAGCGAGCACTGAAGGTCACCTCGCGCCTGTCTTTCACCTTGTCCGGGGCACAATTCGGCATCACCGTCACCGCCCTGCTGGTGGGCTTCGCCGGTGAGCCATTGGTCGGTCGCGGTCTGGCCGACACCTTGGGATTCACTGGCCTGTCTGAGGCCGCTACCTTGACCCTGTCCCTGGCGCTCACACTGGGCTTCAGCACCGCCTTGCAGATGGTTCTCGGCGAATTAGGTCCCAAGAACCTCGCCATCGCCAAGCCCGTCCCGCTGGCGCGCGCACTCTCGCGCTCGACGTTGGCGTATCTCGTCGTGGCCGGGCCCATCATTTCTCTCTTCGACAAAGCGTCCAACGCACTGCTGCGATCGGTGGGCATCGAGCCGGTCGAGGAGTTGCCCCAAGGCGCCACCCCCGAGGATTTACAGCGCATCATCTCTGACTCGGCCAGCGGCGGTCTGCTCGACGATGACCTGACGAAGTTGCTCGGCCGAGGGCTCGCCTTCCGCGGTCACGCGGCCGAAGAGGTCATGACCCCTCGAATCGACGTGGAGACGGTGCAGGCCGATGAGCCCGCCAGCAGGGTGCTCGAACTGCTGGACACCGGACACTCGCGGTTCCCCGTTATTGGCCGCGACATTGACGACATTGTCGGTGTCATCGGCCTTCAGGAGTTGCTCAGCGTGCCCGCTGAACAGCGCGGCCGTATCCCGGTGCGAGACCTCGCCGACGACGCACTGATCTTGCCTGAGTCGCTGCCCTTGCCGCGAGTGCTGGAAGAGCTGCGCGAAAAGCACCGCCAGATCGCGGTCGTGGTCGACGAGTACGGCGGATTCGCCGGCGTGATCACGTTCGAGGATGTAGCCGAAGAAGTCGTGGGTGAGATCTGGGACGAGGACGACGAGGAAGAGGACGAGCCCAGTGCGACCGCCGACGGAACCTGGCAGTTAGCGGCACGCATGCGTATCGACGAGGTCGAGACCATCACCGACATTGCGCTCCCCGAGAATGAGGACTACGACACCTTGTCTGGTTTAGTCATGCATCGCCTGGGCCGCATGGCCGAGCAAGGCGATCGGGTCACCGTGACCTGGCCCACGCGCGACTCCGACGGTGACCCTCAAAAGACCAGTGTGGACATCGAGGTGTTAGGCATCACCCGCTTCGTGCCCGACACTGTGGCGGTATATCCCCCACAGATCACTGACCTTGATCCTGACGGATCTCGTGAAGACCCCGACTCACATCGCGAGCCGCGTGAGCGACGCGTGGCCAGCACGCGCGATGGGCATCTCTCATGAGCGCTGGCGCCGCCCTGGGCATCTCCGTGCTACTGCTCGTCCTCAACGGCTTCTTTGTCGCTACCGAATTCGCGGTCGTCGCCTCCAAGAGGCACCGCCTGGACGAGGCCGCAAAGACCGGCGGCCGCGCCGCTCGCGCAGCCGTCAACGCACACCGAGAAATGTCTCTCATGCTCGCGGGCGCCCAGTTGGGCATCACGCTGTGCACCCTGGGTTTGGGGGCTTTGTCCGAGCCCGCCATCGCTCACTTCCTTGAGCCGATCTTCCACAGCATCGGCATACCTGACGGGTTGACCCACATCATCGCGGTCATCATTGCCGTCTCGATCGTCGTGTTTTTGCACATGGTGGTCGGCGAGATGGCCCCCAAGTCGTGGGCCATCTCGCACCCCGAGCCCTCAGCGTTGCTTCTGGCGCTACCCTTTCGGGCGTTCACCTGGGTGGTGCGGCCCATCTTGTTCGTCCTCAACGGCATGGCCAATGCCTTGCTGCGCCTGGTGAACGTCGATCCCATCGACACCGTGGAATCCGCCACCCACGGGCCTGCTGACCTCCAGCTTCTCCTTTCGCAGTCGCATGAGCACGGGGTGCTGCCTGACGCCGACCACCAGATGCTGACCGGCGCATTACGGTTGGAAACCGAGACTGTTTCGTCGGTGATGTTCAGGCTCGACGACGCCGTCACAGTCTCTGATAACCAGGACGCCCGGGACGTCGAGGTCGCCTGCCAAAGCAGTGGGCATTCACGCTTGTTCGTGCGCGATCAAAGCAAACAAGTCATCGGTGTCGTGCACGTGCGCGATGCCATGCGGTCCACGTCCCGTGGGCACGAGAAGACGCCGGTGCTGGACTTCATTCAACAACCCACGTGGTTGAGCCATGATCTGCCGCTGATCGATGCAGTGAGCGAGATGCGGCGGGAGCGCGCCCAGTTGGCCTTAGTCCGTGACGGCTCGGGCACCTTGGTCGGGCTGGCGTCCGTGGAAGACATCTTGGAGCAGATTCTGGGTGAGTTCGACGACGAAACTGACACTGCCGACATTTCCGTCTAGATCGACCGATTCCGCATCAGGGGCCGCTGAGACCGGCGCAACTAGCGCGAGTGGCTGGGCACCGCACTCACAAATACGTGTGCCCCAACGTCGGCGGGAACGGTGATGGCGTGATGGTCGGTGGCGCACAGCCGGATGCGGTCACCCTCCGCCGAAATGGTCACCGCTGCACCTGGGACGATGCCGCTTCGCAGGAGCACGTCCAAGGACTCAGGATCGACCTGCGCCGGCTCCCCGATCCGTTCAATCCGGGCGGATGTCGCCCCGCTAGCAACGACCTCGGTCAGCGGATCTCCTGCGGCTGCGCCGTCTTCGCCGGGGCGCGCAGGCTCGTAGCCCAGCTCGATGAGACCCGGAATGGGGTTGCCGTAGGGCGACAACGTGGGGTCACCGATAAGGGTCAAGATGCGCGCCTCAACACGCTCGCTCATGACGTGCTCCCAGCGGCACGCCTCGTCGTGCACGTACGCCGCTTCCAAACCGATGACATCCACGAGCAACCGCTCTGCCAGACGGTGCTTACGCATCACGCGCATCGCCGTTTGCTGCCCTAAGGCAGTGAAAGTGAGCCGTCGATCCTCCTCCACATGGAGCAGGCCATCGCGCTCCATTCGGGCCACCGTCTGACTGACCGTCGGGCCGGAGTGATCAAGACGCTCAGCGATTCGAGCACGCATCGGAACAACCCCGTCTTCGATCAGTTCATAGATCGCTTTGAGGTACATCTCGGTGGTGTCGATCAGGTCGCTCATTCAGTTCCTTTCGGCGGCGTCGGCAGGAGATGAGTCTAGATTGCCACTCCCCGTTGTCGCCCCTTGTCCGATTCCGCAGGTTCAGTGCCCTAGGGCTGCAACCTCAGCAGTGACCACTGCGACGCATCGGCAAGGTCGCGGCCAGCCCTGGCTTCGCCGCCTTCGAAAACCAATCGGTCGTGCAACCGATTGGGCCGCCCGGCCCATAACTCGATCCGGTGTGGCTCTAGCCAGTAGCCGCCCCACAGTGGCGGCACCGGCACGTCGTCGGCGCTCCCGTGGTCGGGAAAGCGGTCGGCATACATCTGGTATGCCGACTCCAGCGACTCCCTGGACTCGCACGGCTGCGATTGGGCTGAGGCCCAAGCACTAATCCTTGAGGCCCACGGCCGAGCCGCGAAGTATCCCTGGACATC
>JBBSKS010000198.1:0-4686 GCA_038256095.1 Actinomycetales bacterium | reverse complement strand
GGTTGGCGTTGACAGACAACTCCTCATACGGCGGCACCACGGGCGAGGCGGGCAGGTCGGTGAACGCCTTTTGCTCTTCCGCGCTTAACCGCGACTGATCGAGCACGGTGAACTGGCCCCATACCTCGGGGTTGGCCTTAATCGCTTGCTGCTCCGGGGACATGGCGAGGTTGGCTACGACCTTCGCGCCTTCGGCGCTTCCAGAGGTCACGGGGATGGCCAAGAAACTGGCGTTGCCGACGGTGCCCTCGTCGAGGGTCAACACGGTGGTGGTCTCGGGGAAGGTTCCGTCCGCGACGAGGTCGGTCAACGTCGCTGGACCGTAGGTCATGGTGAAGTCGACCTGATCGTCGGCGTATAGCTTGTCGAGGGCAGCGGAGTCCCGGGGGTACGTCTGGCCTTCGCGCCACAGGTCCGGCGCGATCTCGTTGAGGCGATCGAAGAGTGCAGGGGACAACTCGTCGTAGGCATTTTGGTCGAAGGCCAATGGCACGTTGTCGACACCCCCGGAGACGGCCGACAACGCCTGGCGGAGGAAGACCGAGCCGGTGAAGTCAGGGGGCGCTGGGTAGGTGAAGCGGCCCGGATTGTCCTGAGCCCACGCCAGGAGCCCCTCCATCGAGGTTGGCGGGTTGTCGACGCGCGCGGAGTCGTAAACGAAGCTGAACTGAGCCTTGTGCCACGGTGCCTCACACCCGGCGACGTCGACGCCGAAGTCACTGTTCACCAGAGCGTCGTCCGGGTCGAGGAACTGCGCGTTCGGTAATGTCGACACCCAGTCGCATTGCCACCCGCCAGCCTGTTGGACGGTCGAGAAGTTGTCGCCGTTGACCCAGATCAGGTCGACCTCGCCGTCATCGACCCCGGCCTGCACCTCAGTCAGCACCCGATTGATCGCGTCTTTGGTGTCGGCCACGGGCACCCGGCGCAGATTGACGCCGGCTTCTTGGGCCGCGGGGATGAGTTCGTCGTCTATGTAGGCGTTGCCGGCCGGGTCGCCGCCAAACATCCAGAGCGCGACGTCCTGCCCGTCAGCGGCGGTCGTGATGTCATCCCACGACTGCTGTGGAGCGTCAGACGTCTCGGCCACCGGCGGTGCGCAGGCGGCCAAGGCCAACCCAGCAATGATCAAGGTCGCAGACCCGCGAGGTGTAGCGCGCATCAACACACTTCTTTCGAAAAGGGAACGTCGTCGTGACTTCGGGAACACGGGGTATGTCCCAGTGTCTTCCCGTGATGAAAGACATTGTCTGTGCACAAGCGACAATAAGACTCATTCGTCTCGGAAGGGCACCTTGATGGCCAAGCAGGTCAGCACCAAACAGTGGATTGTCCGGGCCGTGGCGCTCGTCATTGCGCTGGCCTTGGTGTGGATTGCCTATCAGCAAGGATTCTTAGAGCCCTCAGCCGTGCGCGAGCGCGTTGCGGCGGCCGGCTGGTGGGGGCCAGTGATCTTCATAGCGGTGTATGCGGTGCTGTCCCTTCTGCCGGTGCCGCTGGGTTTGTTCACGGTTTTGTCGGGGGCAGTCTTCGGCGGGATCTGGGGCGTGGTGGTCGTCTGGGTCGGGGCCATGCTGGGCTCGCTGACCGGATTCTTCTTGGCGCGCAGCACCATCCGGCCCGCCATTGAGCCAATGATCCAGAAGCACAAGGGCAAAGTGTGGCGATACCTCGAGGGCACCGGTGTCTTCCCGGTGCTGGCGATCCGGATGATGCCGGTGGCACCGTTTATGGCCGTCAATTACGTGGCTGGGGCGACCGGCATACCGCTGACGTCCTACACGATCGGGACTGCGCTCGGCATCTTGCCCGCGGTTGCTCTCTACGTGCAGGTCGGTGCCTCTGGGTTGGAAGACCCGGCCGGGTTGTTGTGGTCACTCGCGGGGATCGTGGTGCTGATCGTGATCGGTTACGTGTTGTTGCAGCGGGGTCGCGCACGCGGGGCTGAGTCCGAGCTCACCGACTCACCCATGCCGGCATCTGCTCCCACTGACGACGTGCCGGCGTAGGGGCTGCCATGTTGGACGCGTCAATGCGGTCGATTCTTGACCGTCCGCTGCACCAGGCCGCTGTCGGCCTCGATCAGTCCTGGATCACGCCGAACCGGATCAGCCTGGTGGGGCTGGCCTTGGGTTTGGGCAGTGCCGTCAGTGCGGGTATGCAGCTCTGGGCCGTCGCGTTGGTGTTGTGGTTGACGTCACGGTTGTGTGACGGGCTGGACGGTCCCTTGGCTCGATTGCGTTCTCAGCGGTCGGGCTTGGGCTCAGGGGGCACCGAGGCTGGCGGATTCCTCGACATCACTGCCGACTTCTTGGTCTATGGCGCCACCGTGTTGGGTGTTGCGATGGGCGTGACTGCAGGGGCGGCCAGCGGGGGGTACGACGCATCCTGGGTTCCGTTTGCGCTGGTCTTAGTGACCTATTACCTCAACGGTACGGCGTTTTTGGCCTTCTCCTCCATCGCCGAGCGCACCGGGCACCAGTTGGATGATGGCCGGTCGTTCAGCTTCCTCGGGGGTTTGGCCGAAGGCACCGAAACCATCGCGGTGCACAGCCTGTGGTTGCTGCTTCCGTTCTACGCAGAGCAGATCGCCTGGGTGTGGGCGGCGGTGGTGGCCATCAGCGCCGCCCAACGGATGATCGGCGGATACCGCACCCTGAGCCGCCCAGCACACTGAGCCGAACCTGCCTACCCACCCTTCGAATGGCGTTGGCGTCGGTGCACGTTGGACGAGTGAAGGTGGCTAGGGGCGGCGCTTCAGCCACTGTTGGCGGACGGTGGACAGCACGCCGATGGCGCGGTCGGCCAACGGTGAGCCCAACCGGTCACTGACGTCTTCAAGCGCGGCTTTCCAGGGGCCATCGTTGTACGTCGGGTAGGGGTGGATCACCCCAGCCAGGTCCCGCGTTTTCAAACCCTTGGTCACCGCCAGCGTCAACTCACCGAGGCTCTCGCCCGCTCGGGGGCCGACAACGGTGGCGCCCATGATCGTGCCGCCCTTGTCGAAGACGATCGAGGTGTAACCGTTCACCTGGCCCTCGGCTACCGCTCGGTCAACCTCGGAGTGCTCGATGACCACGCGCTTCAAACCCTCGGACACATCGTCCGTCGAAGCGCCGACCCCGGCGATCTCCGGGTCGGTGAACGTCACCCGGGGGACTGCGGTCGAGGCCTTGCGGCGGGTGCCCAGCACAGCGTTCGAGGCCGCTGCGCTGCCGTGATTGCCAGCCAGGTGGGTGAACTGGGGGTGACCGGTCAGATCCCCAGCCGCCCAGATGCGGGAGTTGGTGCTGAGGAACAGATCATCGACGATGACCATTCCGCGCTCGCCGACCTCGACCCCGGCGACGTCGAGGCCAATGCCCTTCGTCCGGGGGCTGCGGCCCACAGCCACCAGCAGTTGGTCGAAATCCACGGCCGAGTCGTCGTCCAAGAACAGGCTTCCGCCTACGTCGCCGGGGGCCGACACCCGGGTGACCTTGGCGCCGGTACGCACGGTCACTCCGTCCGCCTCCAACGCCGAGGTCAAGATGCCCGAGGCTTTCTCGTCTTCACGGGGGATAAGCCTCGACTCGCCCTCGACGATCGTCACGTCGGCGCCGAGTCGGGCGAAGGCCTGACCGAGCTCACAGCCGATGCTACCGCCGCCCAAGATCGCCAACCGGCCCGGCAATTCGGTGAGATCCCACACTGAATCGCTGGTCAGCGGGTTGGCGTCGGTCAACCCATCGATCGGCGGCATGGCCGGATCAGCGCCGGTAGTGAGTAGCAACTGGGAGAACTCAATGTCGTGGATCACCGGGGTCGCCGAGCCATGATTGGGCTCGGTGACTTGCAGCGACGTCGGCCCCGTCAGGACGCCATACCCGGTCAGCACTTCGACACCTTCGTCCCTCAGAGTCTGCGGGGAGTCGACGGGTTCGATATGGCTAATGACGGAACGTACATGCTCCATCACCGCTGCAAAGTCGACCTGCGGCTCGGCATACGTGATGCCCAGCGCCGCACTCCGGCGGCCGACGGCGGCGGCGTGCGCTGCCGCCAGAAGCGACTTCGACGGCACGCACCCGGTCCATAGACAGTCGCCGCCCGTGCGGTCGGACTCCACCAGCAGCACGCGCGCTCCGAAGCCCGCGGCGTTCTTAGCCCCAACAATCCCTGCGGTGCCACCCCCGAGCACCACCAAATCCCAGGGCGCGGTCATCTCTGCTCACCCTTGGTCATCGTGTCGACGAGTCCCCGCAGGCGTTGCACTGCCTCGTCATCGGCCGGAGTGGCCCAGCGGCCCAGTGCGACCCGCAGCACGCGGAAGTCGTGCGAGATGGCGGCGCAGCGTTCACACTCGTCCAGGTGGGCTTCCAGCCGGGCAATCTGCGCGGCGTCCAAGGGGGCGGACGGGTCGGCATCGAGGTAGCGCTGGACGCGCCGCCCTGTCCAATGGCAGGTCATCAGCGTCTGGATCATCGACACACCGGGCACAGAAAAGGTCATGGCAATCTCCTAGCGTTCAAAACTTCGGGTCCGAGGTGGCGGCGCACCTTGGCGCGGGCACGGCTCAACCTGGACATGACGGTGCCCACCGGCACGTCCAAGGCCGCGGCCGCTTCGGCATAACTCAACTGGTCGACGTCGACGAGCATGAGCACGTCTCGGAACTTCGCATCCAATGACTGCACCGCCTCCTGC
>JBBSKS010000197.1:0-4691 GCA_038256095.1 Actinomycetales bacterium | reverse complement strand
CCGTCGGGTTAGCGACCGCCACGTCATACACCCCGTTGTCGTAGGCCGTCCCGACCCGATCAAGCTCGGGCACCGTGATCTCCCCCGGGTACGACACGGACAACGCGTCGCCACGCACCCACGCCACGACGGGTTGCACCAAGTTCGCGCCGACACCCCAGACCACGATCAGCCACAGCGCACCTCGCAGCACCATCCCGTCCCAACGATCAAATGCCAGCATGTCCCGTTGTGTCTTCATCTGAGCCTCCCTCCACATCTAGTGACGCCTGTCGTCACAACGATCATCGTTGTGCATATCGAATATCGTTGTCAAGGCCCCGTCATCTGCGGCTTGCGCTTAAGCCAGCACCGCCCCTGCAGCCCATCGGCTTTCGTTCACACCGGCACTGCACGTACACACCGTCGGGCTATAGAGCGATGGTGTGAACCTCAAGCGGCGGTGTGCACCGATAGCGACGTCGATTCGCTCATCCGTCGCACAAACGACCTACCGTCTGTCGTACCCCGGGTCTAGAGTCAAAAGATCGACCGTCAGAGGAGATCACCATGAGCGAGTCAACGAACGCCTTCGGCGACAACGCAGTCCGCAGGCGGGGCACGGCACAGACCACGGGGCGTTTTGTGGTGGTCTTCGAGGACGCGTCCGACGCAGAGCCCCTTCTGCGCGAAGTGGCCGGTATGTCGTCCGTCGCCAACTCTCGCGACTTCGCCCAGCAGTCGGTCGACCTCGACGAGACCGCGAATGCCGATGCCACCGTGTTTGCGGAGTTGGGCATGGCGGTGGTCTCGGCCGACCCCACCCAAATGGGCGCACTGCAGGGCTTTGCCGCCGATCGCAGCCGCGGCGTGCTAGCCGTGGTGCCCGAGCTAATTCACCACGTGTTGCCCGCCCCTGGCTACGTGCAGGGTTACCGCGACGGTGTCGACGACCTCGCTGGGCGCCTCGGCACCGGAGAAGCACCTGGGGCCGACGAGCCGATCTACAACGACACCGACGAGTTCACCTGGGGCCTGCAGGCCATCGAGATGGAACTCTCGGCGTTCACCGGGCAGGGCATCCGGGTCTGCGTCCTGGACACCGGCATGGACCTCGAGCACCCCGATTTCGCCGGCCGCATCGTCACGTCAGAGTCGTTCGTGAGCGGCGAAACCGCCCAAGACGGGCACGGCCACGGCACCCACTGCATCGGCACCTCACTCGGCGGCGCATCAGAGACCGGTCGCCGGTACGGCGTCGCCTCCGAAGCCGAGATTTACGCCGGCAAGGTCCTGGGCAACGAGGGCTCGGGGTCGGATGCTGGCATCCTGGCCGGAATTAACTGGGCTATCACCAATAAGTGTGCAGTGGTCTCGATGTCACTCGGCGCCGATGTCGCCGAGCCACACCCGCCCTACACGATCGCGGGCGACCGGGCACTGGCTCAAGGAACGCTCATCATCGCGGCAGCCGGCAACAACGCGAACCGTCCGGACGACCCCGGCTTCGTGGGTGCCCCAGCCAACAGCCCCTCGATTATGGCCGTCGGCGCCCTCGACAGCAGCCTGACGGTGGCGCGATTCTCGGCTCGCAGCAGCCCAGCCCGCGGTGGACACGTGGACGTGGCGGGCCCTGGTGTGGCGGTCTTTTCATCCTGGCCGATGCCCGATCGCTACAACACCATCAGCGGCACCAGTATGGCGACCCCGCACGCTGCGGGGGTGGCGGCACTGTGGGCGCAAGCCACCGGACGCCGGGGCCTCGAGCTGTGGGCCACCCTGGCCCAAGAGACACGCCGCATTGACCGCTCATCACTCGACGTAGGACTTGGTCTGGTTGTGGTGGCCCAATGATCGGCCACCCAACACCCGAGGGCGAGCCGAGCCGCCACGACCCATCCCAGCAGCAAAATCTTCCCCAGGACCAGGACGGGCCCCAACACGTGGTCATCAGTGTTGACGATCAACACCTCGGCGACATCGACACCGTGGTGGCGGGCCTGAAGGGTGTGGGGATGGTGATCGAGGAGGTCATGACCAGCATCGGCATGATCACCGGCTCGCTGCCCACCGGGGAAGGCACCCAGACGGTGGTTCACGTGGTCGGAGTGGCTTCGGTGCAACGCCAAATGACCTACCACCTACCGCCGCCAGAAGCGGACATTCAGTAGGCGGGCATCCGGTAGCGCACTGCTACGTCGCAAGGCGCGCCGCCATCTGGACGGCCAGATCGTCGAGACAGGCATCCAGCAGCGCATCGTCACCGGTGGACAGCCAGTTCTGCGCCAAGCCGACAAGTTGGGCGAAGAACGATTCGGCAAGCACTGCAATCGGCACCCGAGCGTCGTTAGCACCAGAAGCGACGCCAGCCCCGGCAGCGCCACCGACGTGCGCCAAGAAGCGAGCAATCTCCGCTCGGAAATCCTTGACCGCTTGGCTCACCAGCACGCGCAACGCATCGTCGCGCACCCCCATCAGCGTCAACTCTTGGAGCACTAACTCCGCCGTGGGAGCTTTTCGCAAAGCCTCGGCATACGAGCGCAGCGCCCGACGCAGCATGGTCTCGGGGGACCCACCCGCGTCCATCGCCTCGCTCACCACGGCTGCCGCAGAGTCGACGTCTGCGGCGAAGACGGCACCGATCAGGTCAGCCTTGGAGTCAAAGGCATAGTGCAGCGCACCCAAGGACACCTCGGCTTGCGCCGCGACGGCCCGAGTCGTCAAACCCCAGGCTCCGTCACGGAGCATTACGGTCATGGCCGCCTCGACGAGTTGCGCTCGTCGCTGCGCCACCGGGACGTGGACTCTCTTGGCCGCTTCGGTCATCGAAACGCCGGAGCCACCGACTCAGAGGCGCGGATGAGGCTCTCGTGACCCGGACCCGGGTGCACGTCGCCGCGTGGTCGACCTGTGCCTGCTGCTGAAGAACGCTTGCGCGGGTCGCGCAACACCACCAAGGCCTGAACCCCGGTGTATGCCGCAACGAGGGCGGCGACCCCGAGCACCGTGGACAACCCAGAGGTGAAGGCGGTGTTGGCGACGTCGGTAAAGGCACTGGCCACGTCCGCGGGAAGAGCTGCAGTGACCGAGCCCAGGGCACCAAGCGTCTCGCCACCGGCCTCGATGGCCTCCTCGGGCACTGAGACGGGGGCGCCGTCTAGGCCGGCCCGGTAGACGAGCAACCCGACGGTCCCGAGCACGGCCGTGCCCATGGCAGCACCAAACTCGTAGGCCGTCTCCGAGATTGCCGCCGCACCACCCGTGCGCTCGGGCGGAGCCGAGGAGACGATGACGTCGTTGGTCAGACTCTCGGCCATCCCGACGCCCAGACCCACCAATGCGGTCCACACCATCAGCGTGACCAGGGATTCCGTCGAGGCCAGCATGGCGCCGGTGGCAAAGCCAACCGAGGCCAGCAGCATGCCGCCTCCGATGATCACCCGCAGACCAACGAGACGCGAGAGCCATGGTGCCGAGAGCGAGCCGCTGATGGTTCCGATTGCGAGCGGCATCATCCACAGACCAGCCGTCAACGGCGAGAGCCCGAGCACGATCTGCAGGTATTGCGGCAAGAAGAACAGGACACCGATCAGCGCAAAGGTGGCCAGCAGGTTGGTCAGCACGGCCACGGTGAAAATACGGTTGGCGAAAAGCGTGACGTCTAACAGCGGCTCGACGAGACGACGCTGACGGCGGACGAACAACGTCAGCAGACCCGCGCCGACCAGCAGAGCCGTCACCGCGGGAAGGCTCACACCTTCGGTGCCGATGACCTTGAGGCCGTAGACCAGCGGCAAGATGCCACCGATCGATAGCCCGGCCGAGAGCACATCGAAGGGGCCAGGCGTTGGGTTGCGTGATTCGGGCAGCAAGAAGAAGGCGCCGAGCAAGAGCAGCACCATGACGGGCGCGTTGATCAAGAACACCGAGCCCCACCAGAAGTGCTCGAGCAAGAATCCACCAACGATGGGGCCGAGCGCTGCACCGCCAGCAAACGAGGCGGCCCAGACGGCGATGGCATTGCGACGCTCACGGTCATCGGGGAAGACAGTGCGGATCAACGACAGCGTTGACGGCATCAGCGTGGCTCCACCGAGGCCTAGCAACGCGCGGGCAGCGATCAGCATCTCGGCTGAGGTGGCAAACGCGGCAACGACCGAGGCGAGCCCGAAGGCGGTGGCGCCGATCATCAGCAGCTTGCGCCGTCCGATGCGGTCACCAAGGTTGCCCATCAGGACGAGGAGTCCAGCAAGCAAGAACGAATAAATGTCGATGATCCAGAGCAGTTGCGGGCCAGAAGGCTGCAGGTCTGCGCTCAAGGCCGGAATGGCAAAGCCGAGCACGGTCATATCAACACTGATAAGTAACACCGGAAGGACGAGCACTGCCAGTGCCGCCCAACGGCGACGGGGGGTCATGATGAAAACTCCTGAAGGGGTTGGTCGATTGAAGGTGCAATCTTGCCAGGTTTAGGTCACCTGACCAAGTCGGGTGACCTAACTCACGTCGGCGCGTCGGCCTCACGCACGAAGCTGGGCACGTCGGGGTCAAGGTGGTGATAGTCGGCGGCCTGCTCCGTCCACAACGCCGCTTCGGTATGCAGACCGCTGGGCTGGTCGAGCGTCCCGGCGGCGATCGACATCCAGGTGGGCTGAGTATCGACGCGCCAGAACATCGTGGAGCCACACATCCCACAGAAGCCGTAGAACACT
>JBBSKS010000196.1:0-4700 GCA_038256095.1 Actinomycetales bacterium | reverse complement strand
TGCAAGTAGCCTGGGGCGGTGAGTTTGCGCTTGTACGACACCGCCACGGCCACGCTCCGGGATTTCGAACCCCTGGAGCCCGGCAAAGTCGGCATCTATATTTGTGGGCTCACGACCCAGGGCGACCCGCACATCGGGCACGTCCGCTTCACCGTAGCCTTCGACATTCTGCGTCGGTGGATGACCCGCGGGCACGGGTATGACGTCACGCTGGTCCGCAACGTGACCGATATCGACGACAAAATCCTGCGCAAATCCGCCGAGAACGACCGGCCCTGGTGGGCGTGGAGTTACACCCATGAGCGTGCCACCACTGAGGCCCTCGAGACGTTGGGTATCCTTCCGCCAACCTACGAGCCGCGCGCCACCGGACACATCACCGAGATGGTCGAGCTCATCGAGCTGCTGATCGAAAAGGACCATGCCTACCCGGCGGCCGACGACAGCGGCGATGTGTACTTCGACGTGCAGTCGTGGCCGGCCTACGGCGAGCTGACGCGTCAAAAGATCGCCGATATGGAGCCCGCAGCCGATGCGGACCCGCGCGGAAAGAAGGACCCTCGGGACTTCGCCCTCTGGAAGGGCGCCAAGCCAGAGGAGCCAGAAACCGCCAGCTGGCCCACCCCCTACGGCCGCGGCCGCCCCGGATGGCACCTCGAATGCTCGGCGATGGCGCGCAAGTACTTGGGCGACACCTTCGATATCCACGGTGGTGGCGTCGATCTGCGCTTCCCGCACCATGAGAACGAGCAGGCCCAATCGCGTGCGGCCGGACTGGGCTTTGCCCGCTGGTGGATGCACAACGCCTGGCTGACGATCAGCGGCGAAAAGATGAGCAAGTCGCTCGGCAACTCGATGATCGTCTCTGAAATGACCAAGAACGTGCGGCCGCTGGTGTTGCGTTATTACCTGGGAGCCGTGCACTATCGCTCGGTTATTGAGTATGGCGATGACTCCCTCGTCGAGGCCGAAGCCGCCGTTGAGCGCATCGAATCGTTCGTGACGCGGTCCCTCGAAGCGACCGGAGCGGTCGCAGCCGATGTCGTGACGGCGGCCCAGGCGAGCGAGTTGCCGGAGGAGTTCGTGGGGGCACTGGACGATGACGTCAACGTGTCGATGGCCCTTGCAGCGATCTTCGCCCAAGTCCGTGAAGGGAACCGTGAGCTTAGTGACGCAGCGATGGACGGCATACCGCAGCGGTTGCAGGCCGTCGTGGCGATGACCGACGTGCTCGGCATCAACCCACTCGACCCGCACTGGGCCGGGGCCAGCGACGACTCGTCCGCCCATGCCGCGCTCGACGCCCTGATAACCGCGCGCCTCGCCGATCGGGACGCCGCCCGCGCCAGCCGCGACTTCGCTGCGGCCGACGGCATCCGAAACGAGCTCAGCACCCTGGGCATCACCATCGAAGACACCCCGAAGGGCGCCCGTTGGGCGCTCGACTCCTGAAAACAGAAATTGAGGTATGCCGCATGCCCGGCAACTCCCAGCGCCGCGGCGCAGTGCGCAAGACCCAAAAGAAGGGTGCCGTCGTCGGCAGCGGCGGTCAGCGTCGTAAGCAACTCGAAGGGCGCGGCCCGACCCCCAAGGCCGAAGACCGACCCAACCACCCGGCCGGCCACAGTTCGAGGTTCGGCGGCGGCAAGTCCGACGAGGGCAAGCCTGGAGACGGCAAGCAGGGTTTCCCCGCCAAACGTGGCCGCCCGCCGCAGCGCAAAGACAAGGCCAGCAGCGAAATTGTGGCCGGACGCAACTCGGTCGTCGAAGCGCTGCGCAGCTGGATCCCTGGGACGGCGCTCTACGTCGGCTCTCGGATCGACTCCGACGACCGCGTCCGGGAGTCCATCTCGATGTGCGCCGAGCGCGGCATCGCGGTGCTCGAAGCCCCCCGTGGTGAGCTCGACCGGCTGACCGATGGTGCCTCCCACCAGGGTTTGGCGCTGCAGGTGCCTCCGTATGACTACGCCCACCCGGACGACCTGCTCGACATGGAGATGCCGGGGTTGCCGCTGATCGTGGCCCTCGACAACATCACCGACCCGCGCAACCTGGGCGCCATCCTGCGCTCGGCTGGTGCCTTCGGCGCTCACGGAGTCGTCGTGCCGTCGCGGCGCTCGGCCGGGATGACCGCTACCGCATGGAAGACCTCCGCAGGCGCTGCCGCTCGGGTGCGTGTCGCTCAGGCCACCAACCTGAACCGGGCGCTGGAAAACTACCGTAAGGCTGGCTTCTTCGTCATCGGTTTGGACGCCGATGGTGACGTCGAGTTGCCGGGCCTAGCGCTCGCCGACCGTCCGCTGGTCGTCGTGGTGGGCTCTGAGGGCAAGGGGTTGTCTCGTCTGGTGCGGGAGAACTGCGACCAGATCGTGTCGATCCCGATGAGCCGGACCACCGAGTCGCTGAACGCCGGGATCGCCACGGCCATCAGCCTCTACGCGATCGCGCAACTGCGGGCCTGAACCGCATGCGACTTCCCTTGGGCGCGCCGACGACGAGCCTGGTGCTCGGCGGCGCGCTGCTTGTTGGGTGCATCGGAGGTGGTCCTGAGTCGACGCCTGACGCGGCGACATCGCTGTCAACTGATGCCGCCGCGACATCGTCGGCCTTGGTGATCGACGAGGTCATCTCGCGCGAGGCGACCTTCACTCAAGGCCTAGAACTGCTCGACGACGGGACGTTGGTGCATAGCCGCGGCCTCTATGGCGAGTCGGGCATTGACATCTTGTCGGCTAGCGGCGACGTGATCCGTAGCGCGGAACTACCCGCCGACGAGTTCGGTGAGGGTGTCACCGTCGTGCCCAACGGGTTCGACGACCCGAGCGCTGGCCCGGCGGCATACCAACTGACGTGGAAATCCGGGGTGGTGCACACGTGGAGCGTGCCCGACCTGACCGAAGGGCCGACGCTGGAGATCGACGGCGAAGGCTGGGGGCTGTGCTTCGATGAGACGCGGGACGTGCTGTGGCTCTCCGACGGCACGGCGACGTTGAGGTCGCTCGCCGTCGAAGACCTGCGACCTCTCGGCGAGATCACCGTCCACGAAGCCGACGAGGGCGGCGTGCTCTCGCCGCTCCCGTTGCTGAACGAACTTGAATGTGTCGACGGTCTGGTGTGGGCCAACGTCTGGAAACAGGTCGACATCGTGGCCATTGATGTAGCGACGGGGATGGTCGAGCAACGAGTCGACCTGACGAGCACCGTGGCACGCGAGGGCGCTAGCGATCCTGCACACGTCTTGAACGGCATTGCGTATGACAAGCGTGACGAGTCGTTCCTTGTGACCGGAAAGAACTGGTCCCAGCTGTATCGGGTCGACCTCGCCGCCGACTAACGGGCCAAGGCCCCAACCACCGCGCGCCTAAGTGCTTAGCGGCGCCCGGATAGGAATCTCGTCAGTGTCCATGCCTAGTACGGCAGCCTCGTCGGGCTTGTCGGGCAGCACCGTGTCGACGTAGTCGAGGGCTGCATCCTCGATGGTCATGTCGCGCCCAGCGCGCTCCGAGAGATACCACCGGTGCTCAAGGAGTTCGTGGAACAACTCGGCGGGCTCGAGTTTGGACCGCATCTGCGCGGGCACCGTGCGGGTCACCGGCTCATATATTTTGGAAAGCCAGTCGTGGGCGACCTGGGCCTCGTCGTCGTTCTGTCGGTCGGTGGCGGCGCGGTAGGAGTCGAGGTCGTTAAGCAAGCGGCGGGCCTGGTTCTCTTGGACGTCCAGACCGGTCAGCGACATCATCCGGCGCGAGTGATAGCCAGCATCGACAACCTTGGGCTGGATTTGGATGTGCGTGCCGTCGATGTCCGTGGTCATCGCCAACTCGTCGACGTCGAAGCCCAAATTGTTGAGGCGCGAGATGCGGTCTTCTACCCGCCAGCGGTCACCCTTCTCGAAGCGCTCGGGAGCGGTGAGCTCCTCCCAGAGCAGTTCGTAGCGGTGCATCACGCGGTTCGCGGTTTCGACGGGGTCAATGGTGGCATCTAGCAGATCGCCGGCCTCGAGGTCCATCAGCTCACCGGCAATGTTGCCGTAGGCGATCTGCAGATCGTGAGCGCGCTGGCCGTTGCTCAACTGCGGGTAGATCGAGGCCGTCTCGGCATCGACCAGGTATGCCGCGAAATCGCCAGCGTCTCGGCGAAACAGGGTGTTGGACAGCGACACGTCACCCCAGAAAACGCCGTTGACGTGCAGCCGGACCAGCAGCACAGCTAAGGCGTCAAGCACCCGGCGGGCGGTGTCGGGTTGCAGACGCTGGCTGAAGATGGCGCGGTAGGGCAGCGAGAAGCGCAGGTGGCGGGTTACCAGGCACGCGTCCAGCGGCTCACCGCCCGAGTCAGTGCGGCCTGAGATCACGGCGAGGGGCTTCACTGCGGGTTGGTTGAGTCGGCGAAGTAAGCGCAACGTGTCGTACTCACGACGAGCCAGGTCGGCCTTGATTTCCTTAATGGCCACGACCCGGCCAGACATTTTGACGAAGCGCACGACGTGGCGTGAGATGCCTCGCGGCAGGGCGGCGAGGTGGCTCTGCGGCCATTCCTCCAACGGCACTTCCCACGGAAGGTCCAGCAACGCAGGGTCGGGCCGCGCTGCTGAGATATCGAGTGCCATGAGTTCAGCCTAATCTGCGCCAGTGACCGTTCGCCATGGCGTGAGCGCCGCAAAATCTTGCGGTGTTCTTGCAAGACTGCTACAACTTGGA
>JBBSKS010000195.1:0-4724 GCA_038256095.1 Actinomycetales bacterium | reverse complement strand
TTGTTGCTGTCTGGGCCGCCTACCGGAGTCGAACCGGTGACCTATTCATTACGAGTGAATCGCTCTACCGACTGAGCTAAGGCGGCTTGCACCCAAAGGTGCGGGGGAAGCGTAACTGACGTGCGGCATACGGTGCGAATCCGGTCCGTATGCCGCGTGCGCGCCCGCTGTCACGATGCGCCGATCAGCACCGCTTCCCGTCTTCGGGGGCGGTGCCCTCGAGCAGGTAGGTATCGATCGCCTCGTCGATGCAGTCGCTGCCTCGTCCGTATGCCGTGTGGCCCTCACCTTCGTAGGTCAGCAGCACGCCGGAGTCCAACGTCTCGGCCAACTGTTCGGCCCACGCGTAGGGGGTAGCGGGGTCACCGGTGGTGCCGACGACCAGGATCGGTGGCGCACCCGCTGCGGCATAACTGTCCAGCGTCTCGGTTGCTTGGACTGGCCATGAGTCGCACCCGCTGTCGCCAGCAAGGTAGCGACCAAAGGTCGGAGCGACAGCTTCGAACTCAGCAAGCGTCTCTTCGTCAGTGACCCCGGTGTCCTCACTAGGCCGATCAAGACAGTTGACGGCGTAGATCGCCTGGTTTCCGTTACCGGTGTAGACACCCTCGGCGTTGCGATCGGCGTAGATGTTCGCTAAGAACTGCAGCCCTGCGCCATCGCCGTCAAAGGCGCTGTCGAGAGAATTCGTCAAAATGTCCCACGCGGTCTCGTCGTACATCGCCACGATGATGCCCAGCAGCGCCCACCCCTCGGTGAGCTCGGTGACGGTGTCCCCAGAAACAGGGACCGGATTCTCATCGACCTCGTTGAGGAAGTCGTTGATGCGCTTCATCCCTGCATCCACGTCGCTGCCGAGCGGGCAATCGCCTTGATCGACACAGTCTTGGACGTAGGCGCGGGTGGCCTGCTCGAAACCCTCGGCCTGCCCTAAGCCCAGCTCCAACCCGGAAAGGTCCGGGTCGATGGCACCGTCGAGCACAAGACGGTTGACCCGCTCGGGGAACAGTTGCGCATAAGTGGTGCCGATGAAGGTCCCGTAGGACGCTCCCAGGTAGTCCAACTTCGGCTCCCCCAGCGCGCCGCGGAGCACGTCCATGTCGCGCGCGACCTCTACGGTCGAGACATGACCCAGCAGGTCAGGGGCGGCAGCGGCGCAGTCGTCAGCAAACTCCTGACGCAACGCTTCGGCCTCGGTCTCTTCCTCTGGTGTGTCCGGAGTGGGGTCTGACCCAAGGAAGACATCCATCTGGGCATCGTCGAAGCAGGTGATCGGTGCCGACGAGGCCACGCCGCGCGGGTCAAACCCGACGACGTCGTACGCATCGGCAACAGCCTCGGAGACTATAAGACCACCCAGACGGGCGTATTCGACGCCGGACGCGCCGGGCCCACCGGGATTGACGAGCAGGCTCCCCAGGCGTTTGCCTGGATCCCCTGCTGGCACTCGAAGAAGAGCCAACTCGATGGAACCCTCGGTGGGAGCCGCGTAGTCGATGGGCACGGTAAGTCGGCCACACTCACCACCGTCGCAGTCTTCCCAGGCGATCTCTTGGCCGTAGAACTCTTCGAGCCCGGCGGGCACGCCGTCGCTCGCGGTTGGCTCACCACTACTGGACGAGCTCGCATCCTGCTGAGGCTGGTCGGGCGCTGTGGCGGGCGGGGTACTACTGCACGCCGACACCACCAGCAGTCCGGTCAGCGCCACCACGCTGCTCAGTCGCCTCAGCGTCGCGCCTTGACCTCGTCCAACCCCACGTGTGCCCACTTCGCCATCCTTTAGTCGTGTCATGACCGAGCGCCCATTGGAGCACGCGGCAACGTCAATGCAATCATCATCGCCTCCATCACCAGCAACGGCGCTCCGTTGGCTGTGAGCCGGGCTCGCGCCAGCGAGATCGACTCCAAAGCAGCGAGCAGTTCTTCGGGGCTCATGGCCCGCGCCACCGACCGAACGAGGTCTAACTCGCTGGCGTTGATGGCCGCCACCGAAGCGCCCGTGCCCAAGACCAGTGCGTCGCGGTAGACCGAGGACAGATCGGTCAGGGCCGCATCGATGGCGTCGTGTTGACGACGTCGGGCGACCCTCTTTTGGTCGTCGTCGAGTTGCTTGAGATGCGCTCGCACGGCCGGAGGCTGGGTGCGGGCCGCCGAGTCAGCCCCGAGTTGGCGCAGCAGCTCCGCACGGGCATTGGCCGCATCGTCGCCGGAGATCGCTTGGGCCGAGGCTTGCGCTTCGTCGACCACGATGCGGGCGGCCTCCAACGCGGCGCCGAGGCTCGTCAACGTCACGGGTATGCCGGTGTAGCGCCGACGGCGACCTCGCGCGGCTTCGTCGGTGGCCAGGCGTTTGGCCACGCCAACGTGGCTTTGGGCGGCGCGGGCGGCGTAGTGAGCCATCGCCGGCTCGATACCGTCCCGGCTGATCAACAACTGGGCAACCGCCTCTACCGGGGGTGTGCCCAGGCGCAGGTGACGACACCGGCTGCGCACAGTCACGATGAGGTCGTCGAGCGTCGGGGCACACAGCAGCCACACGGTGCACGGCGGTGGCTCCTCGAGCGCTTTGAGCAGCGCATCGGCGGCCTGCTCGTTGAGCCGGTCGGCGTCTTCGATGATGAAGACGCGCCACCGCCCCGACACCGGACGTAACGCCGCAGCCAGGGCCAACTCCCGCGCTTGGTCGACGCGGATGAAGGTCTCGTTGGTGGCGACGATCCGGACGTCGGGGTGGCTGCCGATCATCGTGGTGTGGCATGCGGCGCAGACGCCGCAGCCGGGGTTGTCGACGCGCTCACACTGCAGGGCGGCAGCGAAGGCCCTGGCCGCAATGGAGCGCCCGGAGCCGGGCGGCCCGGTCAGCAGCCATGAGTGGGTCATCGCATCAGCGTGTGTGGCCGCCGCCCGCAGCGCTTCGACCACCCGGCCTTGGCCGACGAGTTGATCGAAGACACTCACGCCGGACCTGTCGAGACGGGACACACAAGGGCCTGGACGGCATTTTTGATCTGACCATGCAGTTCGCCAAGATCGCGCGACGCGTCGAGCACGAGATAGCGATCGGGCTCCTGGTCTGCGAGATCGAGGAACCCCCGGCGCACCCGGGCGTGGAAGGTGTCGCCCTCGGACTCCACCCGATCGTGCACGTTTCCTCGTCGCGAGCGCCCCTGGGCCGGATCGACGTCGAGCAGCACCGTCAGGTCCGGCAGGAGGCCGCCGGTCGCCCACAGCGAGAGGTCGCGGATCTGGTCGCGATCTAACTCTCGAGCCACACCCTGATAGGCGATCGAGGAGTCCATAAACCGGTCACACAGCACCACGGCGCCGCGCTCAAGGGCTGGTCGGATCACGGACGCCACATGGTGCGCGCGGTCGGCGGCAAAGAGCAGAGCCTCAGCGCGGGCATCGACGTGCTCCCCGTGGAGCACGACGCTGCGGATCGATGCACCGACGTCGGTGCCTCCGGGCTCTCGGCTGACGGCGACGTCCCGGCCCGCGGACGTCAACACGTCCGCGAGGAGGCGAATCTGGGTGGACTTGCCCGCCCCGTCGCCGCCTTCGAAGGCGACGAACGTGCCGGCATACTCATGCCCCCGATGCGGTGGGACAGGGATCGGGGGCATGAGGACCAGCGTAGATGAGCACGCTGACAGCACAGCTTCGTCGTCCACACGCCGGGAAGAGCTCAGCCTTCCTGGCGAGCGGAGTTGGCGATGATCGCGTCGTGCACAAACTGCGCCAAACCCGAGGTGTGATCCTCGTACGTCTTGGTGAAGCGCGGGTCCGCGACGTACATCTGGGCCAGGCTCACGTGCATCTGCGGCGAACAGTCGTAGAACCACTGCGTCATGTGCTGGCGGGTCCGCTCGGCTACGTCCATCGCCGCAACGTCGCTGGCCGCGGCTCCGGAGGTCAGCAACCCGGCATACGCATCGTTGACCTCGTCCATCTCGGTCTTGACCTGCTGCCACTGCTCCTTGGTGTAGCTCTTCGTGCGCTGTTGCGACTGCGCCCAAGCGTCACTGTCACCCCAACGCTCTTGCGCCTCGGCGGCGTACTCGTCGCTGAAGGCCTCCCCAAAAAGTTCGCGTTGCTCGTCCTTGCTGATCTGGTATCCGTTCACTTCCGCCTCCATGGCTCGATCAAGGGCCTCGGCGAGCGATCTAAGTTCGCCGAGTGTGTCGTTGACCGCCGCACGTTGGCGTTGCAGATGCCCGAGCACCTCGCGCTCATCCGCCAGCAGAGCTTTCACATCGTCCAGACTGAACCCGAGGCGCCGATACAGCACGATCTGGCGCAGACGCTCTAGATCCGACTCGGTGTAGAGCCGATAGCCAGACGGGCTGCGTTCGCTGGGGTGCAGGACAGCGATCTCGTCGTAGTGGTGCAGGGTGCGCACCGTCACTCCGAAGTCGTCGGCGACCTGACCTACGGTGCGCATCTGCATACCTCGATGTGTCGTTGCCTGGTGGTGTGTCGCGGTCATATGAGCACTGTGAGCGCGCACGCCGCGTGAGGGTCAAGCCTTAAGGGCGTTGACTTCGGATCGCAGGCTTTCCATCGTCTGGTCCAGGTCGCTTGCTACGTCCGCGGCCCGCTTGAGCTCTTGGAGTATGTGGGCGGGCACGTCACGGTCGTACTTGTAGTAGATCTTGTGCTCCAGGCTGGCCCAGAAGTCCATGGCCACCGTGCGGATCTGCAACTCCACCGGCACGTCCTCGACC
>JBBSKS010000194.1:0-4742 GCA_038256095.1 Actinomycetales bacterium | reverse complement strand
ATCCGCGCTTCGGCCCGCTGACCGGGCAGTCAGTCACTGAGGGCTGGTGCCATCGGGCCCGGTGCGACCCATCCGATAGACCGCGGCCACCGCGAGCGGGATCAGCACCACCGCCGCCAGCACGCCGAAACCCGTGGCGTAGTCGCGGTCGAGCAACGTCGAATTGTCCGCGCGCGCACCGAACCTGCCCACGACGGGGATCGCCACCAGCGCCACCGTGCCGACGATGACGAACCCCACTGCCGCCGGGCCGCGCGCGGGCTTGGGCAGCAGGCGCATCGCGATGAAGCCGAACACCAGCGTGACCGCCGCAATGATGCCGTCGTTGGCGATGATTCCGCCGGCCAAGAACAACCCGATGTTTACGAAGTCGCTGACGTCCGCAGTGCCGAAGATCAGCCACGCGCCCCACAACCCGACGACCACACCGATGGCTCCCAGCCCATACCTCACCGCACTCACGTCCGCACCTCCAAGGCTTCGAGCCACTTCGTCTGTAAAACCCCGGGACGGTTGGGAGCAATCAGTCGGCAGGGAAATCCGTGATCGATGTCGAGGTCTTGTCCGGCCAACTGCAGGGCTAGCAACGTGCGGGCGTCGTCCACGAAATTCGCTTGCAGGGTCGTGACACGGAACGGGCCGGAGGGCTGCAAGGAGCGCGCGACAACCTCGGAGCCCGCGGGCGCGCCGACGGCATCCAGCAGGTCCCGCATCCGCACTCCAGTCCACTCACCGCTCGCGCTCCAACCCTCAACGCAGGCAATCGGCAACGTTTCGGTGCGCTGCGGCATCGCGAGCAACTCGTCCCTGGTGAACGACATCTCGACGTCCCCGGCCATGACCTTCAGGCGATAGCCCGCCCCCACCATGTCATCGGTGATGCGAGCAGCCTGCGCCGATTTGTTGATCGGGATCCCTTGAGGTCCCTCGCCGGAGCGCACCCCGAGCACGGACACTTTGCGGAGCAGGGGCACGGTCGCTCCCGCCGTCGCCACGACGGCAACGCCGGCAGCGACCCAAGTGGTTCGCAAAAGACCGCGACGCGACAACGCGCCCTCCTGGGTTGCACTGGGCCGGTCGTGCTTGACGTCGTCGACATCGCCGAGCAGAACGTCGCGGATGATCGGCAGTTTGACTGCGATATGCACGCCCAGGGCACCGATAGCGATCCACGCGAATGCATAGTGCGTGCTACGGAAGGAGAAGGTCCACGGATACCACTGAGCACTGTTGAGTAGGCCCGTCACCAGTTCAAAGGTGCCTGCGGCCACCAACACCGCGATCGAGGCCCGCTCCAGCCCGACCACCAGCATCTTTCGTGCGTTCCCCAACGGGAAGCCCTCGAACAGCCGCGGATAGACGGTCCACAGTTTGACCACCAACAGGGGAATGGCTGCCGTCCCGGTGGCCACGTGCAACCCCTGAGTGAATCGATAGCCCCACGCCGGCGTAGTGGGAAAGGCGATGGGCTGACTGACTTCTTGGGCATAGTGGCTGATGAGCCCCGTGATGAAGCAGATTCCGAAGCTGATTCCGAGCCACACCCCGACTCGGGCCGCAACGGCGGGACTGCGAAGCGCAGATGTGAAGTGCTCCGGCTTCGGAATAGGAGGTTTCATCAGAATCAAGATCCTCCATCAGCGACAACCCATCCATCAGCGGACTAATGCTTAGGCTAACCCGGTTTGGTCGTGGAAAAACTTACCAATTTCAGTCACGCCCGTTTATTCACTGGCCGCGTGAGTACGACCGCCCAGCGGGATCCCACCTGATGCCGGGAAGCGACCACGAAACTAGCCGCACCAGCGACCTCATCAATGTCGTCCAGCCCAAGGACGGCCCACCGGAAGGGTCGGCTTTGCACACCGTCGTATTCCAGGTTGGCCCAGTAGGACGCCATCTGCACACCCGCCTCGGCCACCTCCACCACCACGCGACCGCCCTCCCAAATAATGTCCCCAACCCGTCTCAACAGCGTCACCGGATCCCCGCCGATACCGATGTTTCCGTCGGCTAGCAGCGCCGTATGCCAGCGTCCTTCTCCTGGCATCGACCGGAAAACGTCGCGATTCACAGCCCGCACTTCGCGCGACTGGGCCTGCCTGACCGCCTCGTTGACGATGTCGATCCCTAAGACAAAATGCCCGCGGGCCCCCAACGCGGCACTGAGGCGACCGGGGCCGCAGCCGATATCCAGGCAGCAACTCACGCACAAATCGAGCAACTCGAGATCTGCGGCATCGGCCTGACGCATCCAATTGTGCACCGGAAGGTGCAAGGGACTCCCGCCACGGCCCACCACCTGGACCGGCATTCCCTGCAACGCCTGGGAGAAGAGATCAGTGAAGGAGGCCCTGGTCATCGCTGGCCCCACGCTTGAGCCCACTGGGCGGCGAATCGGGTCTGCGGCGCTTGCGCCGCGACAATCTGCGCGTCCTCGATGGTGTCCACGTCGCGCAGCATCGCGGTCGAACCCACCCGCAGGCCCAGGGCCACCAGCGCCGCACGGGTCGCCGCACCGGTGCTGTTCGTCGACATCGGCACACCCAGCAGAGCCTGGGCGTGCTCGGGGTCGTGCCGCCCAAGCACCCACCAGCCGCCATCGGTGGCCTCACCGAGCACGGCGTCGTGACCGTTCAGCGCAGAAGCTACCGCCTCCAGGTCGGCCGAACTCACCTGCGGGGTGTCCGTCCCGATCTGGATCACCGGGCCGGGCCCAGCGTCTCGATGGGCATTCGCCAGCCTCTCGGCAAAACCCTCGCCGCGTTGAGCCACGATCGTCCACCCGGTGAGCCCGGCTTGGATCTGCTCAGATTGGGATGCCTGCGACAGGTCGCCCGTCAACGCGAGGATGCGATCGTCGGCCGGGGCGCACGCATCGAGAGTGTCCAGGAAACCAGCCGCTGCTAATGCGGCCGCGGCGTCGCCGCCGAGCACCGCGGCCAGTCGGGTTTTCGCCAGTCCGGCGACCGGCGCCTTGGCCATCACCAGCACCTTCACTGCTGTTCCCCTGAATCGATCACGACAGAACCTTCCAGAAGTCGCGGGCCGTGCGCAGCGTGCCGACGACCGAGCCGGAGACTTTCGACTTGGTGCCACGGGCCCGCGGCCCGTAGGCCACGTCGCTCTCGACCAGCCGCCACCCCGCGGCGGTGGCCTTCTGGAGCAACTCGACCGTATATCCGAAGCGCCGATCCCGCACGTTGAGATCCAACAGCGCTTGGCGACGGCATACCCGGATCGGTGCGATGTCGTGCGCCGTCATGTCGATCCGCCGGCGCAACCAGGCCACGATCAGCGCATTCCCGCATCGAGCGTGCCACGGCCACACCCCCGCGCGGCTGGGCCGGCGGCGTCCGATAGCCATATCGGCACCGTCGCGCACCTGCGCCACCATGGGAATCAAGGCGTTCGGATCGAAGGAGCCATCCCCGTCCATGAAGGCCACATAATCGTGGCTCGCCGCTTCCAGACCGGCATGAATGGCGGCACCGTAGCCGGGCACAGACTCGTGAATCACCTTTGCGCCCAGTCGTGCCGCTACCTGCGCCGTGTTGTCGTTGGACCCGTTATCGACCACGATCACCGTAAAATCGTCGGAAACCTTAGGAAGCAAATCGACTAAAGCCGCGGCCTCATTACGGCACGGCAATATAAGGTCACAAGTAGACATAAGGGACAGTATCCGCCCCCATCGGTGGCAGCCTGCACCGGTAGTAACATTCGCCTGACGAATTTCTACCGATCTACCCCCGCGCACCGCTCCGATAGGCCCCCGTCGCCTATCGTATGCAGCATGGTCGGCCCGGTTGCAGCACCCCCTGCCCGGCGCGCGCCGTGGATCGGCTTGGCCCTCGCCGCCCTCATCATCGTCACCTCCCTCACACTCCCGCACCTGCTGGGCTGGGAGGTCTACGCGCGCAAAAATCCTAGCGAATTCGGGACCATCGAGCCGTTGCACGGATTCTGGAGTCCGCGCTGGTTTGGGCCCGGGACGCTTCCGGCCATTGTGCTCGCCGTTCTCGCCTACCGGTATGCCGACTCGCTCGCTCAGCGGCTGTCGTGGCGGTGGCTGATGCTCACGGCCTACGCGGCGTCGTTGACGTGGATGCTCGCCCTGGCCTTCACCGACGGGCTCGCCGGTGTCGCGCACGTGTTCGCCAACGGCCACGAATACTTCACGACGGCGCAAAAGATCGACGACACCCCCGGGATGCTCGATGAATTCATCGAGCGCATTCCCTATGCCCACCCGGACAACTGGGTGGTGCACATTGCCGGTCACCCACCTGGGGCCTTTCTCTATTTCATCGCGCTGGTCCGCCTCGGCATCAGCGACCCCCTGTGGGTGGGACTGATCACCACGGCTCTGGGTGCCACGAGCGTCATCGCGGTGCTCACCACCATGCGGACTCTTGGGGCTGGCACCGCCGCTCGCCGGGTCGCGCCGCTGTTGGCCTTGAGCCCGGCCGCGATCTTTGTGGCTGTCTCGGCCGACGGCCTCTTTGCTGCTGTGGCCGCGTGGGGAATGTGCGCGTTGGCCGGGGCCGCCACGGCGGGCACTCCTGGCCGAATCGCGGGCCTGGCCACGGTCGCCGGTCTGTTATTGGGCTACACGGTGATGATGTCCTACGGGCTCCCGCTGATGGGGGTGCTGGCGATAGCGGTGCTCATCCTGGCACGCGGATCCTGGGCCCCCCTGCCGATTGCAGCAGCGGCAGCGCTGCTGGTCGTGATGATCT
>JBBSKS010000193.1:0-4752 GCA_038256095.1 Actinomycetales bacterium | reverse complement strand
GCGTCTGGGCGATGGGTGCCCACCCAGGAGGCGAGATCGTTCATGCGGTCGCGGTAGCCGACGTGGCCCAGTGGGGCCCAGTGCAGAGCACCGTCGGCGTCCGGGTCCACCCACGTGGACGACCCCTTGTCGTCGGCAGCCAGTTGGACACCGCTCGAGCCGGCCAAAGCCGATCCCAGAAGCACCACATCATGACCTCGGGCCCGAAGAGCGGCCGCGATAACGCGCGCGCGAGTGAGGTGGCCGGCACCGTGGTGGTGCACGTAGTAGCCGATCACCATTGGGCCATCGCCTGGCGGTAGATATGCTCGTAATCGGCGGCCATCCGATCGACTCCGAACCGGGCGGTGGCACTGGCACGCACCGCAGCTCGGGGGAGTCTCGCGGCCCCGTCGAGGGCGTGTCCGAGCGCAGCACAGGTGGCGCGATCTGTGGCCCGGGGCTCTACCAACACCCCTATCTGAGGGTCGATCACTTCGGCCAGCCCCCCTCGTTGTAGCGCGAGCACCGGTGTGCCCGTCAGGGCTGATTCGACGGCGACCAGCCCGAACGGTTCCTCCCATCTGGGCGTCATCAGGGTCACGGCCGCTCCACCCACCGCGCTCGCGACCTGCTTGTGAGACAGGTGGCCTTCGTAGGTCACGTCGTCGCTGAGTAAAGGTCGGATGCGGCTTTCGAACCACTGACTATCCCCAACGGGTCCGATCAGTCGCACAGCCCGACCCGCCTGACGGGCGGCACGGGCGGCGAGGTCGGCGCCTTTTTCGGGGACAAGTCGACCGACCCATACGGCGTAGGTTCCTCCTGGCCCCGCCGCGAAAGCGTCGGTGGAAACCCCACTCGGGATGACGCTGGCTGGGCGCTCGAGTGTGGTCCACTGAGCAGCCAGGGCCGCGCTGACGGCAACGAAGACAGCTCGCGGGTCGCAGAGAGCGACACCTAGTTCCATCCAGGGGAAGGGCGGAGTGTGCAACGTCGTGACCACGGGCAGACCCACGGCACGGCTGGCCGCCAACGGCAGGTGGTGCAGCGAGTTGTTGTGCACCACATCGATGTCACCGCGGCGGGCCATGAGGTCGCCGACAGCCCCTAAGAAGGCGTGCTGATCCCGCAGAAAGCCCGGCTCGGGCAACTGGAAATCGAGAGCGGCCACCTCGGAGAGCTGTGGCAACTGCGGGTAGGTCACTACTTCGTCGGCTAGCGACGGATCTGAGCCTGCGGCGGAGTACATCGTGACGCGGTGTCCGCGCTCGCGGAGCGCAGTAGCCAGGGTGGCCACGTAAGACTCTTGCCCTCCCGCATACGGCTCGGCAACGGGGTGACGCGATGGCCCGAGCAGTGCGACTCTCACTGGGGCTCTGCGAGCGCGCGCAGGTAGTCGGCGAATCCGCCGTTTGCCCGACCGCGCAATCGCCCAGAAGTGATCACGCGGGTGGTGTCGGTGGCCACCCACTGCTTGGTGTGCTCCTTGGTCCGCGCGACGAAGGCTACATCTTCGCCTGTGGTGAGGGTCCCGAAGCCGCCAACGGCTCGCCACGTGTTGGCGCGCACCCCGAGGTTTGCGCCGTGAATGTAGTGATGGTCCTCGCCGAGGCGGTGTTGACCGCGCCAAGAGGCCAAAAGTGCTGGATCGTCGAGGTCAGCGGGCTCAACAGTGCCCATGACCAGGTCCATGCCGCTCTGGGCCCACATCAACTGCCGGGTCAACCACGTCGAGGACACCACGGTGTCAGCGTCAGTGCAGGCCAACCAGGTGTGACGGTCGAACCCCGTGTTGAGGGCCGACAGGCCCCCCATGACGGCTGCGTCGCGAGTAGCTCCCACCCCCACGCCAAGCAGCGTTTCGGTGCGAACCCCTGCCTGGGCGGCCACCGCGTAGGACCGATCGGTACAGCCATCCAGGCCTACTACGACCACGGTTTCTATGAGCGGTCGGAGGCGTTTCAGTGCCGTGATAGACCGCTGCACACTCCTCAAGCACACAGCGAGCAGGAGCTCTTCGTCCCGTGCTGGAATGGCTACGACCACCCGATGTATGTCGCTCACGCGCGACCTTCTTCGCGCGCGACCGAAGGGCCTTCGCCCCAGATTTCGATGCAGAGATCCTCGTCGAGGTGCCGGGCACGTGGCGCTTCACCCATCATGTCGCGCGCTTGCTGGTGCACCAGAATGCCGTCGAGCGGTACGTGCCGGGTGGCGTGTTGCCAGTGGCACAAGACCAACTCGCCCCCTGGGGTCAGCACCGCACGGGCCCGGCGCAGGGTGGACAGCAGCTCGGTTGCGGTCAAGAAGTAGCCGACCTCAGAGAGCACCACGAGATCGAATCTTACGGTGTCGAGGGGGATAGCGTCGGGCAGTTCTCCACACTCCACCCTGGCGGCCGGTGCGTTTGCCTGGGCCAGGCTCACCGCCCGTGGGCTGCCATCGAACGAATGCACCTCATCCGCTCGCTCGAGCAGGGCAGAAGTCACAAACCCGTCGGCGCAACCCAACTCCAAGACGCGGCCGTACCGGGCTCGACCCAGCATCGCCATGACGAGGTTGCGTCGTCGCTCTTCGTAGAACGACCCGGTGTTGCGCCACGGGTCGGGACCGGCGTCATACATCGCATCGAAGCGACCGGTGCGGGCGGCTCGACGTGTGGCCCGGTCGGCGCTGGACTGAATCGGTAGGACGTGGTGTTCGTCGATCAGCACTTCGACGAGCCGACGAGACCGCGCACGGGCCGAGGGACCCAAGATGGCCGGCACGTCAGGTTCACCGGGGTCTGCGCTGGTGGGATACAGCTGTGAGGTGAAGCAGTCGAGGGCCGCTCGCTTGCGCCGGATGCCCTCCACGGACGTCTCGGTAGCCACCGACTCTGCCCAAGGCAGTGTCGCTAGGACGCCCCAGTGCCATAGCCAAATGGGGAAGTGGACGATGCCAGCACCGGTGGACCTGCTCGCCTCAATTGCCGCCCGACCCAGCGCGTCGTGATCGGTGTGCCCGTCGTCCCGCCATGGCGCCAGGATCAGGGTGTCGGCGTCGCTGAGCTCACAGAGCTCAGTCGTCAGTCGCTCCTGGTGAAGGGACAGGTTGGTGTCCGGCAAACCGAGATGCAGCATTTCGGCGTGGGGCGCCAACCCCAAGACGGCCTGCTCGACTTCACGTCGCCTGCGGGCGGCCATCCGATTGCGCTCGGGTGCCGACAGATGGGGCTGGCAACGTTCGCCGGAGGTGGCGATGAGCACAGTGATCGAAACCCCCAAGTCGGCGAGGTCGGTCAACAGGCCACCTGCGCCGAGCGTCTCGTCATCCGGATGGGCTGAAGCGATCAGGACCCGCGGATACCGACGGGCTAAGGCGGCGACATCCACAATCGGTACGGCGTCCCAGCGAGGACTGTTCCACCACGCGGATTCCGCGGTGCCGGCCTCTCGGTGGGTGAATTTCGGTGCGGTCATGGTCGTGGTCCCGATTCGGGAGCGACGGCCGTCACGAGTTCCCCTAGGTGGGCCAAGTCCCGCTCGGCGTGATGTTGGCGGATGTAGAGGGTTAGGTCCGCCACCCGCGTCGCGTGCTCACGGTTGAAAGCCAGGGGGCCAGGACCGAGCGCGTGGCCCACTGTGGTCAGCACCTGCTCGGCAAGACCAGCCATGGTGGCCCGGGTACGCGTAGCGAGGACCATGGACTCCGAATGGGTGGTGTCCGGGTCATCCATCGCTACAGCTGCTGACCGCAACGACAATAGGCCACCGTGCAACGCGGCCTCACAGGCGCCGATGTGCATTAAGGCGATCTGGTCCGGGCTTCGCCGCTGGGCAGCGGCCCATAGTTCACCGGCAAGGGCCGCAGCGGCACCGAACCAAATCGCCGCAACGGCAATGCCTCCCCAGGCAAAGCCGGGCCGGTCCACATACCAACCCGCGGGCCCTACGGGACACGCCGCCGCCTCGCTCAATTCGACGGTGCCAGTGTGGATGTCCCGTAAGCCCAGGGCTTCCCATTCCACCATGTCGACGCGCACCCCCGGATCGGCCAGGTCAAGGGCGAACAACTGCTTCGCGCCGCCGGGGACGCTCGCGGTCACCAAGGCGTGTGACACCTGATCGGCCAGCGAACACCACGGCTTTGCGCCGGTGATCGTCCACCCCCCGGTTAGGCTGTCGGGCGTGGCTTGCACTCGGGTGCCCGGTGGGTGAGCGGCGTAAACCCCCCAGGTCTGACGCTCACCTACCGCTGGCCCAGGGCAGGTGCTCAGGCGTGCCTGATGCAGGATCGCCTGGGCGTCCAGGTGGGGCTCGATAGCGCGTGCGGTGCTGAGGTCGATGCTGCCCAAAGTGGCCATTGCGGACAACACCGGCCAGGAGTGCGAGCCAAGGGCAGCACCCATGCGGGACATGCTGTGGGCGAGTTCCAATGCGGCCTCGACGCCGCCCTCGCCCGCCCTCGCTCGCTCTGCGAGTTGCTGATCGCCCCAGACCGTCCAACCCCAGGGCATCGTTGTGAGCACCATAGAAGAGTAGAAATTTACAACGTAAAATACAACCCCCGTAGGGGTGGCGACAGATGGTGAAGAGGCAGGCGACTGATGGTGGTGACCTAGCTCGTGTCCCATTCACCATCGGCCTTGTGACACATGCGCCTCTTGCGTACGCGCCATCGCGCTATAGACCGATGTTGTATGCGGCAGCTGATGTTGAGCACTACTCCGATGTGGAGGCTTGTTCGCTCGAGCTGCTCTCGTCGCAGGACTCCCTCGCCTCTTTCTCT
>JBBSKS010000192.1:0-4835 GCA_038256095.1 Actinomycetales bacterium | reverse complement strand
CGAATCGGCCTGGCGCCGTGTTCTCCGTTCTCGGTGACTGGGGAGCTGACGCGCGAATCAGCAGAATTGGCGCACGCCCACGGGGTCCACTTCAGCGACGCCGAGGTGGCGCACCTCGGGGCGACGCGCACTGGAGTGGCCCACTGCCCTACCTCGAACGCGCGATTGGGTGCAGGAATCGCCCGTGCAGGCTCTTAGCGTCCGCGACGCCGCCAAAGGTGACTACTTCAACAGCTCCTGGATGCGACCGACGCCTTCGGCGAGATCATTGTCGCCGAGGGCATAGGAGAGTCGCAGGTAACCGCTGGGACCGAACGCCTCGCCGGGCACGACGGCGACTTCAGCCTTTTCCAAAATGATCTCGGCGAGCTCGACGGACGTCGTCGGCGTGCGACCGCCGATGCTGCGGCCCAACAATCCTTCGACGTTGGGGTAGGCGTAGAACGCTCCGGTGGGAGTGGGGCAGTGGACGCCGTCGATGGCGTTGAGCATCGAAACCATGGTGGCGCGACGACGATCGAACGCCTCGCGCATGACCCCGACGGCTTCAAGTGAGCCTTGTAATGCTGCGATGGCGGCCCGCTGTGACACGTTGGCCACATTGGACGTCGAGTGGGATTGAAGGTTGGTCGCTGCCTTGATGATGTCCTTGGGGCCGATCATCCAGCCCACCCGCCAGCCCGTCATGGCGTAGGTCTTGGCGACACCATTGAGTACTACGCAAGTGTCGGCCAGCTCGGGAACCAGGACCGGCATGGAGGGGGCGAGCGCGCCGTCGTAGAGAAGGTGCTCATAGATCTCGTCGGTAACGACCCAGATGCCGTGCTCTAACGCCCAGCGGCCGATAGCTTCGACCTGCTCTGCGGGGTAGACGGCACCGGTCGGGTTCGACGGGCTGCAAAACAGCAACACCTTGGTGGCCTCGGTCCGGGCGGCTTCGAGCTGTTCAACCGTGACCAGGTAGCCCTGGTCGGCGCCAGCAAAGACCGCCACGCTCGTGCCGCCGGCCAGCGCAATCGACTCTGGGTATGTTGTCCAGTAGGGACTGGGAAGGATGACCTCGTCGCCGGGGTCCAACAGTGCAGCGAAGGTGTTGTAGACCGCCTGTTTGCCACCGTTGGTGACGAGCACGTTAGCTGGGCTGACCTCATACCCCGAGTCGCGTGCCGTTTTGTCCACGATGGCCGCCTTGAGCGCGGGGAGCCCGCCAGCGGGGGAGTATCGGTGGTTGACCGGCTCCGACGCGGCGGCGACCGCGGCGGCGACGATGTAGTCCGGCGTCGGGAAGTCCGGCTCGCCCGCACCAAAGCCAATAACGGGAGCGCCCTCGGCCTTCAGTGCCTTGGCCTTGGCGTCGACGGCCAGTGTGGCCGACTCGGTGATGGCTCCGATCCGACGCGACAAGCGAGGACGGCGGGAAAGGGTCTCTTCGGCAGTCACGGGACTATCCTCGCACCTCGCCCGCGTGGTCTGTGGATCGTGTGCTGCTTTCGGGGCGGCCGAGACGGTTCGCGCTACGCAGTCTTCTCACGTAGACTCGCCTGCCGGGTGTTTGCAATCGCCCGCCGCTAAGTCGCGCCATGTGGCGAAGCACTGAAGGGCAATAGCTCAACTGGTAGAGCACTGGTCTCCAAAACCAGCGGTTGGGGGTTCGATTCCCTCTTGCCCTGCGTAGCACTTCGACAAGATGTTTAGCAGTGCACCTGCACTGGACACCGAGATTTAGGACTGAGGCCGCACCGTGAGCAATCCAAGCGCACCCGAGACGCAGGGCGCCGACCGCTCGCGCTCAGGGCAGCCCGCTCGCTCCGGGTCGTTCGTTGCCCAAGTTCTGAATGAGACCCGCAAGGTTGTTCGTCCCACGCAACGCGAGTTGGTGACTTACACCATCGTCGTGCTGGTGTTCGTCAGCGTGATCATGGCGTTTGTCTTCGGGCTCGACCAGATCTTCCAGCAACTTGTCGCGTTCGTTTTCGGCTAGACGCGCTCAGCCGGGTCACCACCCGCTTCAAGGCCGATCAGTCGGCCGTCCAGGCCGTCCGCGGTCAACGCAGCAACGTAAGGAAGTAGTTCATGTCGCAGGAGTTGGCTCCCGAAACCGACGAGACTGTGTCGTCGCCGGTTGAGGTCGAAGACACCGACGTCGAGCAGACGCCGGAGGTCGTTGACCCCGCTGCAGAGTTCCGGTCAACCCTTCGCGCTCAGTTCGGCGACTGGTACGTCATTCACTCCTACGCAGGCTACGAAAACCGGGTCAAGCACAACCTTGAGACCCGGATCACCAGCCTCAACATGGAGGACTACATCTTCTCGGTGGAAGTGCCGATGGAAGAGGTCACCGAGATCAAGTCTGGCGTGCGCAAGCTCGTCCGCCGCGTGCGGATGCCCGGGTATGTCCTGGTCCGGATGGAACTGACCGACGAGTCCTGGGGTGCCGTTCGGCATACCCCCGGCGTCACCGGCTTTGTCGGCAACGCACACCAGCCGGTCCCGCTGAGCCTCGACGAGGTCATCAGTATGCTGGCTCCCGTCTTCGAGCAGCCAGAGCAGGCCAGGGCTGCTGGCGGGTCTGGCGCGGCTGCGGGCAACCGCCCTGCGCCCGAGATCGACTTCGAGGTCGGCGAATCCGTGACCGTGATGGAAGGGCCGTTCGAGACCCTGCCGGCCACGATCTCCGAGATCATCCACGAGTCGCAGAAACTGAAGGTGCTGGTCTCGATCTTCGGTCGCGAGACGCCTGTTGAATTGGCCTTTAACCAGGTCGCCAAGATCTAATCGCACGGGGGCTGCACCCCCGTGAATCCCAGGCAGGACAGTCAACTTCATATACAAGCACAAGAACTCCGTTCATGTGCTGCAACCGGGTCATCGCCCGAGGCGTCGGCCCACCACCACAGGAAAGAGATACCTATGCCACCCAGGTCCAAGAAGCAGTCCGGCTTTATCAAGCTCCAGATCCAGGCCGGTGCGGCCACGCCCGCGCCGCCCGTCGGCCCGGCCCTTGGCCAGCACGGCGTCAACATCATGGAGTTCGTCAAGGCATACAACGCTGCCACCGAAAGCCAGCGCGGCAACGTCGTGCCCGTGGAGATCACGGTCTACGAAGACCGTTCCTTCACCTTCGTGACCAAGACCCCGCCGGCTGCTGAGCTGATCAAGAAGGCTGCCGGTGTGCCCAAGGGCTCCGGTGAGCCGCACAAGACCAAAGTCGCCAAGCTCACAAAGGCTCAGGTCCGCGAAATCGCCGAGACCAAAATGGTCGACCTGAACGCGAACGATATCGACCAGGCCGTCAAGATCATCGCTGGCACCGCTCGCTCTATGGGTGTCACCGTCGAGGCCTGATCGCCACTCGGTGAGCGCACGGCATACCCGCGTGCTCACCAGCACCACTCGCACGTCAGCACCACTCGCACTCAGCACCACAGAGTTTTTAGTTTGAGCACGATGTGGCAGGGCCAGCGCTGGTCCGTCTGACCACACCTCCGCACCACTTAATTAGGAGCACACATGAAGCGCAGTAAGGCATACCAGGCCGCCGCCGAGAAGATCGACGCCGACAACAACGTGTACCCGCCGGCCGAGGCTATTGCCCTGGCCAAGGAGACCTCGACCACCAAGTACGACGCGACCCTCGAGGTCTCGTTGCGCTTGGGCGTTGACCCCCGCAAGGCCGACCAGTTGGTCCGTGGCACCGTCAACCTGCCGCACGGCACCGGTAAGACCGCCCGAGTACTGGTCTTCGCCACCGGCGACCGCGCCGAAGCCGCCTTGGCTGCTGGCGCCGACTACGTGGGCACGGACGAGTTCATCGACAAGGTGGCCGGTGGCTGGGTCGACTTCGACGCCGTCGTCGCTACCCCGGACCTCATGGGCAAGGTCGGTCGCCTCGGTAAGGTCCTCGGACCCCGCGGGCTGATGCCTAACCCGAAGACGGGCACCGTCACGATGGACACGGCCAAGGCCGTTACCGACATCAAGGGCGGAAAGATCGAGTTCCGCGTGGACAAGCACTCCAACTTGCACTTCATCATCGGCAAGTCGTCCTTTGCGCAGAAGTCGCTCGCCGAGAACTACGCGGCCGCCATGGACGAGGTCCTTCGGTTGAAGCCCTCGGCGGCCAAGGGTCGTTACATCACCAAGGCCACGATGAGCACCTCGATGGGCCCGGGCATCCCGCTCGATTCCTCGAAGAGCGCCATCGCTGCCGACGCTGAGTAGTCTCCACCCAGCGCGACATACACGAAAGTCGTCGAGACGCCCGTTATAGCGGGGGTCTCGACGACTTTTCTGTATCTCGGCCTTCAGTCGAGGTGTGGACTGTGGATAAGTTCGGACCGGTGAGTGGCTGCTAAGGCACCCTGACGCCATGGACCCTCTCTCCGCCCGGCTCGCTGCTCAGGGCGGAGTGGCATCGGTCCGCCAACTCGGTGACCTCGGCCTGTCCCGGCAGTCTGTGCAGTCACGGATTCGCGCGGGCGCGCTCGTCCGCATTCGGCGTGATGCAGTCGTCGAGGCCTCCCTGTGGCAGGCTTCGGCGCCCTGGGAGCGGCATGCCCTTCGGGCGCGTGCTGTGGCGCACAGCTGGCTATCTCGGTCCGGAGCGGGGGGAGTTGCTCTCAGTCATCACAGCGCGCTCGTTCTCCTGGGCGTGCCGGTCTACGGCGTCGACGAGATCGTGCATATGGTCCGAACGGATGGCCGACCAGCCCGAAGTGGGTCCGGGTTGCACATGCACGCCTCCATAGACCCTGCCCAGACCACCACCGTGGACCGTTTGCCGCTGGTGCGGGGGCCGCTCGCGAGTCTGCAGGTCGCTGACGTGTTTGGGGTTG
>JBBSKS010000191.1:0-4837 GCA_038256095.1 Actinomycetales bacterium | reverse complement strand
CGCGGCATCGTGCGACGACGCAAGGTGGACGTGGCCGCCGACCTGCCCGCCCGCCGCGTGGCCGACGTCCCCGTCGAGATCGACGACGAGGCCGGGCGGTCCCTGCGGGCCGCCGAGCAGAGCCTCGCCCATCGCCTCCTCGCGCGCTATGAGCGGGCGCTGCAGGCGCGGCCCGCCGGCGGCGTCGTGGAGGACGTCGACCACGTCCTCGTGCGCCAGGTGGCCGCGTGGGAGCGGGTGAACAAGGCGACGAAGAAGTCGCAGGAGAACGTGTTCACGATGATGCGGCGCATCGGCCAGGCGAAGGCTGGTCTCGCGGCCGACTACGCCGCCCAGCTCGCCCGCAGCGCCGGTAAGGTCGTCTTCTTCGCCAAGCACATCGATGTCATGGACACCGCCGAGGCGACGTTGGCCAAGCGGGGCATCCGGTACGCCTCCATCCGCGGCGACCAGAGCGCATCGGCCCGGCAGAAGCACATCGACGCGTTCACCAACGACCCAGACGTCGCCGTCGCCGTGTGCTCCTTGACCGCGGCCGGCGTCGGCATCAACCTGCAGGTAGCCTCGAACCTGGTGCTCGCGGAACTGTCATGGACCCACGCCGAGCAAACCCAGGCCATCGACCGCGTCCACCGTATAGGGCAGGACGAGCCGGTCACTGCGTGGCGAATCATCGCCGCCCAGACCCTCGACACGAGGATCGCCGAGCTCATCGACAGTAAGGCAGGACTGGCCGCTCGGGCGCTCGACGGGGCCGACCAGGAAATCTCCGACTCCTCCGACGTACAGCTCGAGGCGCTCGTCGCACTTCTCGAGGGAGCGCTGGAAGAGCGGATCAGCAAGCAAGCTTCCTGACGCCGATGCACATCCGCGAGGACACGGCCGACCGATACCTGCAGGAGCACCCCAACCCGACCTGCCCTGACCGTCACGGGGCGAGTGCGGCTTCACCGCGGCCAGAAAGTACATGGAGTCGTTGGTCCTGGGTAAGCAGGTCAATGCAGTGCCCGGCGCGCGGGACGACCGCGACCGATACGACAGGATCCTGCGCTACCTAAACGTCGGCAAGACTGACGCCGGCTTGGCCCTGATCGAGAAGGGTTACGCCAATGCACGGTACGACTCCAGCGCCAAGCAGCCCGGCACCGCCGCACGTGCCCCGACCTGACCCACCGGCCCCGGAGCCAGGGGTGGGCTACAACGGCTGTCGGGCCTATACCGGCGGGCCTTACATCGACGAGCAGGGCCACCACCACACACCGATCGACTGCAAGACCGGCCAGCCGCTCGTGCCATGACCGGGATCCCATCGGCCCGAAAGGCGGGGATCAACTCTTCGCCCGCAGCGCTCGCTGATTAGTAGCCGCCCCGGACGCGCGCCCATCGGGCGGCTGGCTCCCGAACGTGGACCGGCTCGCCGACTGCGAGGGTAGGCGCGTGAACAGCAGGATCTCTCGCGAGAACGCATCGACGGAGTGTGGTTAGGGCGTAGCCCGACACCAGACCTCGTCGCCGGCAAAGCGTGGTTGCGCGGACTGGGCTGGGGCGAGCTCTCACTCGCTCGCCCGCCACGAGGTAATTGCTGACTACGATCCCGCGTGGAACGTCCAGGTGCGTCTCACCGCCGCATATGGGGTGACTACAAGAATCAGTTCAAGGCGGCGCGGTCCCACATTTCGGTTCCCCAATGTGACGGTTGAGGCAGGCCCGGCCTCATCCTTGTTGAGCTAGGTAACCGGCGTCAGATCGTCCGGGCCCAGGCACCGTACAAAGGATCACGGCCCCATCGCGGCTTGGTCCGTAGCGCAGTGCTCACGTTTTCGAAGCCGGCTTGCTCCAGATAGGCACGAACGATCGTGATTCGTCCGTCTTCGTCGGTGGCCAACCATCCGCGAACCGCCTTGGTCGGGAAGCACCGGTTGCTGAAGGTGAGCACCACGGCGCCACCGGGGCGCAGCACCCGCGCCGCTTCGCGCAACACCTCGACCGGGTGGATGAGGTAGTCAATGGACACGCAGCAAGTCACCGCGTCAAACGATGCGTCCTCGAACGGCAAACGCGGATCAACGTTGAGATCCTGAATGACGATCTGGTCGGCCATGGGGTTCGCTGCCAACTCGACGGCGTTCATACCGAGGGCGACCAGACCACCGCTGGGCTTGCGGGAGAGGTGGGACACCCAGGATGACATCACGTCCAGCACTTTGCCCTCTGGCACCCCCAGCTCGTCGTACAGGTCGCTGACCGCCGCGATCGCACCATCGTCGATATGAGTAACGAGGCGAGTCGGGGCGTAGAAGTCGGCGTCATCGCCGTCGTCTTGTCGTTCGAAGAAGCCAGGTGGCCAGTCGTCGTCTGCCATCACTGGATCTTGCCTTCCTCGGTATGTGGTCCGGCGAGCGCCCCCGTTGGACCGACGTCGAGCAGGGCAATCCGTGCAACGATGAGCGGCCCCAGGAAGGGCCACAGTTCGTGCAGATTCAATGGTTCGGCGGAGTGACGCTCCTTGCCGACGATGGAACCCCGATCGGCGGCTAGGACGGGGCATTCGTGTCGATGACGGCGACGGCGGCGACGGCGGCGGCGACGTAGGAGACGGAGTCATAGCCGCGCAAGCCTCGCGTGATGGCAGCCTGGGCTGCAGCGGCCATAAGCTGCCCATCGAGTTCCACAACGTCGAACTGCGGCCACAGGTCAATCAGCAGCGGGACGAAGGCGGAAGTGTCCACGTAGAGAATCACCGACGCTGTTCGCCCAGCAGGTCGCTCACCGTCCCGGCGGCTTTGATTGGTGCCCGCCTCGGCGTCTGCCGGCGGTGACCAGATGTGACCCGGCCTTCGGCTTTGAGACGTTCGAGCGACGTCGGCACCCCGACCGGCACAATACGAGCGACCGGCTGGCCGTGATCAGTGACGGTGATCGGGTGGCCGTCCCTGACACTGGCCAGGTGTCGACTCAAACCGTCGCGCAACTCGCGGACCCCAACACTCATGGTCGAACCCCTTTCCTTGTGGCGCTTTTACGTCTAAGCAGTAGAGCCATACTGTAGTGGCGTCCTCAGTGCCACAGCCTTCGTCTGCAGCACGACCCACGGAATACCTCTTAGCCCTATCGGCGTTGATCCGCCGACGAGGAAAAGGTGAGGCGTAGTGATGAATGCGGGCTATAGCGGGGGACCGGTCTTCCGGATGTTCGGCAAAGACAGAAGCGTGACCAAGCAGACGCTGTCTGAAGGCACAGCTCGTCGGGTGCTGACCTACGGCGCAGCATTCAAGCGAGAAATCATCGTCTTCTTGATCTTGACCTTGGTCGGCGCTTCGCTCGTCGTCGCGACACCCTTGCTGCTCGGCCGCATCATCGACGAAGGTGTGCTCAAAGAAGACCGCGGGGTGGTCATTCAGCTGGGTTCGGTGGTTGCGGTGCTCGCCGTCTTCGGGGCGTTCCTCGTGGTGTTCACACGGTGGTTCTCCTCGCGCATTGGCGAGGGCCTGATCTACAACCTTCGAACCCAGGTTTTTGGCCACGTCATGCGGCAGCCGATTGCCTTTTTCACCCGCGCCCAAACTGGTGCCTTGGTTAACCGACTGAACACCGATGTCATTGGCGCACAGACGGCCTTCACCTCGATCCTGTCGGGTGTGTTCAGCAACGCGGTAACGCTGGTGATCGTGCTCATCACCCTGCTCACCCTGTCCTGGCAGATCACCGTGCTAGCGCTGCTCCTGTTGCCGATTTTCTTGGTGCCGGCCTCCTTCATGGGGCGCAGACTCTCGACCCTGACCCGCAGCCAGATGAACCTCAACTCCGAGCTCGCCTCCCGCATGACCGAACGCTTCAACGTCGCCGGCGCCATGCTGGTTCGCCTCTTCGGACGGCCACAAACCGAGGCCGATGAGTATGCCGAGCGCGCCAAGGGAGTGCGCGACGCCGGAATCTCCATCTCGGTGAACAGGGTCATCTTCGCGGCTGGTCTCGGCCTCGTCGCTGCGTTGGCGACGGCGCTCGTCTACGGACTCGGGGGAGTTCTGGCCATTTCTAGTCCGACGTTCTCGGTGGGCAAACTCGTCACGATGGCCGCTCTCCTCGGGTCGCTCTACGGACCGCTCACTGCGCTATCGAACGCCCGCGTCGACATCATGACGGCGCTGGTGTCGTTTGAGCGGATCTTCGAAATTCTTGACCTCAAACCCCTTGTCGCTGAGAAGGACGAGACGCGGGCGATCCCCCAAGGAGCAGTCGGCATACGGCTCGACAATGTGTCGTTCACCTATCCGGCGGCGGACGAGGTTGCTATCAGCTCGCTGGCTCTGCGCCCAGAGGCCGAGTCGCTCGACCGTCGTCAGGTGCTCTTCGATATCAACCTCGACATCAAGCCTGGCTCGATGGTGGCTCTGGTCGGTCCGAGCGGCGCGGGCAAATCCACTCTCACCACGCTGGTCTCACGCCTCTACGACCCGACCGAGGGCAGCCTATCGATCGGCGGCGTCAACCTACGCGACACCTCGTTCGACTCACTGCGCGCCACGGTTGGCGTAGTGACCCAAGAGGCGCACATGTTCAACGACACCATCCGCGCCAACCTGTTGTATGCCGCACCGTCGGCCACCTCGGAGCAGATGGAGGAAGCGCTGCGAGGAGCTCAGATCTGGAATCTCGTTGACGGCCTACCTGATCGACTCGAGACCGTGCTGGGGGATCGTGGGCACCGACTGTCCGGTGGCGAGAAGCAGCGCTTAGCCATCGCCAGGTTGCTGCTCAAGTCGCCGACGGTGGTCGTGCTCGACGAGGCCACGGCTCACCTGGACAGCGAGTCTGAAGTCGCTGTCCAGCGCGCGCT
>JBBSKS010000190.1:0-4849 GCA_038256095.1 Actinomycetales bacterium | reverse complement strand
ACCTTGAGATCACGGAACTCCCGGTCACCCTTGAGCCGCTCGACCAGATCCATCGTGGCGCTGACGTCAACGGTGATGAACTCGGTGACGTGCGGCGCGGTGAACGCCGAACCGACCATCGCGTTGGCCGTCAGCCGGCGGACCCCTTTGACCGGGGTGCGCGTCTCGCGGGGGCCCGACCGATCAAACGACGGGGCTCGGTATGCCGACCCACCCGTCGCCGCAGCGGCTGGGATGGTCGTGGGAGGGGCAGGTGTGGTGGGCGAAGATGCGACGGGCACAGGCGGCACCGCCGCGTGTTTGGGTTCGGCGCTCGTTGGGGAGGGCGTCGGGCGGGAAGGAACCGACGCCGAAGACTCCTCGTGGGCCACAAAGGCGTCGACATCGGCGCGTGAAATGACTTCGTCGTCGCGGGTGGGCTGCACCTGGGCGAGGTCAACGCCTCGATCCTTCGCGTACTTGCGCACCGGAGGCGTGGCCTTCGGTTTGGGCTTGGCCTCTTGCGGCTCCTGCTCGGTTGATCCACCGTGGCCCTTGCGGCGGCGGCGCGTGGTCGCACCAACCGAGGGGCCGTACCCGACCAAATTGGCCTCACGTGTGGGAGCGGGCGCAGACGGAATCAAATCGTCGGGCCGCCCTTCGCCGGAGACGTCCTCAACCGCTTCGGCACCCTCGCCCGACGGCTGCTCGGACAGCGGCTCCTCGGTCGTTTCCGGCTTACCCGTCTCGTCACCGGACCCATCATCAATGTCGATGATCGCGGCCCCCACTTCCACCGTGTCGCCCTCGGCAGCAAGGAGCGCCCGCACCACCCCGTCATACGGAATGGGCAGCTCGACCAGCGACTTCGCAGTCTCAACTTCAACCACGATGTCGTTGGTTTTGACCTCGTCGCCGACCTTGACCATCCAGGTCACGATCTCGGCCTCGACCAAGCCCTCGCCCGGGTCGGGCAGCACAAACATCGGCACGATGAATCCTTTGCTAGTAACCCAACACCGTGTCAACGGCGTGCAGGATGCGGTCGAGATCGGGCAGGAACACTTCTTCGTGACGGCTCGGCGGGTAGGGAATGTTGTAGCCACCCACGCGCAACACCGGCGCCTCCAGGTGCACGAAACACTCCTGTTGCACCAGCGCCGCTAACTCGGCCGCCATCCCGACAAACGTCTGCGCCTCGCTGACCACAATCGCGTGGCCCGTCTTCTTGACCGACGCGGTGATGGTCTCGACGTCCAGCGGCGACAGAGAGCGCAGATCGACCACCTCGATCGACGGGCCGTCGTCGAGCTCGGCAGATTGCGCCGCGGCCATGCAGACCTTCACCATCGGCCCATAGGTCAGCAGCGTCACGTCGGTCCCAGGCGCGCGGACCACCGCCTGATGCAACTCGTATGCCGCCGCGGAGCCGAGCTCGACCTGGCCACGCTCGTGATAGCGGCGCTTGGGTTCGTAGAAGACGACGGGGTCGTCGCTGGTAATGGCCTGCTGGATCATCCAGAACGCGTCGTCGGGGGTGGCACAACTGACCACGCGCAACCCGGCGGTGTGCGCGAAATATGCCTCATTGGATTCACTGTGGTGCTCCACGGCCCCGATGCCGCCGCCATACGGAATGCGAATGACTAGTGGCAGTTTGAGTTTGCCGAGGGAACGGTAGTGCATCTTGGCGACCTGGCTGACGATCTGATCGAACGCGGGGTAGACGAACCCGTCGAACTGGATCTCCACCACCGGTCGATAGCCCCGCAGACACAGCCCGATGGCGGTGCCCAGGATGCCGGACTCGGCCAACGGGGTGTCGATGACGCGGTCTTCGCCGAAGTCCTTTTGCAGGTTTTCAGTGATTCGGAAGACGCCACCGAGTTTGCCGACGTCTTCGCCCATCAGTACGACCTTGGGGTCGGCCTCCATCGAGGCCCTCAGCCCCGCGTTGAGCGCTTTGGCGATGCTCATCTTCTGCGTCGCGTTGCTCTGTGGGGCGCCGCTCTGCGCGCTCATCAGTCGTCCTCGAATCCGGCGTGGTATGCCGCGAACTCGGCAGCCTCACGGGCTACCCCAGGGTGCGGCTCGGCGTAGACGTGCTCGAACATCTCCGAATGTGGCGGGTTCGGCATCTGCTGACACTCCCTGCGGATTCGCTTGGCCAGCGTGTTTGCCTCTTCGTCGAGCTCGGCGAGCCACGCGTCATCGACCAACTCCTCGGCGAGCAGGTGCGCCTTGAGCCGGTCAATGGGATCTTTGGCTCGCCACAGATCGACCTCGGCGGCGATCCGATACTTCGACGGATCGTCGGAGGTGGTGTGCGCCCCCATCCGATACGTAAAAGCCTCGATCAACGTCGGCCCCTGACCGCTGCGCGCACGGTCGAGGGCGGCGCGCGTGACGGCATACGAGGCCAGGACGTCGTTGCCGTCGACCCGCACGCCGGGGAATCCGAAGCCAGCAGCCCGCGTATAGATCGGCGCGGCAAACTGCTTGGCGTTCGGCTCCGAGATCGCCCAGTGGTTGTTTTGCACGAAGAACACGACCGGCGCCTGGGTGACCGCCGCGAAGACCAGTGCCTCGTTGTAATCGCCCTGCGCCGTCCCGCCATCGCCGGTGAACGCCATCACTGCGGTGTCGCGCTCGGGGTCGCCGGTGCCGACGTCGCCGTCCCGCGCCACCCCCATCGCATAGCCGGTCGCGTGCAGCATCTGGTTGCCGATGACGATCGTGTAGAGGTGGAAGTTATTCTCGGCCGAGTCCCACCCGCCGTGGTTGACGCCCCGAAACATGCCGAGCAGGTTGATCGGATCGACGCCCTTGCACCACGCCACGCCATGCTCCCGATAGCCCGGGAACGCGTAGTCCTGGGTGCGCATCGCCCGACCCGCCCCAACCTGAGCGGCCTCTTGGCCGAGCAGCGACGGCCACAACCCGAGCTCCCCCTGACGTTGCAACGCGAACCCCTCAGAGTCCACCCTTCGCACCAACACCAGGTCGCGATAGAAGTCGCGCAGGTCTTCGTCGGTCACATCGTCGAGGTATGCCGCGTAAGGCGCGCTCGCCTCGCTGGGCTCCACGCGGTGCCCGGAGGAATCGAGGAACTGCACCATCTGCGGACCGCCGTCGGTGACATCCACGACGGGCGGCTCGTGCGATGCCTGAACCTCGGATGGATCGACATCCGATGCGCGTTCGCGAAACTGCTCGTGCGACTGCCCTGCGACTTCTGCGTCGCTCACACAAACCTCCTGAGAAGTTAATCGTGCGTCGTGATCGTGCCTTCTGGTGGTGCGTCCCTGAACTTAGCGACTCTCAGCGTTTTCTTCGACCCGCAAGCTCGCGTTGGCCGCCAGGTACCCGCCGGCCACCTCAATGAAGCGGTCGTTGGCTGCGGTCTCGCCGATGGTGCATCGGGCGCCCTCGCCGTCGAAGGGGCGCACCGCGAGCCCGGCCTGTCGGCATACCTCGGCGAAGTCCATCGTCTTGTCGCCCAACGCAAGCCACACGAAGTTGGCCTGGGTCTGCGGCACCGCCCACCCCTGGCCACGCAGAGCCTCGACCACGCGACCACGCTCAACAATCAGCGCATCGACGCGGGCCTGCAGTTCGTCAAAGGCCCCAAGGCTCGCGATCGCCGCGTGCTGCGCAATGTCAGACACCCCAAACGGCGTGGCGGCTTTGCGCAGGGCAGTGGCGACGGCGACGGGCGCCACGGCATACCCCACGCGAAGGCCGGCCAGACCGTAAGCCTTGGAGAACGTGCGCAACACCGTGACGTTTGGGTATTCGCTCATCAGCGCCAGCGCATCGGGCACATCGTCGCCGATCGCGAACTCCAGGTAGGCCTCGTCGATGACGACCAGGATGTGGCTCGGGACAGCATCAAGGAAGGTGCGCAACTCGTCGTCCCGGACCGCGGTGCCCGTCGGGTTATTGGGCGTGCAGACCATTACCAGGCGGGTGCGGTCGCTGATCGCCGCAGCCATCGCGGGTAGGTCGTGGCGGGCGTCGGCGTCCAGCGGCACCTGCACCGAGGTAGCCCCAGCGAGCGCGATGACGATCGGGTAGGCCTCGAAGGAGCGCCACGCGTAGACCACCTCGTCGCCCGGGTCGCAGGTGATGTTCACCAGTTGAGCGAGCACGCCGACGCTCCCCGTCCCGGTCGCGATGGTGTCGGCAGGCACACCAAAGCGCTCGGCGATGGCCTCGGTCAGCGCCCCCACCCCCATGTCGGGATAGCGGTTCATAGACATGGCTGCCTGCGCGACCGCATCGAGCACCGAGGGCAGCGGCGGAAAGGGATTTTCGTTAGAGCTGATCTTGTATGCCGCCTCGCCGGTCTTGCTCTTGGCGGGCTTTCCTGGCCTGTAGGCCGGCACGCCGTCCAACGTCGAGCGCAGGCGGACCGGGGATTTTCCCGTGTGATCGTCGGTCATTGCTCAACTGTAGACGGCGCGCTCAGCCGGAGTTAGGGTTAGCGTGCCAGGATCGCAGGCATGGGATCAATCATTTTTCGCATTGTGGCCAACGGAATCGCCCTGTGGGTCGCGTCGCTGATCGTGCCGGGGATTGTCTTCGGGGAGAGCGCCAGCACCACCACGACGGTCATCACCATTGGGGCTGTGGGGCTGGTCTTCGGCGCGCTCAATGCCGTGTTGAAGCCGATCCTGTTTGTGCTGTCGCTGCCGGCGCTGATTTTGACGCTGGGACTATTCACGTTTGTGCTGAACGCCATCATGTTGGCCATCACCTCGTGGGCGGCATCGGCGTTGGGGCTGGCCTTTGACGTGCAGCACTTCTGGTGGGACGCGATCTTGGGGGCCCTGATTATCAGCATCGTCTCGACCATGCTGAACCTCTT
>JBBSKS010000189.1:0-4876 GCA_038256095.1 Actinomycetales bacterium | reverse complement strand
GATGGAAGACCCGTCGTGGACGCTGCTCCTGATTTTGGCGGCCATCTCAGTGGCAGTGGGAGCCGCCGTCGGCGTCGTGCTGGGCGGCTACGAACGTCGCACGGCCATCACCATCTCGGTGGGCACCGCATTGGCGTTCGGGTTCTTCGTGTTCGTCGACCGTATGTTGATCAACTGGTCGGTGTACCTCGACACCGTGGGGCGCCCGATATCCACCATCGGATCTAGCTCCCCACTGTTCACGGGCAACTTCTATGGCGAGACCTGGGACTGGGTGACCCAGCTCATCCTGCCCAGCACCGTCTTGATTCTGATTTCGCTGGCAAGTTACTCCCGCTACACGCGGTCCTCGATGCTCGAGACCACGCAGCAGGACTACATGCGGACCGCGAAGTCGAAGGGCCTCTCCGATCGGGTGATCAACACTAAGCACGCCCTGCGGAACGCGCTGATCCCCATTACGACCATCGTCGCGTTCGACTTCGCTTCGCTCATCGGCGGGGCGGTCATCACCGAAACAGTCTTTGGGTGGAGCGGTATGGGGGCGCTGTTCAAGACTGCCCTCGACACCACGGACCCTAATCCGATGATGGGCTTCTTCCTGGTGACCGCTACCGCAGCGGTGTTGATGAATATGCTTGCGGATATCGCCTATGCCTCCCTCGACCCGCGGATCAGACGGTAGGAGCCGACCATGACCAGTAATAGGGAACCCAGACAGGGCCGGTCTGGCTTGCCGGGATCAGGGGATGAAGGAATCTCTCCCGTGATCGGCCAAATTGATCCCGGTTCAACGCAGCATCGCGATAAGCACGAATTCTCGGTTGAGAAGGAAATCGACCTAAGCCAGAAGTCCTACTCTCAGGGCCAACTGGTGCGGCGTCGATTCTTCCGGCACAAGGGGGCAATGGCATCGCTGTTCGTGCTTATTGGTGTGATTGTGCTGGCCTACAGTTCGATCGGTGTGGGGCCGTTGCCAGGGTGGTGGGACAAGTCCTACCTGGAGACAGCGCCGGTGGTGAACGGAGGCGAGCCGACGCTGCAGTTCTGGCCGCCCTCTCTCGGTGAGAACCCGTTCGGTCAAGAGACGACCGGCAAGGACTACTTCGCGCTTACCATGAGAGGCACCCAGCAGTCGTTGCTGGTTGCGTTTAGCGTGGGGATCGGGAGCACCGTTATTGGTGTCGCCGTCGGCGCGGCCGCTGGCTTCTACCGCGGTTGGGTCGAAGCCATCCTGATGCGGATGACCGACCTATTCATTGTGATCCCGCTGCTGATTCTGGCTGCGGTCATCGCCAAGTTGCTCGACTCCGGCATTTGGGGCATGGCCTTCGTGCTGAGCATCCTGGTGTGGACCGGTCTTGCCAGACTCGTTCGCGGAGAGGTGCTGTCGCTGCGCGAGCGAGAATTCGTGACTGCCGCGGAGGCCATCGGCACTGGGTCGGTGCGGATCATCTTCAAACACATCCTGCCTAACGCCATCGGCACCATCATCGTGAGCGCGACACTGACCATTGCCACGGCCATCCTCCTGGAGACGGCCCTGAGCTTTATCGGATATGGGATCAACCCTCCCGATAGTTCGTTAGGTCAGTTGATCAGCACCTACCAGACCGCGTTCTTGACCCGGCCATGGCTGTTCTGGTGGCCAGGGCTCACAATCCTGGCGATCGCCTTCTCCGTGAACTTCCTCGGTGATGGTCTCCGAGACGCCTTTGATCCGCGCCAAAATAGGAGTGCCGACTGATGGCCACTGCAATGAGTGAAGGCACCACCGGCTTCGGCAGCGGAACAGCGAAAGCCGACGTGGAACCCGTCCTGAGTTTTGACGGCGTCGATGTTCGATTCAGCACCGAATTTGGCTCGGTCCACGCCGTCAAGGGTGTGACACTCGACGTCAAACCCGGCGAGGTTGTAGCGGTAGTGGGTGAATCTGGCTCCGGTAAGTCGGTGACGTCGATGACTGCCATGCGATTGCTGCCGAGCAATGCGCGCGTCGAAGGTGACGTCGGCGTGAGCGGGACCACAGTCGGCGAGATCAGCGAGCGCGCAATGCGTAAAATGCGGGGCAACAACATCGCGATGATCTTCCAAGAGCCGATGACGGCGCTCAACCCCGTGTTGACCATCGGGACGCAGGTCACCGAGGCGATGCAATTGCACGGCATCGCCGTAGGGCGCGACTCAGAACGGCGCGCCATCGAGCTTCTCGAGATGGTCGGCATACCTGACCCGGAAAAACGCGTCAAGCAGTATCCGCATGAGTTGTCCGGCGGGCAGCGGCAGCGGGTCGTCATTGCGATGGCCATTAGTTGCGACCCCAAGGTGATCATCGCCGATGAACCGACCACGGCTTTGGACGTCACCGTCCAAGCCGACATCTTGGACCTCCTGCGCTCCCTGAAAGACAAACTGGACACTGGGATCCTGCTCATCACCCACAACATGGGTGTGGTGGCTGACCTGGCGGACCGGGTCGCGGTGATGTTCAAGGGCGAGATTGTCGAGCAAGGCACCTGCGAGGCGGTGCTCACCAATCCGCAACACGAATACACCAAGATGTTGCTGGCTTCCGTGCCGCGCCTCGGTGCTGGTCGCGGACAGATGGGTATCAACGTCCGCGAGGAGGTTGACCCCGATGCTGGGGTGGTTATTGATCTGCAGAATCTGGTGATCGAGTATCAGCGCCTCGGCAAGCCGCCGTTCCGAGCCGTCGACAACGTCACCTTTGACGTCCGACAGGGCGAGATCGTCGGGTTGGTCGGTGAGTCTGGCTCCGGCAAGTCGACGATTGGCCGGTGCGCACTGGGTCTGATCCCGGCGGCCTCGGGGACGTTCACCCTGTTGGGTGAGGACCTCCCTTCGCTCAACAAGCGCGAGTTGAAAGCTCTTCGCAAGCGGATCGGCGTCATCTTCCAGGACCCGGCTGCTTCCCTTGATCCACGTATGCCGATCGGTGAGTGCATCGCCGAGCCGTTGATGGTGCACAAGGTGGGCGATAGAACTGCCCAACAGAAGAAGGTCTACGAACTGCTCGATGCGGTGGAACTTCCTCGTGAGGTCTACAACCGCTTCCCCCACGAGGTGTCCGGTGGGCAACGGCAGCGGATCAGCGTCGCCCGGGCACTGACTTTGGACCCCGAGCTGTTGGTGGCGGACGAACCAACATCAGCCCTCGACGTCTCGGTGCAGGCCAAGGTTTTGCGGATCTTCGCCGACCTTCAGGCGGAGTACAAGTTCGCGTGTCTTTTTGTGAGCCACGACCTATCGGTCATTGACCTCTTGGCGCACAAGGTGGTGGTGCTGCAGAACGGCAAGGTGGTGGAGGCAGGTTTGCGCGACGACGTGCTGCACAACCCGTCGCAGGACTACACCAAGCGATTGATCGCCGCCGCTCCAGTGCCGAACCCGAAAAACCAGCGGGAGCGACGTGACGCCAGGCACGAGTTGCTGCGCTCGCTGGGTGAAGACATCGCAGAGCTCAAGATCAACGAAACTCAGCTGTCGACGGCCAAGGGCCATCAACGCTAGGAGGCCTGGGCAGATGAGAGGGTAGGGCCTATGCGTCTGCTCTTTGCTGGCACCCCCGAGGTGGCCCTGCCCTCTCTGAAGGCGCTGATCAACTCTTCGCACGACGTCGTCGCTGTTTTGACTCGCCCAGACGCCCCTGCTGGGCGCAAACGAGTCCTCACTCCAAGCCCAGTGAAGATCGCGGCTCAAGCGGCAGGCATCGAGGTGCTGACGCCGGTTAAGGCCAGTGACCCGGGTTGGCATGAACGGTTGATCGAGTTAGGTCTCGAGGCGGCACCGGTGGTGGCCTATGGCGGGCTGATCCCGCTGGCACTTCTTGAGGTGCCGCGCCATGGGTGGGTGAATCTGCACTTTTCGTTGCTGCCGACCTGGCGTGGAGCGGCTCCGGTGCAGCGCTCCATCATGGCCGGTGACGAGCTCACCGGCGCCACCACCTTCATCCTCGAGCAGGGCCTAGACACCGGCCCCACCATCGGTTTGTTGACCGAGCGGGTGCGACCCGACGACACCACTGGCACCATGCTCGACCGGCTGTCCCACGCGGGCGCCAAGTTGTTAATGGACAGCCTGGATGCCTTGGAGTCCGGCACGGCGGTGCTGCGACAACAAGCAGGTATGGGGGTCAGTCACGCCCCGAAGCTCAGCGTCGAGGATGCACGGATCAACTGGGCTCGCCCGGCCTACGCCGTAGACCGCCAGATCCGCGGCGCCACCCCTGCGCCCGGGGCGCACACCACGCTGCGTGGTCAGCGACTCAAGATCCACCCCGTCGTGCCGATCATCGACGGTGCGGATGGTGCGGACGGTGCGGACGGTGGCGACGATGTGCCACTGGGTCCGGGTGAGTTGCGAGTCAGCCGTACCGACGTGATGGTGGGCACTGGGCAAGGCCACGTGCGCCTGTCTGCGGTGCAGCCGCCGGGCAAGCAACCGATGCCTGCCGCCGACTGGGCGCGCGGAGCACACCTACAACCCGGCGATGCGCTAGGAGCAGACCACTGATGGCACAGCAGCGACGCCGATCCGTCACCCGACCAGCAGACCGGGCGACGGCGAGTGACCCTGCCCGGCTCACCGCATACCTCACGATGCGGGCAGTGGATCTTGGCGCTTACGCCAACCTCGAGCTGCCCATTCAGGTGCGTCAGGCCCGTCTCTCCACGCGCGACGCTGCCTTCGCGACCGAGCTCTGCTACGGAACACTGCGGATGCAGGGGTTGTACGACGCGATCATTGCGGTTGCCGCTGCTCGGGAGGTCTCGACCATCGACCCGCCGGTGCTTGCCGTGCTTCGGCTGGGGACCCACCAGATCGTGAATATGCGCGTCCCGGCCCACGCCGCCGT
>JBBSKS010000188.1:0-4877 GCA_038256095.1 Actinomycetales bacterium | reverse complement strand
GTCTCCCACGAAGACCTACGTCGAGACCAGTTCCTTCTCGAAGATGACGGGAACGCGACGGTCATCGACTGGGCCTTCGTCACGAGAACACCCCGGATCGTCGATGCCACATCCTTCGGGGTTGGGCTGGCTGTCTCCGGCCTAGACCCACAGCTGGCCTTCGAAGGGAGCGGACCGTGGCGGTCCTACGACGCCCAGGACATAAACGCGGTGCTCGCCTCGCTGGCCGGCTACTTCTTCCGGGCAGCGCGCATCAGTCGGGGCAAGCCGCCATCACTCGTGGCTGCCCAGCAAGCCCAAGCGACGGCTGCGGCCGTGTGGCTGGACGACAGGATCAGCTGACCCAAGGCGATGCACGATCATCCTCAGAAGACCGAGGATCCTGATCGGAACCCAACCTTGCAGTCCTTCACTGGATCGGCGCCACACCCGTCCACAAGGATGTCCTCAAGCCCATTTGGGGTGGACAAGCCGGTTGTGGGCGGCACATCAGCGTCCGGATGGGATCCCCGAACGAAGCACCGGGTGCCATAGAGCGGTTATAGCGTGCACCATGACGCCGCGTGGACTCCGAAGCACACGTCGATCTGGAGCAGATGGTCCCTGGTGCCCGGAGAGGACCTACGCCCACCGGTGAATCCTTTTGGCAACTGGTGGTGTGTTGCGCCTGCGGCCGCGGCGGTGAATGCGACACCGATTTGTACTGCCAACCGATGCACGACCTGGATCTGCCGCGCCGTTACCGCACTATCTACGTCTTTGGTGGTCTGGGGTTGGGTTCGACCCGGGAACAGGACGAGCAGGCGTTGCGTCGCTTTTACGAGCACTTGGAACCGGGGGGCCGGCTTGTCCTTGATAACGAGGTTCCCTACTCCGACGCCACGCACTGGGCCCTGTGGCCACCCAGTACGCGGGATGCCTTTGCCGAACCTGCGCAGCCTGCGGGTGACCGCCAGCTCGGGCCGGACGGTGATGAGTACGCGCTCCGGTCGCGGATCCTGGGCCTGGACCCGTTGCGACAGCAGGTGGCACATGAGATTGACGCCTACCAGTGGCGCGACGGGTCGCTCATCGCCCAGCAGCGCCATCAGCTCACCTGCGACTTCTACTTCTGCGGTGAGCTCGTGATGATGCTCCAGCCCGCCGGTTTCACCGAGGTGGAGGTCCGCGGGGAGTACAACGATCTCCCGCCAACAGCGGAGGACGCGTTCCTCATCTACGTCGCCTCCCGCGAGTAAGTCCCCCACCGATGTCGAGGCGCACGGATCGGTTCAGAGCGTCTTCTACTGAGATGGGCTCTGCGGCAAATCCAAGGGTTTGCCGTCCGTGCATGTCTGCGTGCTAGCTCTCCGAACAGATCACATCGGCCATCGGCTGAGATCGGCGTGCGAGATGTCGACGAGATCGCCCAGCCACAGCATCGGCGCACGTCCGCCATGGATATCGTCCGCGCCACGACCAGGCACTACGACGACCCGTTCCGCGAATGCACGCTACCGCCGCGGATATTGCGCTTCTGGATCCTGCAGATCGCGCAGATGAGTGTTCGGATCTTCCGCCCCGAATGACGCGCGGTGTTAGCGCGGACGGACCTGTTACTTCGGCATCCCAATGTGTAGGGACTCACCGGCCGTGGCCCGATCGGGCCAGTGACCCGCCGGGCAAAGATGGCCTGTCCTGCCGAGGCGTGGATCTGCTTCAGAGCGCAGAGTTGTCGTAACCGCTTCGCAAAGTGTGGAGCTTCGACAAGAGGAGATCAACATGCCGTTCATCCAGGTCAAGGTCATCGAGAACGTCTTCAGCGACGAGCAGAAGCAGGAGATCGTTCGAAGCCTTACCGACGCCTTGGTGGGCATCGAGGGCGAGAACATGCGTGCCGTCACGTGGTGCGTGGTCGAGGAGGTCCGCAGCGGTAGTTGGGGGATTGCCGGCAACCCGCTGACCACGGCGGACGTGAAAGCACTGGCAGCGGGCGTCGGCGTCTGACCCGTCCGCGGCTGACCGTGCCAGAACGGGCGGACGCCCGGCCGCCTGCTGTATCGGGGACCATACTGAGAGCGATGACTTCCCTGGTGTCGGCGCGATCAGCACTGGACGCGGGTTCGTGGCACCTCGCCCGGACCGCGTACCAGGGGGTCGCCGAGGAGACCGCGGATCCACTCGCCTACGAGGGATTGGCACAGGCCGCCTGGTGGCTCGACGAAGGCGACACGTGCGTCCGGGCGCGGGAATCGGCATACCGGCGTCATCGCGAGCTCGGCGACTCCCTCGGTGCGGCCCGTGCTGCCACCGCCCTAGCCTGGGACTCGTTGCTCTTTGGCCACGGCGAGTCCGTGGCGCTCGGCTGGTGGGGGCGGGCCGGGTCGCTCCTTGATGGGCTTAACGAATCCGCCGAACACGGCTGGCACGCAGTCCGAGAGGCGGAGCTCGCCATCGAGATCGGTCGTGACCCCCACCGCGCTCTGGCGGCCGGTCTACGAGCCTCGGCCATCGCGCGACGGCTGGGCGTGGGAGACCTTGAGGTCGTCGGTCTGGCCCTGCAGGGTCTCGCCATGACAAGCGCAGGAGACGTCGCGGGCGGCATGGCGCGGCTCGACGCGTCGGTGGCTGCTGCGACGTCGGGCGACGTGGCGGACCCCATGTGGATGGGGAAAGTCTGCTGTTGGCTCATCGCGGCCTGTAGCCAGAACAGGGACCTGAGGCGGGCGGCGGACTGGTGTCGCCGTGTGGAGGCCATCTGCGCCGAACGTGACCTGACCCCCCTTTTCAACGTGTGCCGCATCCAGTACGCGTCGGTCCAGGTGGCGCGGGGGTCGTGGCGGGAGGCTGACCAGGAGCTTACGGGGGTGCTCGAGCGGCTCTCGGCTACGCGCCGTACCTCCCGGCTCGAGGCAGTGGTGCAGCTGGGAGAGTTACGGCGTCGCCAGGGTCGCTTCGTCGAGGCGAAGGCGCTCTTCGCGCAGGCTGAGTTTCACCCGTCCGCGATCGCGGGGCGCGCACGGATCCAGTTGTCCAGCGGCGAGTACGCGGCTGCTTGGACTGCGATCCGGGGCATCCTGGAAGGGCTGCCGAAGGACAACCGCCTACTCCGTGCCGACGTGCTCCACCTCGCGGTAGTCCTCGCGCACGCCAATGACGAAGAGGATGCAGCGAGGCTGCTGGCGGCCGAACTTCGCCAAACGGCAGAGTCGACTGGCATCCCTTCACTGATGGCCGCGGCATCGGCCGCTGACGCGGTACTGGCGCCACCAGAGGCTGCCGTTCCCCTGCTGACCGAAGCGGTGCGAAGGTTCAGCGACGCGGGCCTGCGCTTCGATGAGGCCCACACCCGGCTTACCCTCGCGCAGGCGCTTCTGGCGACAGGTGCCAAACCCGCGGCCCGGCGTCATCTCACGCTCGCCACAGAAGTGTTGTCCGAACTGTCCGCACGCGAGGATCTAGCGCGTGCGCGGCGCCTCGCCGATGCCGCAGGCAGCCCAGCAGTCGGTCCACTCTCGACCCGGGAGCGCGAAGTGCTGCGGTTGGTGTCACAGGGAATGAGCAACCAAGAGATCGCGGCGGCGCTCGTCCTCAGCGAGCACACGGTGCACCGGCACGTCGCAAACATCCTCACCAAGCTCAACCAGACCTCCCGCACCGGCGCCGCGTCGCACGCCATCCAAACCGGGCTGCTTTGATCCGCCGGTCGCGATGCGCCAGCAGCAGACCATGGGTCCAAGTCTCATCTGCCGGCTTCCGACGTTACGAGAGTGCGTCATACCGCGCGTATGACGTGGATTCCGACCCGGTGCCCACGTCGAAGAACGTCCGCATCTGCCGCGAGACGCTCTCTTGGCATCCGAGAGGTCCGCGCTCCCCCTAACCGACGCACCGGTACTAAAAGCGTGGGGGTTCGTGTCGGGTTTAGCCCTACCTGGCCACATTTCCCCAGGTCAGAGGCGCAACCGGTGCCAGGAGGGGGACTTGCCCACATGACACACGCCCTCGACATTCAGACCGGCGCATAACTCCTGTTCAGGATGCTCATTTAGGTTTCCGACGATCGTGATGCCGAGCATGAGGAGGTCCACTCCCCCTGCGGTCCAGTTCATGAATTCCGTCCCGAAGTACGTGGCCTCGACCACGCTGACCGAGGTCGGGTGGTCGGGAACAACGGTGCTCGGCGGCGACCTAGAGGAGAAGCTCGTGCAGATACGTACTGAACTCGGCAAAGAGGTACTGGTCCTAGGCAGCCCAACACTCGTGCGCTGGCTGCTTGCGCACGAACTGCTCGATGCCTTGACGTTTACTGTGCTGCCGATCATGGTCGGTTCGGGCGTGCGGCGCTTCGAAGATATGGCGCTGCCATCCGGGCATATGGGTATGCATCTGAACGCGGCACTGCCTCTCGCGAGCGGCGCGCTCGAATTGAGTTACACGTTTGCCTGATCGCGTTGTAAACCAGCAGGATCGACCGAGAGTTGAGCGCCCGCCGGACATGAAGTCCCATGTCACCACCACCCCTGAGGGCGGTATCGCGGCATCGGCCCTCTCGAAGCAGCCACCCACGTCCCCATGAGGAACGCGCCCAGGCACACGTCTAGACGCTGATCCCCGTGCGTCGGGCGTGTGTCACAAGGGATCGGTCTTCGGAGCAGGCGGATGCGGTCGATGCCTGGTTTAGTCCCATGTCGTCGCGACGCCCGGCCTGACATGGTCCGCCAGCTCGGCGCCGGACTCCGTGTTGGCGAACTTCACCTTCTCTACGGGGAGCTGCGGGTGGCGTCCTGCGTGAGGGCAGGACGCACCGGCTCCAATGGAGCCTTGAAACGGCGGCTCGCCCGGGAGCCATTCCAGCGGTGGAGGAGTGGCCCAAGGATCAGAGGCCGACTGCGGCG
>JBBSKS010000187.1:0-4887 GCA_038256095.1 Actinomycetales bacterium | reverse complement strand
GTCCCGGTATAACTTGCTTCGCTGCGTGCCACCTGCTCGGGGGTGCCTACCGCAACAACCTTGCCCCCACCGACTCCGCCCCCGGGACCCATGTCGATCAGCCAGTCGGCGGACTTAATCACATCGAGGTTGTGCTCGATGACGATGACGGTGTTGCCTTTGTCGACCAAGCCCTGAAGCACACCCAGCAACTTGCGAATGTCCTCGAAGTGCAGTCCGGTGGTCGGCTCGTCGAGCACATACACGGTGCGCCCGGTAGAGCGTTTTTGCAGTTCTGAGGCCAACTTCACACGCTGGGCCTCACCACCGGACAGCGTGGGCGCAGATTGCCCGAGCCGGACGTAGCCCAACCCCACGTCGACCAGGGTGCGCAAGTGCCGGGAGATCGCCGGGACGGCGGCAAAGAACTCGGCGGCCTCTTCGATCGGCATGTTCAACACGTCGGCCACGGTGCGGCCCTTGAAGTGGACCTCGAGGGTCTCTCGGTTGTAGCGAGCCCCGTGACAGACCTCGCACGGCACGTAGACGTCGGGCAAGAAGTTCATTTCAATTTTCAGCGTGCCGTCACCGCTGCACGCCTCGCAGCGGCCGCCCTTGACGTTGAACGAAAACCGCCCCGGCAGGTAACCACGGACTTTGGCTTCGGTGGTCTCGGCGAAGAGTTTGCGGACGTGGTCCCAGACGCCGGTGTACGTCGCTGGGTTGCTGCGAGGGGTGCGTCCAATCGGACCTTGGTCGACGTGCACGACCTTGTCGAGTTGGTCTAAGCCCTCGACGCGACGGTGCCGACCGGGAACCTGGCGGGCACCGTTGAGTTGGTTGGCCATGACCTTATAGAGGATCTCATTGATCAAGGTCGACTTGCCGGAGCCGGACACACCGGTCACCCCGACGAGGTTGCCCAGCGGGATCGAGACACTCACGCCGTCGAGGTTGTTTTCGCGGGCACCGATGACCTTGATGTAGCGACCGTCTTGGCCGCGCCGCTGCTCGGGCATTTCGATGACCCGGCGCCCCGAGAGGTAGGCACCGGTGACCGAGGTGGGGTGGGCCAGCAACCCGGCCACATCACCGGAGTGCACGACCTTGCCCCCGTGCTCCCCCGCGCCTGGCCCGATGTCGACCACCCAGTCCGCGGCGGCGATGGTGTCTTCGTCGTGCTCAACGACGATCAAGGTATTGCCCAGGTCCCGCAGACGGGTCAGGGTCTCGATCAATCGATGGTTGTCGCGCTGATGCAGACCGATGGATGGCTCGTCCAGCACGTACAACACGCCGACGAGGCCGGAGCCGATCTGCGTCGCCAACCGGATTCGTTGAGCCTCGCCACCGGACAACGTGCCTGCCGGGCGACTGAGCGAGAGGTAGTCCAAGCCCACATCGAGCAAGAAGCCCATCCGCGCGGAGATCTCCTTGATCACGCGCTCGGCGATGGCAACCTCGCGTGCAGTGAAGGCGATGCGGTCTAAAAACTCGGCGCATTGGTCGATCGGCATGACGCAGATCTCGGAGATGCTGCGCCCGCCGACAAGGACGGCAAGCGACTCGGGCTTGAGCCGGGCGCCGGAGCACACCGGGCAGGGCACCTCGCGCATGTAGCCCTCGTAGCGCTCACGGCTGTGATCGGACTCAGTCTCAGCGTGCTTGCGCTTGATGTAGGGAATGACCCCTTCGAAACCGGTGGAATACGAACGTTCGCGTCCGAAGCGGTTCTTATAGCTGACGTGGACCTTGTGCTTGTACCCAAAGAGGATCGCATCGCGCGCACGCCCAGGCAGTGAGCGCCACGGCGAGTCCAACTCGAACTTCATGTCATCGCCAAGGCCGCCGAGCACCCGCAAGTAGTAGTCGTTGATGCCTTGAGCGTTGGACCACGGGGTGATCGCGCCACCGAGGATGCTGGCGTCCTCATCATGAATCACCAACTCGGCGTCGACCTCCAACTCCACGCCGATGCCACTGCACGACGAACAGGCCCCGAAGGGTGAGTTGAAGGAGAACGACCGAGGCTCAATCTCGTCCATCGAAAGCGGGTGGTCGTTCGGGCAGGCCATCTTCTCGGAGAAACGTCGCTCCGAGGGCAGCGCCTCCCCCATCGGCCAGGTCTTGCCCTCGTCGGCGGACCCGTCGGAGTCCACGAAATCGATCACCACGATCCCAGTCGCCAACTTCAGCGCGGTCTCCACCGAGTCGGTCAGACGTCGTTTGGCCCCGGTCTCGTCACCTTTGGCAACCAGGCGGTCAATGACCACGTCGATGGAGTGCTTCTTCTGCTTCTCCAAGGTGGGTGGCTCGGCGAGCTGAATGGTTTCTCCGTCAACCCGCGCTCTCGCATACCCCTTGGTTTGCAGCTCACTGAACAAATCGACAAACTCGCCCTTACGAGCACGGACCACGGGAGCCAGGACCTGGAATCGGGTGCCGTGTGGCAGCTCCAAGAGGCGGTCCACGATCTGCTGTGGCGTCTGTCGCCCTACCGGCTCCATACAGGTAGGGCAGTGCGGTCGCCCGACTCGAGCAAAGAGCAGGCGTAGATAGTCGTAGACCTCCGTGATGGTGCCGACCGTCGAGCGCGGGTTGCGGTTGGTCGACTTTTGGTCGATCGAGACCGCGGGCGACAATCCTTCGATGAAGTCCACGTCGGGCTTGTCCATCTGGCCCAAGAACTGGCGGGCGTATGCAGACAGAGACTCGACATACCTGCGCTGACCCTCAGCGAAAATGGTGTCGAACGCCAGTGACGATTTGCCGCTTCCGGAGAGACCGGTGAAGACCACCAGGGCGTCGCGCGGGATATCGACCGAGATGTCTTGAAGATTGTGCTCACGCGCCCCGCGGACGATCAAACGGTCGTGTTGGGCACGGAGCAGGGGGGAAGTCGACGGCACACCGCAATGGTAGATGCCGCCACTGACAGACCCCATCGGTATCATCAACAACCACGCCTCGGGCCAACGTCGTCCCGATCGTATCGATTGCAAAAGTTGCACGACCCCGACGACCCTTAGCGGTGAAGATGAACGAAACACCTTCTATGCCGGTTTTGCCCCGTTTCTCGGCTGCCCCCCATGCGCAGGGCCTCTACGACGGGCGGCACGAGCATGACGCTTGTGGTGTCGCGTTTGTGGCCACCCTGCGAGGCACGCCAGGTCACGACATCGTTGCGCACGCGCTCACCGCGCTGCGCAACTTGGACCACCGCGGAGCAGTCGGCGCAGAGCCAGATTCCGGTGATGGTGCGGGTATTCTCACTCAGATTCCCGACGCGTTCTTCCGCTCCGTCCTGGACGTTGAGCTCCCAGAGCAGGGTGCGTACGCGGCTGGCATCTTCTTCTTGCCCCGCACGGACGACACCACGGGCGTAGACAATCTTGAGGCTCAGCGCGAGGTCGAGTCCCATCTGCGCAAGGCTGACCTCACGGTCCTGGCCTGGCGCGACGTGCCCGTCGAAACGGACATGCTCGGCACCCTGGCCAGCTCGGTGATGCCGGTGATGAAGCAGGTCTTCGTCGCAGGGCCCGATGGCGAGTCAGGTTTGCCGTTGGAGCGTCGCGCCTGGGTGGCACGCAAAAAGATCGAGCGGCACACCCCGACCTACCCGGTGTCACTGTCGTCGCGCACGATGACCTACAAGGGCATGCTCACCACCAACCAGTTGCCGGCCTACTTCCCAGACCTGCGCGACGAGCGATATGCCTCGACGCTGGCCATCGTCCACTCACGCTTTTCCACCAACACCTTCCCCTCATGGCCCTTGGCACACCCCTACCGGCTGATCGCACACAACGGCGAGATCAACACGGTGCGGGGCAACCGCAACTGGATGCAGGCCCGCGAGTCGATTTTGGCCAGCGACCTCTTCCCCGGTGGCCTGGACGACGTGCTGCCCATCTGCACCCCAGACGCCAGCGACTCGGCGACCTTCGACGAAGTGCTCGAGCTGGTCCACCTGGGCGGGCGCTCGCTGCCGCACTCGGTGTTGATGATGGTGCCGGAGCCGTGGGAAAACAACACTGAGATGGACCCGTCACTACGGGCTTTCTACGAGTTCCACTCCATGTTTATGGAGCCTTGGGACGGCCCGATGAACCTGGTCTTCACTGACGGCACTGCGGTCGGCGGCGTGCTCGACCGCAACGGCCTGCGCCCCTCGCGCTATTGGGTGACCGACGACGGCCTTGTCGTGTTGTCGAGCGAGTCCGGAGTGTTGGACATCCCGGCCGAGCATGTCGTCAAGAAGGGACGCGTCGAGCCCGGCCGAATGTTCCTGGTGGACACCGCCAAGGGCGAGATCGTCGACGACCGCGCGCTCAAGGCCGAGTTGGCCGGCGCTGCTCCCTACCAACAGTGGTTGAACGAGAACATGGTCCGTATGTCGGATCTCCCGACTCGCGCACACGTGCGACACACGCACGCTTCGGTGACCAGGCGCCAGCAAATCTTCGGGTATACCGAAGAAGAATTACGGATCCTCCTGGCGCCTATGGCTCAGGCTGGTATCGAGCCGTTAGGCGCGATGGGCTCCGACACCCCCATTGCGGCGTTGTCCCAGCGGCCGCGGTTGCTGTTCGACTACTTCACCGAGGCTTTCGCGCAAGTCACCAACCCACCCCTGGACGCGATCCGCGAAGAGATCGTCACGTCGCTGGGCACGTCAACCGGCCCCGAGCGCAACCTGCTCTCGGAGTCTGCGGAGCACTGCCGCCAGGTGTCGCTGAACTTCCCGGTCATCGACAACGACGAATTGGCCCAGTTGCGCCACATGAATCTTGAGGGTCAGCACCCCGACTTCGCACCTTTCGTGGTGCGCGGACTCTATGAGGTCGATGGCGGGGCCACAGCGCTGCAGGATCGTCTCGAAGAGATCTGCGACCAGGTGTCCGATGC
>JBBSKS010000186.1:0-4890 GCA_038256095.1 Actinomycetales bacterium | reverse complement strand
TTTCATGTAGTTGGGGCTCCACTTGCGCAGCGACTCATCTGCTCCCCACTGAGCCCGTGTGCCGATGACCACGGCCTTTACCGGCGCTGCCTCCAGTGAGCGGGCCCCGTCTTTCCCTTGGCTGAGCGGCGTGATCAACGTGCCGTCCACGCGTTGATCCAGGGCATCCTCGTCCGAACCCTGTTCGGGGATGTTCAAAACGGTAAGGGTCACGCTGCTCGCCTCGGCCTTGACCTCGACCTGAAGGCCTGTCGCGTTCATCACCAGGTCTCCCTCGGTGCCGGTCGACTGGTCGGTCGAACTGACCACCATGTCCTTCCAGCTGCCCCATGACCCATCGGACCCAGTGCGGAAACGGGCTTCGCCCACGAGGTCTTGAGACGACAGTGGTTCCCACGTCACTCCGAGAATGTTGACACCCTCGCCGCTGCTGGCCTCCCCGGTCCACACGCCCCCGTTCTCAGTCTGAACCATCTCGATAGTGTCTTCGGCAGTGCCTGATTGACGGGGCAAAGCTGCGTCGGCGGAGTAAGCCGATGATGTGGCTACCAGCCCCCCAGTCAACAAGAAGGTGATGCCCAAGCCCATCACGATGAAGCGATGGAAAAAGAAACGCATGATAGATCTCCAATGTAGACAGTTCGAAACGTTGTGGCAAGCAAACCCGAGGCGCTTTTTGCTCCGATGTCTCCAGAGTTTCGCCTGCAGATTCGACGCCCTAATAAACGCCACATTCCTCAGTTGACTGTAACTTCCTCTGGGCGCTCAGATCGAGGGGAAATGCTTAAAGAGTAGGTAAGAGTATTCGCATTGAGGTCAGTCTTCGGTAACAACGGTGGTCGCTGAAGGTAAAGAAGTTCTGGTGTAGGGATCTGGTGACCTATCAGTACGACGAGAAGTCCAGCGAGACCCGTTTAGGTGCTCGCGACCGTCTGGTGAGCACAGCGGAGCGCATGATCGGGCCCTAGACCGTGCCGCGCCTACCGCTGACGCGGACTGTCGCTAAAGAGTGAAATGCTCATTGGTGGATAATCACAGATCTGTCATTCAAAGAGAAAACCAATTACGTCGTTATGATCAAAAACGGATCATTGTAAAATCTCCAAAACCTGTTACTTTAAGTGCTGCCAGGCGTGCGCACGATAATGATGCGCCGAAGCGCAGCCCAACTTTTAAGGAGATTCTTCAATGATTCGTCACGCTGCAATCGCTTCGTTGATGGCGTTATCGCTTAGCGCGTGAGCGCCTCCGGCCCCGGCTTCGGCTGAGCCTTTTAACGCCGTTGGCGCTTACGCTCCCGCGGTTGCCATCGCCATGTCGCCCGCAAATACCTACGAGGTCGTCTCCAGCAGTGTCAACGTGCGAACCGGTCCCTCGGCGAGCAATACGAAGGTCGCTCGTTACGTTCGCGGGACCAAGATCACCGGGAAAAAGCGGTCGGACGGTTGGATCTCGTTCACCGCCAGCAGCGGCAAGACGCGCTACCTCTACGGGTCAAGCACGTACGTCAAGGTCGTGAGCTCCCCGTCGAGAACGTCCACCAAGGCGGGCACGCTGTCGGTAGGCGAACGCGCCACGGCTTCACCATCGCAGAATGGCTACATGCGAACGACTTACGAGGACAAGTCCCGTTTCCCGGATGTTTTCGGTCGTAAGAACACGTCGAGCCGCTACGACGTGCACTACATCCCCTCGGGCGGGATGGTCAAAGGCGTGGTCGAAGGCTCATGGTTCAAGCTCGGCCCCACCTGTAAACCCCGATGGGCAACCTGACGACGTTTCACGTCTCGTATTCTTCTCGCAACGGTCGAGCCAAGCCATCGTCGCTGTGCAACATGCCTTCAGCCGACAGCATCCACCACATCCTGCTGTCGTACTCCGCAGTCTCCGGGATGTATGGATTAAACAGTGCTTTTAGATCGCGCTTTGGTCACGACCTGTAATGGTCTGAGTGCTACCGAACCTACGAAACCCAGGTTTCCTACACAAGTTGGTTCGGGTAGGGCGCAGCGACCCTCGGCTGTTCCAACCACGGCAAGGCCACAGCAAGCGCGTGACGTCAACGGTTTCGCCGCCAGGTACGGCTTCGATCGACCGTGGTGGGCTAATTAGTATGGCCGGACGCCAGAGTTTTGGCACTACGAGTTTGTCGGCTAGTTGCGCAGATCTCGCTCAGAGAACGCGCGCAACGCCGCGACATACAAGGGCAGGGCCGCGAGCACGAGCAGCCCGAGATAGCTCCAGGTCAGCCCGGCGTTGAGCGGGTCGGCGTCGCTGAAGTAGAACCAAGGGCTGAGCCGCTCCCAGCCCGACAGGGTGCCCGAGAGCGGGAAGAACGTCGCCACCAGGAAGGCGGCGGCAGCCAGCGCCACACTGCTCAGTGCGCTCAACCTCGATTTGCCCGTGACGAGCGCCAGGGTGAGCGTGGCTATGCCGAAGAACCAGGCCAGCACCATCGCGTGCACGCTGGAGGCGACCAGGTTCCACGGGGTCAGACCCAGCGACCAGATGGCATTGGACGCGGCCAGACCCAGCCCCAGCAGCAGCGCGGCCATTGCCACGTGGGTCATCATCGCCAGCGCCTTGGCCGTGGCGAAAGGGATGCGCCCGATGCCACTGCCCAACAGCAGCGCAAGCGTCCCGCGGTCCTCTTCGTGCACACTCCCTCGCAGCGCCGAGATGATGGCCACCAAGGTCAGCCCGCCTGGGGCGCTCAGCGAGAGTACTTGGGCGTTGATCCACCCCGCCGAGTTCGACATATCGCCGCCGGGGATCATCGCGAGAATGCCGGGCGGCATCAGGTCGCGCACGGCCGCAAACTGCACCTGCAGTGGCTCCCAGAGCACACCTGCTATCAAGCACAACAGAATCAGCACGCCACCGGCAACGCTGACGAGCACCAGCCGATCGCGCACTTCCTTGAGGTAGACCCACCAGATCGCCACGACCTAGCCCCTCAGATCGCGACGCGAAAAGGTGAGGACCGCAACGACGGCAGACAGCATGGCCAGGGACAGCAAAACGGCGAGGTGCGCGGGGTTGAGACCGTTCACCAGGGGCTCGCTGCCGTTGTAGTAGTACCAGGGGCTGAACTGGGCCAATCGTTCCAAACCAGCCAGCGGCAACATGCTCGCCGCTAGATAGGACAGCGCGGCGATCGTGCCCGAGATCGCTCCGGCAACGCCTGGTCGGCCGGTTGCAGCCCCTGCCGCTAGCGCGATGAGGCCAAAGCAGGCCGCGAGCGTCAAGAGATGCAAGCACGTCGCGGCGATTCCGCCTTGATCAAGATCAACCTCTTGGTATGCCGCGCTGAGGGTAACCCCGATCCAGAACAGCGCCGTAGCGACTAGCACCATCGACAGCAGCGTGGCGCACTTGGCCGCGATCACGCGCCACCGAGTGACCGGGTGCGCCAAAAGCAGGCTCATCGTGCCGTCCTCTTCTTCGCCGGCCACCAACGTGGAGCCCAGGATCAGCGCAAAGGCCACCAGGAACAGTGGCCCAAGCACGTTGAACAGCTCACTGACGACATACCCACCTGGTCCGACCTCGCCGACGATCGACAGGATCTCTTCTGGAAAGGTTGACGCGATGGCGTCCAACGAGGAAGCCACTGGGGAGTAGATCGCGAAAGCCACCGCTGAGAAGACGATGAGGATTGCGCCCACTGCGATCGCCAACGGGAAGCGGTCGGCGGTGTCTTTGCGCCATAGATCTACCGACATTTCAGGCGTCCACGTCGTCGCGGTAGTAGGTCAGAAAGATCTCCTCGAGATCGGACTCACGGCTGGTAAGCGCGACGACGTGGGCTCCTGCGCGCACTACCGCCTCGAGGAGGGCGTTGACGTCGCCTTCGAACGTCACGCGGGCGCTGTGTCCTTCTATCTGCACGTCACGGACGGCCTGCACTCCTGCGAAGACGCCTGCCTCAATCGGGGATGCGAACTGGAAGTCGACGTGCCGGATGGCTTTGCGCTTGAGCTCGTCTATGCGCTCCACCACGATCAGCGAGCCTGCTCGGATGATGCCCACCCGGTCGGCGACGCGTTCCACCTCCGACAACGTGTGGGAGGACAAAAAGACGGTCCGCCCTTCGTCGCGGACTTCGTCGAGTAGCTCGTGGAAGACCTGCTGCAATAGCGGATCGAGCCCAGAGTTGGGCTCGTCCAAGATCAGCAGCTCGGGCTTGTGCATGAAGGCTTGGATGAGCCCGATCTTTTGCCGGTTCCCGGTGGAGTATTCACCGACTTTTTTGGACAAGTCGGCATCGAAACGCTTCGCTAGATCGGCCACGTAGGTTTGGTCGACGCCGCCGCGCAGTTTGGCGAAGTAATCGAGGGTCTGGCGGCCCGTCAGTCGCGGATACAGCGCCAAGTCGCCCGGCACGTAGCCGATCCGAGCCCGGATGTTCGCGCTGTCAGCGTGGGCGTCCAGCCCCAAGATTGTGGCGCGCCCGGCGGTGGGCCGAAGCTGGTCGAGCAGCGCTTTGATGGCCGTCGACTTCCCCGCCCCGTTAGGCCCCAAGAAGCCGAAAATCTCACCCGTGTGCACCTCGAGATTCAAGGCGCGTAGTGCGACGAAGTCCCCGTAGTGCTTCGTCAGGTCGGTGGTACTGATCGCCGCCGAAGTCATAGGGACGAATATGTCACGGCCTGATCTGCCGCTGGCCAGGGGGCAGGCACGGCCCACACCCCGGACTCGGACAGAGTGACCGCGACCCGTTGACCAACGGCAACCTTGGTGCCGTGGGCAAGGTCGGCCTCAATCACGGGACCCCCATCGGTATGCCGAGGGTCGGGCCCCAGCGCGATGCTCACCGTGGTGCGCAGACCGGTGGGTCGCAGGCGAGTGGCGATGCCGACAAGGTCGCTATCCGAGCTCTCGCCCTCT
>JBBSKS010000185.1:0-4936 GCA_038256095.1 Actinomycetales bacterium | reverse complement strand
TCGGGTCGGCGCAAAGAGCCCGCGCCTTATCGCCGCGTAACGGCGTCCAGAATGGCCAGCGCCCACGGTCGCGGATCCCATCCATCGTTGAGCGCTCTGGCGCCACAAGGATTTACCGGTGTGGACCGTGCCCGCTCGCTGTCGGCGGTTGGACATGCTTTCGCTCGTGAGCCAAACCCGCGCTGCCGATCTGGGCCGGTGATCGTACGGGGGCGGCTGAGGTTGGGGGGTGCATCGATCTGCGGACGGTGGCGCGGGCCGTCCAGGTGCGTTTCGTTTGCTCATCGAGCGCTTCAATGACTGAGAGCAGGTCACTGGTCGCTAACGGCACCCAGCCACCCTTCTTGCGAGCATCGAGGCGTGTTCGCTCGTCGTCGGACAACGATGCTCGTTCGGTCGGGTTCACAGAGCCTGACAGTGCGCGGGCCGGAGCGAACAGGCGTCCGGCGTCGACGTGGGCCGGGGGCATGAGTTGGTAGACCGTAGCTATGTCGTAGCTCGATCGTGTTCCTTCTCGCAGCGCAGCCGAGACGGCGGGCAAAGCACGGCCGATGCGTGCGACGAGTTCAGGCCCTTCCAGCCATGCCCCGTCCGGCCTTGTGTACCCGTCTAGAGCATGGCGTAGCGCTGTGCTGGCGTCGTGTTGCTCGCGGGTTGCGGCGCTGGGGCCGAAGACCTTGTTCGGCCACGCTTGGTGGACATCTCGCCATCCCAGCGCTGCTTCGTTCAGCGAGTCTCGTAGCCCGTCGAGGTGGCCGGGGTTCATGTCCTTTTCGCGTGCCTCGGCGACCAGGACACGGGTGGTGTGGGCGCTTAGGAGGGCGAGGTCGGCGGTTGCCCCACGAATGTCGATCAAGGACGGTGTCGGGTTCTCGTTGGGCCGGTGGCCTTGCAAATGCCGGTGGTCGAGGCGAAGTCCGCAATGGGCCTGACGCCCTACTTCAGCGACCGGGCGCCCTCCTCTATATGCAGGGTGGGTTCGGTGGGGTCTTTGAGGAGCCGCTGTTTCATCAGCCAGGCGGTGCAACGAGGCGTCCTGGCCATTGGTAGATAGGGCACGGTCGCCGCGGCCGTCACAGAGATCGGCTTCGAAGTGCGGTCCGCTCGAGCCACGGGTAAAGCTCACCATCGACCGGCACTTCCTGGTCCGCATCGCCGATGCGCAGACCGGGTGGCCACTGTTGACGCCATCCAGTTCGATGCTCTTCTACGCCACTCATGTTCCTGAGGCCTGTGTGACGTGGGCAGCGTGATGAGCGACACGCACCATGACCCCACACTCAACTCTGAAGAGCCCCTGAAGTTCACTCGGCGGACTACCCTGCGATAACCACGGTTCGCTGGCTTAGCCTACCGTTCGGGGGTCTCACGTCCCGATCTGGAGGTTCCTCGTGACCGATCAACGCACACCGTCCCGCTTATCAGTGCGTGTCCAGGGGAAGGCGGCCGTCGCGGCCGCTACGCCGCTGGCCATGCTAGCCAGCCTCCTCGTCTTCACTCCCTCAGCTGCAGCCGTTGCACCGGACTCATCGGTGTTCATCAATGAGTTGCACTACGACAACGCCAGCACCGACACCGGTGAGTTCATCGAAGTCGCCGGGCCGGCGGGGACTGACCTCACCGGCTGGTCGGTCGTCCTCTACAACGGGAGCACTAACGCTCAGTACGATAGCGACCCGCTGTCAGGCACGCTGGGGGATGACACAGGCACCGGCTTCGGGTTCGCGTCGATCAACTACCCCTCCAACGGCATCCAGAACGGCGCCCCGGACGGTGTCGCTTTGCTCGATGCCTCGGGTGACGTCGTGCAGTTCCTGTCCTACGAGGGCGTCTTCACCACAGCCGCTGGCGAGAGCACGGACATCGGGGTCTCCGAGAGCGGCAACGACCTCGCCGGGCTATCCCTGCAGCTCACTGGGACGGGCGACTCGTACGGCGACTTTACGTGGGCCTCACCTGCCACTCAGACGCCCGGTGAAGCGAACAACGACCAGTTGTTCCTAACGTCGGGGGACCCGCTGCCGCCGTCGGTGGACTGCGAGCCCAGCGTCGAAGCGACCACCGGTGAGGGGGCCAGGTCGCCGGTGTCGGCCACCGACACCGACAGCGGCATCGACGCCCTGGTCATCACGTCGGACGCGGTGGACGGGATCACGCTCGAGGGGTCGAGCGCCCCCACCGACGAGGGAGTGGCCGCGATCGCGACCCTCACGGTGGCCGGTACAACCGCGGCGGGCACGTACCAGGTGGAGATCACAGCCACCTCGGACGACGACGCGCAGGCCGTCTGCACAGTAGCGGTAACGATTTCCGAGCCGCTCGAAACGGTCCTCATCTCCAGCGTCCAGGGCTCGGGTACCGCCTCACCACTGGAAGGCCAGGAGGTCCAGGTCGAGGCGGTCGTCACGTCGCTCATCACCACCAACGACGTGCTGTCCGGTTTCTACGTGCAGGAGGAAGACGCGGATGCCGATGGGGACCCGGCGACGTCCGAGGGTGTCTTCGTCTTCTGCGACTCCACCTGCCCCACCGGCCTGGCCGCGGGTGACCTGGTGCAGGTAGTCGGCACCGCCGACGAGTTCTTCGACAACACCCAGATCGCTACCACCGGGTCCGTCAGCGTGCTGGCCTCCGATACTCCGATGCCCAGCGCCGCGATGGTGACGCTGCCGGAGAGCTCCTCCACCGAGGACCCCGCCACCTTCGAGAGCGTCGAGGGCATGATCACGACCATCTCAACCACCCTCGCGGTCAGTGAGTACTTTGCGCTCGCCCGGTTCGGCGAGATCGTCCTCACCGCGGAGGAGCGCGAGTACCAGTACACGCAGACGAACACGCCGACCGTGGAGGGTTACGAAGCGTTCCTGGCCGACCTGGCGACGCGCCGAATCATCCTGGACGATGACAGCAACGACCAGAACGACTCAACCAGCGGTCCGCTGGACAACGAGCCCTACTACTACCCCACACCGGGATTTAGCACGGACAACTACGTGCGCGGCGGTGACACGATCACCGGCCTTACCGGTGTCATGGAGTACTCCTTCAGCGCCTGGAAACTTCGTCCAGTGCCCGGCATGGAGTACACCTTCGAGCCCGCCAACCCGCGACCGGCCACGCCAATGTCGGCCCAAGGCAGGCTGCAAGTGGCAAGCTTCAACGTGTTGAACTACTTCGCCACGGTGGACACAACCCCCTCAAACAGGACGGGGACGTGCGGCCCGAGCGGCACCGCGGACTGCCGCGGCGCCGACTCCGAGCAAGAGCGGCAGCGTCAGCTCGCCAAGATCGTGGCCGCGCTGGAGGCGATCGACGCCGACGTCTTCGGGTTGATCGAGATCCAGAACGACGAGGGTTTGGCCACCCAGCAGATCGTCGACGCGCTCAACGCCGCCACGGCGCCGGGTACGTACAACTACATCGAGACGGGCTTCATCGGCACCGACGCCATCAAGCAGGCCTTCTTGTACAAGGCGGCGACGGTGGCACCGATAGGCGACTTCGACCTGCTCACCGAGGAGGACGACGCCCGATTCGACGATGGGCGCAACCGCCCGGCCCTGATCCAGACCTTTGAGGAAATCGCCACGGATGAGCGGTTCACCATCGCGGTGAACCACCTCAAGAGCAAAGGGTCCGGCTGCGGGCAAGGGGACGACTCCCCCGAGGACGGGTCCGGCAACTGCGACCTCACCCGCACGCAGGCGGCCGCGGCTCTTGCGGACTACCTGGCCGCCGACCCGACCGAAAGCGGTGACCCGGACTTTCTGATCATTGGTGACCTGAACTCCTACTCCATGGAGCGCCCGATCACCACGCTCGAGTCGTCCGGTTACGTCGACCTGCTGGAGCGCTTCGAGGGCCTGGAGTCCTACGGGTACGTCTTCGACGGTCTACTCGGCCACCTCGACCACGCGTTGGCTACCGAGTCGCTGTCTGAGCAGGTGACCGGCGCTGGCGGCTGGAAGATCAACGCTGACGAGGTGCCGTTGTTCGACTACAACGACACTCTGCGCGACCCTGGCGAGGCGGCATTCGAGCGCGAGTCGTCCGCCCTCCCGCTGTACGAGCCCACCCCGTACCGGTCGAGCGACCACGACCCGGTGATCGTCGGCCTGACTTTGAGCAGCAACAGCGCTCCAGTCGCCGAAGCGGGCGGCCCGTACACCGTCAAGCCCGGCGCCCGCATCGTGCTCGACGCGTCAGAGTCCTCCGACAGCGACGGTGACGAGCTCACGTACGCGTGGGACCTCGACGCTGACGGCCAGTTCGACGACGCCACCGGCCCGACGGCGACGTTCCGTGCAAACCGCCCACCGGGCAGCTACCCCGTCGCGGTGCAGGTGAGCGACGGCAGCGAATCGTCGATCGACGAGACCATCGTCAAAGTCATCCCCCCGGGGCACCGGTCCCGTTGACCCCGGTCCGAGCCCGGCCCCGCCTTTTTCCAGGGCCGGGCTCGGGTCTTGGCGGGGCGGTAATGACGGGGCATGGGCGTGCCTAAGACCGGTCGTGAATAGAGCTCGATGCAGATCTGGGCATCTCGTCGTATCGGGAACCTAGATGCTCCTATGGCTTATCGGATCTGAAGGGTTCCTTTGCGGTGTACCCCAGAAGCACAGAAAACAGATGTGTGCATGTAGAGGGGTTTCTAGATGCACACATTCTCTGGTCACCGGTCAGGGCTCGCCATCTGCTATCGGCCCTTGATGAGTGAGGCGTGAGGACGACATCATGGTGACCTCTCAGTGTTGCGGCACATCGAACTGGATCAGCAAGGAGACTGGCTCTGAGCAGCGCCCGGCTCAGTCGACCGGCTCCGGAGGGTTTTTGACCAATTTGAGCCCGATCACGCACGCGATGATGCCGCTTCGCAGGACCACCTTGGCCACGGACGCCCCCTCGCCCGGCGCGATTTCCGGGCGGCGAGGAGGCC
>JBBSKS010000184.1:0-4976 GCA_038256095.1 Actinomycetales bacterium | reverse complement strand
CGGCCACGGCCCATTCGTCCTCCCCCTGGCGGACGATCACCGTGATGTCGGTGGCGGGCAACCCGAGAGTGCCTTGCCCATCCGGTGGGTCGCCGGTGTCGTCACAGTTCGACCCGAAGTACATCCCGGTCACTACTAGTTCGCCGTCAAGGCCCCTCCGGCGGCAACCAGATCACCCTCATGCCTACCAAAGGGTCACTGAGGCTTGGTGACCGGTTGTTGCAGCTCGGTGACCCACTCCGCCTGGTCGATCTCCGGCGAGGCCACTAGGTAGTTTTCCCGGCCAGGGCCTTGCATGCTCCACCCTTGTCCATCGACCCAGCGCGCCAAGTCTTGCCACGCAGCGCCGATGCCGTCCATCGAGCCGAGGTGCACGGCGCAGACCGCCTGATCGACTGCGGCTAGATCGACCGTTTCCGTTCCGGCGATCGGTGAGCTGACGGCATACCCGACGGTCACGCCGATGCCGTTGTCGCTCATGTCGTATTCGGCGACGGCAACATCCAGCGAACCTCCCGCCGACATGACTTGGCCGGCGAGCTCGGTGAACGAGGCGCCCGCGAACGCGGCGATGTCGGGTTGGGCGTCGACCGAGGTCCTCTTGGCAGCCACACGCAGGGCGGGCAGGGACTTCACGACGTACTCGGTGTCAGACATATTTTGCTCCTTCTCGATGAGGAGGAGACGATGCTCGACCGTGCTTAGGCGATCCCGGGCCAACGATTCCTCGGCCGCCAAGTCCGCTTGGCGCAGCCGCAACATGCCCCGCAACTCCTCCGGGTCGATGCCGCTGCTCAGGGCCGAGCCCACCTGTTCCAAGGTGAAGCCGAGGTCCTTGAGCGCAACGATCCGGTTGAGTCGGGCAAGCTGGGCGGCGCCATACCAGCGGTAGCCGGAGTGAGGGTCGATGTCGGCAGGAAGCAACAATCCGATGCGGTCGTAATGCCGAAGCATCCGCACCGACACCTGGCCCAGCCGGGCAAAGTCTCCAATGGATATCACAATGACTGTTCTCCCCTCTGACACCGTGTCAGGGTCAAGTATGCCGACGCGTTCGCCGATCCGGCCGGGTGTGTCGACGGCAGAGTGGCCCTATCGGTCCCGCCACTTCGTCGCTAGTCTTCACTCGACATTCATGGCGTGAAGGGACTGCAATGACCGAATATCAGGTGACCTACTGGCGCGATCTGCCCTCTATGGTCGTAGCCCGCGAAGGCGACGACGTGGCAAAGGTGCAGTTGGCAGGCCGGCTGCAGGGGGCCATCGACGAGGCCGCCATGCGACTAGGCGACATCGGCAGCGACGCGTATCTCGACGGATTCAAGCGCAGCCCCTGGACGGAAACGGACGGTTCACCGGAAGACGTCGCGCAACAGACTGCCGACGCCCTGTCCGAAGAATGGTCGCGCGAGCGCGTTTCGGACTATCTCAATGCGATTGGCCCCAAACAGGAGTGAAGATCCACGGGGGCAATTACGCATTTTGGCGCCTGGGGCCTGTGCCGCTCGTTATCGTAGGAATCCCAAGGACATGTGGCTCGAAGGAGATGCCGTGGCACGTGGTGGTAGCGGCCAGGACGAGCCGTCTCCAGGCAGGGTTGGCGACGCCGCGTTGACCTGCGGTGTGCTGGCCCTGGTGTTTGCATTCGTACCCGTCATCGGCGACGTCATCACGGTGCCGACAGCACTCATGGCGATCGGGCTAGGAATCCTTGGTGTCATCCGAGGCGATCAAGGCCTGGAGGCGAATCCGAACAAGGCCTTTATTGGAGCGCTCCTCGGGGTGCTCGCCGCGTTCATCACGGTGATGACCTTCGCGGCAATGGGAACTCTGGTGTAGACAATTCCCAACCGGGTCCGATCGCTAATCCTGCCTCAACGACGTGTGCCCCCGTTGAGCGGTGGCGAATGGCGCGTCCTGGTTTTCGGCGATGCGTCACCCCCTTGCTACGGGCGATCAGGGCGCGCCCGGGTAAGCGGAGTCTTCGTGGGGTTGTGCTGCGGCACTCTTGCGCGCCCTGCGGTGTAGGTCGTAGACGACAGTGGTGATAACAGCGACTATGGCTAGGGGCAGGACGAAGAAGACCATAGTTTGGGTGAACCCGGCCAGGCCCTGGTGGCCGGTGGCATTCAGGACTAGGTAGGTCACGTAGGCGAGGTAGAGCGCGACGAAGAGCGCGCCTTCCCAGCGTTGCACGGTGAACCCGGTGAAAACGATGGGCAACACAACGAAGGCGACGGCAACCATCAGGGGTATGTCGAGGGCTAGCGCAGCGGGCGCGACGGGAATCCCGCCACCGGCGAAGAGGGCGGGACCACCTAGGACCAGTCCGATGTTCGCGATATTGCTGCCCACGATGTTGCCGATCGCGATGTCTCGTTCGCCGCGGACCGCAGCAACCAGGGAGGTGACGAGTTCGGGTAGCGACGTACCGACCGCGACCACGGTAAGCCCAATGACCAGCCCGCTCAAGCCTAGGGATGTAGCGATGTTCACGGCGCCAGTGACGAGCAGGTTGGCGCCAGCGACGAGCAGGGCGATGCCGACCGCGATGAGCGCCACGGACACGGTCACGCCTAACCCTGGGGCCGGTCCTTGGTCTGCCGTGTCAGTAGCGGCGCGTTTGTTGGGGTCATGGCGCTGTCTGGGGTCCGGAACGTCGTGTTGACCGTTTTCTGCCGGGGCAACCGTGGGTTTGCGGCGGCTCAAGACGAGGATCACGGCGGTGTGAGCCAGCCACAGCACCAGGAGTAACAACCCGTCGGTGGTAGAGATGAGCCCGTCGAGGGAGCACAGCAGGAGCACAACGGACAGCCCGATCATGACGGGCACGTCGATGCGGACGAGTTGTTGTTTGACCGCTAGGGGCAGGATCAGCGCGGCGACGCCCAGGATGAGCAGAACGTTGACGATGTTGGACCCGACCACGTTGCCAACCGCTAGGTCGGTTTCGTCGCGCAGCACGGCTTGGACGGTAACCGCGAACTCTGGTGCTGAGGTCCCGACCGCGACGACCGTCAAACCCACGACCAGGGGGCTCAGCCCCCACCGAGCCGCGAGGGCTGACGCGCCGCGCACGAGCAGCTCACCGCCACCTACGAGGATCACCAGGCCGAGCGCGATCCTGGCAATGTCGAAGGCGTTCACAATTCTTGACACTAGCGCGAACGAACAGTTTCGATGGCCTTGAGTGCGCTAGGTGTTGCGGGGTGGTGTTCGTGAGTAGTGATGTGGTTTAATCATGGTTCGGAGGGGAGTATCCCACTTCGTTTCGTCGTCAACACGATCGGTCCATACCGGTTCGGCGAAATGGGCCCTGTTAAGGGTTGGGAGAGACCTCCGGTCACGCCGACCGGAGCCTCCTTTTGGGGTTAAGTTCCGGGGGCAGAATAGGAACTTACCGATCATGGGACTCAGAAACCGACTCTCCGGGGTTGCCCGGCAAGCCAAGACCGCGATGACTACTCATCAGGGCAGTATCGAACGCGGGATCGACAAGGCCGGTGACCTGGCCAACAACAAGACCGGCGCGAAACACGACCAACGCATCCGGAAGGGTACCCAACATTTTCGGACCGGGTTGGGCAAGATAACCGGCAACCCCAGCGCCGCACCCACCACCGGGGACCGCCCGCTCTCGCACGAGCCGCACATCGACGGGCACACCCAAAACCGTAGGGACGACGACGGTGAAACCAGCGCGAGTATGGGCTCGGGCCGCTCGTAACGCTGGCAGGGCGAACACCCGGCCCCGAGTTCACTACGGCTTGCGGGCCCGGGTGGCCGTCCCAGGCCACGAGCAGCCGCGGGCCCGTGCGCGAAGGTGCGGGTCATGATCGGAGCGGTTGGCTTGTGGCTCCCGGTCGTGGTCGTGTTGGCGTCCTGGGCCGCTGCGCTCGGGGCGGTGTTCGTTCTCGTGCAGTGGGTGACCGCTCACGAGCGGGCGCACTTTTGGTGTCGGCGGTGGGCGCAAGCGGCGTTGCCGGCGCTGATCTCAGGCTGTGTAGTCGTCCTGCTCACGGGCTACCCGTCTTGGGCCATCGCCATGTTCTTGCTGGTCTGGAAGGTCAGCGAGAAGAACACCCGTCCGATAGCTGCGAGCGTGGACAACAAGCCCCCCACGAAACCACGGTTCCCCCGGCGAGGCCCCATGTGTTGACCACAGTCGCAGCTGGGAGCAGACCTTATGAGCCCGCGCAGCGCCGACCGAAGGTGCGCCCAAGAGAGCACTGCTGACCGACTTGGTCGCCACCGGCAACGAGGGGTTCTTGCCACGTTTCCCGCGTCTAGGGCAACGGATAAGGAAGCGAAAGAACAGAATGAAGAAACCCGCGGGAACGGTCGCCGGTGCCCGTCAAGGCATACGCAGTTTCGGTGCCCTGTGGTTCGGGATCGACCCACCCCGGGTCATGAGTTACGTTGGCATGTGGTGATGTCTGCGGGGGCGCTCTACGGCCTGGCCGGCAAAACCGTGACTGAGCAGGCCCTCACGTTCGCCGACAACGTCACCGAAGCTGCGGGGACGGGGCTGGGTGGGTTAGCCGGGTGGGCGGTCGAGGTGATCACCGCGTGGGGCCCCCTAGGCGTGGGGGTGCTGGTTGCCGCAGAGAACCTCTTTCCGCCAATACCCAGCGAAATCATTCTTCCCGTAGCGGGTTACGTAGCAGGCGCTGGGCGGATGTCGGTGTGGGTGGCCTGGCTAGCTGCGACTTTCGGTTCGGTCCTTGGCGCCGTGGTTTTGTACTCGGTTGGTGCGTTGGCCGGACAGCAACGATTACGTTCGTTCGCTGACCGGGTCCCGCTGTTGCGGGCCAGCGACATCGACAAGGGCGCCCAGTGGTTTAGCCGATACGGCCCGATGGCGGTCTTAACCGGCAGGTGCGTGCCCGTGGTCCGCAGCGTCGTATCTATCCCCGCCGGGGTAGCCAGAATGCCCATGCGCGTGTTCTTGCCTTACACCGCGATTGGCAGCGGCG
>JBBSKS010000183.1:0-4981 GCA_038256095.1 Actinomycetales bacterium | reverse complement strand
ATTCGCCCATGATCAAATGGACCCGACAGTTTCCTGACCCTGTGAGCTTTCCTAGTCAGGGGTCTCCTAGCGAACTACCCCCAAGTGTGACGTTGGGGAGAATGGTCAGGACCGGTTCAGAGGCGTCGTCCCCGCCCGGTCAGACGGCCCACGATCCGACCAATGCCGCCTCCGCCTCTCGTTGGTGAGCCAACCCCTGACGAGGTGGGGCCTGGTGAAATGGTGCGACGGCCACCGGCAAGGCGGCGGGTAAAACTCGAGACAAGACCCATGGTTTCCTCCTGTTGATTTGCCGCGGGTGACCCGGGTGATGGCGGCGATGGCTTGGGCGTCGGCGCCGACGACCAAGATGTCGAGCATGGTGTGATCGCACTGGCACATCGCGTTGGGGTGCTCGGCTCGTCGGCGGGATAAGCGTGATTTTCGTCGTTGGGGTGCGACCGACCCGTTCGGCCACGGGGCCGAAGACCGCTGCCCCGATCGGGCGCGCGATCAGGGCAGCGGTGAAGATTAACCCGGAGTTCCGTATCAGGTTGTCGGAACCGAAGATGTGCGCGACTGCGGGGCAAGCACAATGACGGGCAGGAAGATGTCGAATTGATCGACGTAGTTGCCGAATATGCCGCCCCGGATGGCCTGCTTGGCGCCATGAGGGGCGACCCGCCGCTTGGCGGTTGAGCCAGCGGATCCTGCGCTGGCCGCGGTCTGGTAGTCGGACATACCGTCTTATTCTCCCTACGCCGGCATTACCCGGACAGGTTCAACGGTCGGCGGCCCCAGCCGCCCTCTCAGCTCACATCGGCGAGCTCCCGTAGGTGTTGTTTGTCGTCCTAGCCTAACCAACGAAGCCCGTGGTGCAGGGGAGTCTAATGACGCAGAATGTCCCGCAGTATCCAGACAGGCTCTTTACAACGCTAGGTCGGCCTGGCTCAGGTGGGGGTTACGGGCTGTCTTCGTATGTGTGACCACTTCCTGACGTATGCGGTTGCGGTTGCGGATGCGGATGCGCGCCACACGGCATACGTTCTGTTTGGGCCGTAAATGCGGCCGGTGCGTCAACGCTAAGGAGTGTCATGGCAACCATCCTGTGGATCATCGCGGTGATCCTGGTCGTGTCCGGAATTTTCGCGATTCTGCGTAAGCAACTTGTCTGGGGGATTGTGCTCATCGTGGTCGGCCTGGCGGTCGGACCCGGAGGAACAAGCATCTTCACCTAAGGGTCAGGCTCAATCTCACCAATAACGCGGTGCCGGTGGACGTGCCTTCGTCACGAAGCAGCGTCACCGGCACAGCGTTATTGACCGCCTTCGACCAGTCCGTCGAGCGTCTCTAGCTCCGGAACGGCCCTGTCAGTGCCAAACGAGCCGTAGAAATGGCTTCTACGGTGAAGCGGCATGCCCAAACGGTGTTGACGGGCGGTGGAGGCCGGTCTACACTTCCACACAGTAGAAGTTAACTTCCGCCTAGTGAAAGGACTCAATGGTGAGTGCAATCACCACCCACGTGCTGGACACAGCTGCAGGGAGGCCAGCCAGGGGCGTTCCCGTCCGCCTAGAGGCCGTTGACAGCCAGGGTCGCGCTCAAACGTTGGCCGAAGCTGTCACCAATGACGATGGACGAATCCCCGAATTGGGCCCAGCCGAAATTGAGGCCGGGACGTTTCGACTGACCTTCGACACTGCCACGTACTTCGAGGCAACTGATCAGCCGACGTTTTTCCCCGAGGTAGCACTGACTTTCCGGGTGCAGGACCCCAGTCAGCACTATCACGTTCCTGTCCTTCTTAGTCCCTTCGCGATGTCCACCTACCTAGGAAGTTGAGTCACCATGGCAATCTCATTGGGTTCGAACCAGTACGGCAAGGCCGGAACACACGTCGTCCGCATCTACCGTGACACCGACCGTCACGAGATCCGCGACCTGACCGTGGGCAGCGCGCTCCGCGGAGACTTCTCCGCCGCACACGACACCGGCGACCAGAGCGACGTGCTGCCCACCGACACGCAGAAGAACACCGCGTTCGCCTTCGCGAAGGAAAAGGGCATTGACTCCCCGGAGCAGTTCTGCACCGACCTTGCGCGCCACTTCTTGACTGCCGCCCCGGTCGCCACCGGTGCCCGCGTCGAAGCACGCGAAGATGCCTGGGCCCGCATCCAGGACCACGACCACGCGTTCACGCAGACCGGTGGCGGCACCCGCACCACGGTCGTCAACCTTGACGGTCGCGGCGACGACGAGGTCGTCCACGTGGTTTCCGGAATCAGCGACCTCGTGGTGCTGAAGTCCACCGGCTCGGAGTTCAAGGGCTTCTTAAAGGACAAGTACACGACGCTTCAGGAGACGACCGACCGAGTTCTGGCTACCTCGCTGGTGGCCCGCTGGCGCTACGAAAGCGGCCAAGAGATCGACTACAACGCCACCTACGACGCGGTGCTCGAGCTCATGCTCAAGCGTTTCTCCGAGATCCACAGCCTGGCTCTGCAGCAGACGCTGTTCGGGATGGGCAAGTCGGTGCTCGAGGAGTTCCCACAGATTGCCGAGATCAAGTTCTCCGCGCCGAACAAGCACCACTTCCTAGTGGACTTCTCGGCCTTCGGTATCGAGAACAACAACGAGGTCTTCTACGCCGCTGACCGCCCGTTCGGCCTGATCGAAGCTAACGTCGTCCGCGACGACTCCAGCGACGCTGGCAACGCGTGGCATGGCATTCCGGGATTCTGCTGATCCGGAGTTCAACCTAAGACGGCGGGATACGGTTGTTGCGCTCTAATGCCACGTTCGTATGCCGCTCCACGCTCCACGCTCACACGCGCTTAACCGAGGAGAATGAACCGAATGAGCCACACCCTGCCCTACACCGTGAACTGCTCGATCATGTTCACCGAACTGCCCCTGCTCGAGCGCCCCGCCGCCGCCAAGGCTGCTGGGTTTGACGCCGTGGAGTTTTGGTGGCCGTTCACGACGGCTGTTCCGGACGACGCCGATGTTAACGCCTTCGTCAACGCAGTCCAGGACGCAGGTGTGCAACTCAGTGGCCTCAACTTCTTCGCCGGCGACATGCCCGGCGGCGACCGAGGCCTGCTCTCCTGGCCCGAGCGCAGCGGCGAATTTGTCGACAACATCGACGCGACCATCGCCATCGGCGAGCGCTTGGGCTGCACAGCCTTCAACGCGCTCTACGGCAACCGCATCGATGGCGTCGACCCCGAGTTGCAGGACGAGGTCGCCACGGCAAACCTCGTCAAGGCCGCCGCAGCGGCTGCCACCATCGGCGGCACCGTGCTGATCGAGCCCGTCAGTGGCGCAGCGAAGTACCCCCTCCTGACCGCCGCCGATGCCCTGGCCGTGATCGACCGTGCGCAGCAGGCTGGTGCTGGCGACAATATTGGCCTCCTCGCGGATCTCTTTCATATGGCCGTCAACGGTGACGATGTGGACGCCGTCATCGCAAATGACATCGCCCGGATCGCCCACGTGCAGATTGCTGATGCCCCCGGTCGCGGCGAGCCCGGCACCGGCGACCTGCCCCTGCAGGCCCAGATGAGTGCTTTGCAAGAAGGCGGCTTCGACGGCTGGATCGGCTTGGAATACAAGCCGACGAAGGCCACTGCCGACACCTTCGGCTGGCTCTCGACCTAGAACTCCTCGCCTCCCTACCGCATACAAAACTAAGGACTCACTATGACTTCCATTGCATTCATCGGACTCGGCATCATGGGCAGCCCCATGGCCGGTCACCTCGCCAAAGCCGGTCACCAGGTCTCAGGCTTCAACCGCAGCCCCGACCCGTATGCCGCGCTGGAAGAAGCAGGCGGCCGGGCCGCCTCGTCGTACGCCGACGCAGTCAAGGACGCCGACATCATCGCCATCATGGTGCCCGACAGCCCCGACGTTGCCGGTGTGCTGGGCGATGAGGGTGGTGTCTTCGACAGCGCCAAAGCGGGATCGCTGATCATTGACTTCTCCAGCATTCGTCCCGACGTCGCTGCCGACCTCGCCAAGCAGGCCGTCGAGCGCGGCTTCCGGATGTTGGACGCCCCGGTCTCGGGTGGCCAGGCCGGCGCAGTCAACGCCGGGTTGTCGATCATGGTCGGTGGTGAGGCTGCTGATTTCACCGAGGCCAAGGACGTCTTTGACGCCGTCGGCAAGACGATCGTGCACGTGGGCCCCAGCGGCGCCGGGCAGACGGTCAAGTCGGCCAACCAGTTGATCGTGGCCAGCAACATCCAAGCGCTCGCCGAGGCCGTGGTCTTCCTTGAGGCCTACGGCGTCGACATGCATGCCGCCCTCGAGGTGCTCGGTGGCGGTCTGGCCGGCTCCAAGGTGCTGGAGCAGAAGAAAGAGAACATGCTTAACCGCTCCTTCGACCCCGGCTTCCGGATCGACCTGCACCACAAGGACATGGGCATCTTCACCTCGGCGAGTCGCGAAGCCGGCGTCGTCGTGCCGCTCGGCTCGCTGGTCGCTCAGTTGATGACGTCGGCTCGCGCCAATGGTGACGGTCAGTTGGACCACTCCGGTCTGTTGCGCGGCGTGGAACGCCTGTCCGGTCGCACCGACAAACTCGCTTAAGTTCGTCCGCGCCACTCGCGGTCACACCGCATACACCTGCAGTCTCCAGATCCCTTAGCGTTCACGCGCTTGACGAAAGATAGAAGCCATGCCTCGTATGCGTACTGCTGATGCTGCTGTGCTGATTCTCCAGAAGGAGGGCGCTACTCAGGCGTTCGGCTTGCCTGGTGCTGCGATTAATCCTTTTTATAGCGCTATGCGTAAGAACCCTGTTATTAAGCACGTGTTGGCTCGTCATGTTGAGGCGGCTTCGCATATGGCTGAGGGCTTTACTCGCGCTAAGGCGGGCAATATTGGTATTTGTGTGGGCACTTCGGGGCCTGCGGGTACTGACATGATCACGGGCTTGTATTCGGCGATGGCTGACTCGATCCCGATTTTGTGCCTGACTGGTCAGGCTCCGGTCGCT
>JBBSKS010000182.1:0-4987 GCA_038256095.1 Actinomycetales bacterium | reverse complement strand
TTGCAGCGCCGACTCCTGCAGGCTATTTCCGAAAGGGACACCCAGGCCGCACGAGTCACTGTCCAAGCCCAGGTAGACCACCTCAGCGCCATCTGCGACCTAGCCCAAGCCGCGCTCACCGCACACGCCACCCCACTTTTGAAGGAGACACATGGCCGTTGAAGCATGGCCCGCGGCTGCCCCGCGCAGCACACACCGACTGGAGCGCATGCTCGCACCGCGATCGGTCGCGCTTTTAGGCGCCTCGACCATCCCCAACGTGCCGGGCAACGACGTCATCTTGGAGCTTCAGGTGGCGCGCTTCCCCGGCGCGATCTACCCCGTCAATCCGAAGTATGTCGAGGTCGAGGGTCTGCCCTGCTACCCGAGCCTCCGCGATCTGCCGAGCGTGCCGGACCTCGCCGTGCTGGGAGTCGCCAACGCCGGCATCGAGGAGCAGGTCCGCACCGCGATCGACCTTGGGGTCGGTGGTCTTGTGATCCCCGGCAGTCTGTCAATGGCGGGCGACGATCCGGCATACCCCCTGCGCGAGCGCGTCCGCGATCTGGCCCTCGCGGCCAAATTGCCTATCGTGGGTGGGAACTGCATGGGCTTCTACAACGTCGAGCGATGGTTTCGCACGCTGCCCTTCCACCGCCCCTACGAGCTGACCGAGGGTGGCGTCACCTTCATCGCCCAGTCCGGTTCAGTGCTGACGGCTTTGTTGTGGAACGACCAGAAGTTGCGCTTCAACCTGGCCATCTCCCCTGGCCAAGAGCTAGTGACGACCACGTCGGACTACATGGATTACGCGCTAGAGCAAGAGAGCACGACCGCTATTGCGCTATTCATCGAGACCGTCCGCAACCCGGCCGGCTTCGTTGCAGCCCTGCGCAAGGCGGCCGAGCGAGACATTCCCGTCATTGCCCTCAAAGCCGGCCGCACCCCCGAAGCCGCCCACCTCGCGCTGAGCCACTCCGGCGCCATTGCCGGCGACGACGCGGCATACCAAACGCTCTTTGAGCGGTATGGCGTGTTGTCCGTAAAATCCCTCGACGAGCTTGCCTCGACGACCCAGTTGCTGTCCAACCCGCGCCGTCCGGCCAAGGGCGGGCTAGCCGCGATCTTCGACTCCGGTGGCGAGCGCGAATTGATGATCGACATTGCCGACGACGTAGGCGTGCCCTTCGCGAAGATCAACGACGAAACCACACAGGTGCTGGTGGACCACCTCGATCACGGGCTCGAGCCGATCAACCCACTCGACGCCTGGGGCACCGGTCACGACTACCAAACCATCTTCGAGCGCTGCTGGCAGGCGCTAATGGACGATCCGGACACGGCCATGGGCGTCTTCGTCGCCGACCTCAGCTCGGGCTTCTACCTGCACGAGTCCTTCGCTCGGATCTGCCGACGCGTGCACCGACGCACCGGCAAACCCGTGGCCATGCTGACGAACCACATCGGCACCGAGTCGCAAGACCTGGCCAAGCGGATGACGAATATGGGTGTGCCCGTGCTCGACGGCACCGTGGCCGGGTTGCTCGCCGTCAAACATGCGCTCGCCTATCGAGACTTCACCCGGCGGAGCACGATCGCCGCACCTACTGCGGCATCAACGGAGGTCACCGATCGCTGGCGCACGCGGCTCAGCGAACCGCTCGCTCTCACCGAGAGCGAAGGCTTGAGCCTGCTGGGCGACTACGGCGTGCCTGTTATGCCGCACAGAGTGGTCTCCAGCGCAGATGGCGCTCTGGCTGCCGCCAACGAGCTGGGTTTTCCTGTCGTGCTGAAAACGGCAGCGCCCGGCATCTTGCATAAGTCGGAGTCCGGCGGCGTGGTCCTCAACCTCGCCGACGCTGATGAGGTCAGCGAGGTTTATGCCGACTTGGCCGCCCGTCTGGGCCCGGAGGTTCTCGTTGCTCCCATGGTGTTGCCAGGGGTCGAGATGGCCCTTGGCCTGGTCTCTGACCCTCAGTTCGGCTCGATGGTGCTGGTCGCCGGTGGCGGTCTCTTTATCGAGGTGCTCGGCGACCGGCAGTTGGGATTAGTGCCCATTGATGCTCCCATCGCCAGCGCCATGATCAACAAGCTGGCGATTAAACCCATCCTCGACGGAGTCCGCGGCCGACAAGCGGTCGATACCCCCTCAGTGGTCGCCGCTCTGGTAGCCCTGTCCAACCTGGCCGCAGACCTTGGCGACCTGATCGCTGAGCTCGACGTCAACCCGCTGTCGGTCACCGACAACGGGTGCATGGCCCTCGACGCCCTCGTCATCCCCCACGCACTAAGGAGCACACCATGAGCGACACCTTCAGCGCCCTCGTCATACGATCGACCGACGACGGCCAGAGTGCCACCATCGAGCAACTCACCGACGCCGACCTGCCCGAGGGCGACGTACTCGTCGACGTGGATTACTCGTCGTTGAACTACAAGGACGGCATGGCGCTCACCGGGAAGGGCCGGATCATTCGCTCTTTCCCGATGATCCCGGGCATCGACCTCACCGGCACCGTGGTCTCGAGCGAGTCGGATGACTTCGCACCAGGGGATGCGGTCATCCTCACGGGTTGGTCTGTCGGAGAGCGCTATTGGGGTGGATACACCCAGCGTCAGCGCGTGCGCGCACAGTGGCTCGTCAGACGACCAGAGGCCATGAGCGCGGTCCAGGCGATGGGCATCGGCACCGCGGGACTGACCGCAATGTTGTGCGTGATGGGCCTCGAAGACGGTGGCGTTACGCCCGATGCGGGCCCCGTCGTGGTGACCGGTGCAGCGGGCGGTGTCGGCAGCGTCGCCACCGCGATCCTCGCCCATCTGGGGTATGCCGTCACGGCGGTCACCGGTCGTCCGGAGCAGCACGACTACCTCAGCGCGCTCGGCGCCTCAGCCTTCCTATCTCGCGATGAGATGACCAGCTCCCCGAAGCCCTTAGAGACCGAAACCTGGGCCGGCGCCGTGGACACTGTCGGCTCCACGATGCTCGCTAAGGTCATTGCCCAAACCAAGTACAACGGGGTTGTGACGGCTTGTGGTCTGGCTGGCGGAGTGGACCTACCGAGCACGGTGATGCCCTTCATCTTGCGCGGCGTGCGCCTGCAGGGCATCGATTCCGTGCAAGCCTCCACCGCCGTGCGGGAGCGGGCTTGGGCGAGGCTGGCCACCGACCTGCCGATGTCGCTACTAGAGGACCTCACGCAGGTCGTCACAATGAGCGACGTGCTCGACCACGGAGCCGAGATCATGGCGGGCCAGACGCGTGGGCGCGTGGTGGTCAACCCCAACGCCTAGTCTGCCGACGCACAAGGTCGCCCACGCGTTGACTGAACGTGGGCGACCTTATGCGTATGTGCTGCGTGCTACTACTGGTGCACCACGTCGATCACTAGTCGCGATGGCTCGCTCAACGTGAAGACCCGGAACGGCGTGTCCGCGTTGTCAATGCCGATGAAGGCCTGCGTCTGGCCTTCGAAGGTGCTCAGAAGCCGCACCTGCTCAACCTCTTCGGTGCCATCGGGCGAGAAGGTTCCGGGGCCGCCCTCGTAGGTCTCCCCCTCATTGGCGTAGCGCGTCCCGGTGATGTTCACCTGGAGCACCGCGTCCCCGTCGACCTCTAGGTTGGTGCCGCTGCCGTCTTCAACGGCCTCGTCGGCATACCTGATGCTGTACCCGGGCGCCCCGTCGCCTTCGAGGGTGAAGACCACACGGTCGTAGTCGGGGTAGACCCCCACGCTCACCGTGGTGGCGAGCAGACCGTCTGGGGAGTCGGCCTTAGCCTCGGCGGGATTGAGCGAGGGTTCCGCCAGGTCGGTGTCGTCGGGCGCCTCGGTCGGTGCCGCTGCCGCCGGCTCGGCCGAACCTGTGGCTGCCTCGCCGTCACCGGAGGCCGTCGAAGAAGCCAGGTCTCCGGCGCTGGGGCCGGTGCTGGTCGCTAGATCCGAATCGCCGAATCCGGTCGCAGTCGACAGGTCAGCGTCGCCGGGCCCCCCGGTGGCAGTCGAACTATCCGTGTCACCAACCGGGCCGGTAGCCTTCGACCCATCACCGTCTGTAGCTCCAGTGGTGTCCGCAAGGACATCGGCGTCGATCGTCGTGGGGCCGGCATCGTCACTGACTGAGTCGCACGCGGCCAAGGTCAAGGTAAGGGCTGCGAGGGAGCATATAAGGGTTCGGGACATCGTCATCAGATCTCTTTCCTGTTAGTTGGAAATCTAAACGCGGGCCGTCTTACGAGCAACTCCATCGCCAAAACTGGCCATAGACACAAAGAAGCCGAGATGGCAGGTGCCACCTCGGCTTCTTCGTCAGTGGACCATTCAGCCGACGCGTCCGTAGCTCACTTTGCCGGGGAAGATCTTTCGAAACGAGGTGCCCCGGGTTGAGCGGCCCGAGTCGTACATGTTGCCGTTCCCGGCGTAGATGCCAACGTGGGTGGCCGGGTAGCCGTGGAAGACGAGGTCTCCGGGGCGCGGGCTCGAAGTCCGCGTCGAGGCACGCTGGATCTGCGCGGCGGTGCGGGGAAGGCTGACGCCGTGCTTTTTGAAGACATAGGTCACGAAGCCGGAGCAGTCGAAACCACTGGAGGGCGTGCTACCGGCCCAGACGTACCGGATGCCGGTGTACTGCTTGGCGGTGTTGATCACCCCGGAGGTCGAACGTCCGCTGCTACGCGAGGCTGAGAAGGAACCACGCGAGGACGACTTCTTCGAGCTCAATGAGATGCCCATGGCGCGGGCCGTTTTCGGGCCCACAATGCCATCGGCATACAAGCGGTGGCCGCGCTGCCACGAGCGGACCTTCGCGGCGGTCTTGGGACCGAACACGCCGTCGGCGTAGGCGCCGACCTTGCGCTGGATGGCCTTGGTCGAGCCGCCACGCGCACCCTGGCGGTAGGTGGTGTAGCTGTGCGTGGGCAGAACACGGGTGGTGACGGAGGTAGCCGCCAGGCCAGCAGCAGCGCTCTGCGTCACTGCGGCGGGCACGGCCGTCGCAGCCTGCGGTGCGG
>JBBSKS010000181.1:0-5068 GCA_038256095.1 Actinomycetales bacterium | reverse complement strand
GCTGTGTCAGGACGCCACGCTCACAACGGGCCCGTCGTACACCACGCCCGTGGACTCAACTCCGGACCCGGTCATCTGCACCATTCACCAGTGGAGTCCTATGTCCAATCGTCGGTATCACCGTTCCTCCAGTTTCATGCGCCAGAGAGCTGCCCGGTGACGGGCCCCGTCGGCGGGCGCGCTGTCGACTACACCAGCCGGTTCACTGACTTGGTGAGCGAAGTGAAGACTGCGGGTCTGTTGGAGCGTCGTCAGGGGTATTACTGGGTACAGATCGGCGTGCACGTTGCGGCCTTCTTCGGCATCTGGGCTGCGTTCTTCTTGTTGGGCGATTCGTGGTTCCAGCTCGTCCTCGCAGCGGCGCTTGGGGTGATCGTCACCCAGTTCGGGTTCCTCGGTCACGATGCAGCTCATCGGCAGATGTTCGGGTCGGCGGCGTGGAACACCTGGACTGCGCGGATCTTGGCGGGTGCCTTTGCGGGGTTGAGCTTCGCCTGGTGGCGCGGCAAGCACAACGCCCACCACCAGGCGCCCAATCGTGAGGGTTACGACCCGGACATCGCCGCTGGCGCGATCGCATTCACTCCCGGCATCGTGGCCCAGCGAACGAGCGGCTTCGCCGGATGGTTCGTCAAGCGCCAGGGTTGGCTGTTCTTCCCGCTCTTGACGTTGGAGGGTCTGAACCTCCATGCCGAGAGCATCCGCGCAGCTCGTGACAAGTCCTCGCCCAGGCCCTGGCGTCGACTGGAGTTGACGCTCGTCGTCGCCCGCTTGTCGACGTACATCGTGATCCTGGTGGCGTTCCTGCCACCGGGCAAGGCGGTGGCATTCTTCGCCGTCCAGATGGCGGTCTTCGGGTTCTGTCTCGGGGCATCCTTCGCTCCCGCCCACAAGGGCATGCCTCTGGTGCCACCGGAGATGAAATTGGACTTCCTACGACGCCAGGTCATGGTGTCGCGCAACGTGCGCGGCAATCCGATTCTGGACTGGGCCATGGGTGGGCTGAACTATCAGATCGAGCACCACCTGTTCCCCAACATGCCGCGCTGCAATCTCAAGAAGGCGCGTCCGCTCGTTCGAGCGCACTGCGAGCGCGAAGGGGTCGACTACATGGAGGTAGGACTATTCGAGTCCTACGGCATCGTGGTCGACTACCTCAACAATGTCGGACTGCGCGCTCGTGATCCCTTCGACTGTCCGTTGTCAGCCCAACTGCGCGGCTGAGACCCCCGGTCAGGTCTCCGGTGGGGGCGCTGATGGCGTCTTCGCCCTTGAGGCGGAGAAAACTCGAGCACCGTAGGTCGCTGCACTGAGTACCACGATGACCGCGGACAGCAGCAACCATCGCTCGAGGAAGGGGTCCTGAGTCTGACCGGTGGCGGCCAGATAAGAGCCGGCGCCTTGCTGGAGGATCCCGGGGAAGAACAGCAGAAACAACAACCCCACCGCAATCGCGGGAATCCGGATGTAGTTGAGTGCCGGAACCCCGCGCCATGGCTGCGACGTGGTCTCCGACGCGGACCGGTTTAGTAGGCCGCGCTGGGTGAGTCGGTCCGCCAGCGCGTAGAGCGGGAACAGGACCAGGTCGTGGGCGATGATGGCGCCGAGGAACCAGACCAGGATCGACTGCCACCACACCTCGGGATCCCATAGCGCGGACGGGCCGAGGACGCTGACGGTGTAGGTCACCAGGGCCAGTGCGGCCAGCATGCCCAGCAGATGCTGGGGCCCGGCTCCGTAGGCCGTGCGGAACCATGAACCTCGGCCAGGGCGATCGGTAGCTCGAGCAGCCGTCGTATCAGTGCCCGGGTCGATAGTTGGGTCGAAAGACACTTCAGTTCTCCTCAAAAGTGATCTGGCGGACCCACTTGGTGTTGTGGACCCCGGGCATGGCCGGAACGATGATCCGCGCGGGGTAGCCGTGGTCGGGGGAGAGGTCGGTCCCGTTGACCTGCAGCGCCAGCAGCGAGTCGGGGTCGAGCACTTGGTTGGACTGCAGGGCGGCCTTGTTGAAGAATCCGTTCTGCTCGAGCGAGGCGACCGTCGCGAATGCCGGTTCAGGGACACGGGCCAGCTCGGCCAGGTCGCGCAGGCGTACTCCGGTCCAGGTCTGGGTGGTCGACCAGCCTTCGACGCAGGCGATGGGGAGCTCAGCGGTGTGTTGGGGCATGGCGTCGAGGTCTGCGCGGTCGAGGATGACCTTGAGCCCTGGACCGACGAGCGTTAGCTGCCAGGTGGCCCCGGTGGTCGAGGGGTCGATGTTCGCGGCTGCGGCGGTGCGGTTGACAGGGAAGTCGTTGGGACCGTCGCCGTTGTCGCGTCCGCGTGGCAGGAGGAGTGCGAGTGGGCGGGTGATGCCGCCGATGGTCTGGCCGGCGGTCAGGACGAACACGGCCACAGCTCCTCCCCCGACCAGTGCCAGTGCGCCGCGTCGGCTCATGGTGGGCTCTGCTGGGGCGACAGCAACAAGACTTTCGCCATCCGGGTCGGGGACCTCGGGGCGCGTTTCGGCCAGGCTGGTGCGGAGCTCGGCGCGGATGGAGCGCGATCGGAGCGAGCGGATCATCAGCGGCAGCTTCAGGGCGACGTGGACGACGAAGCCGGCGATGAAGACCCAGGCTCCGTAGGAGTGGGCGGTGTAGAAGCTGAACCCGAAGATGTAGTCGTACTGGATGTTGAGGACACCGGTGGCGATCTCGAAGAGGATGCCACCGACCAGCATCAGCAGCGAGATCCGTTCGAGGAGCTGAGCGATCGAGCGCCACGGTGGCCAGGTGAACAACCGCGGCACCACCGACCACAACTTGGCCAGCACCACCGGGATCAGGACCAAACCCAGAACGACATGCAGTCCCTGGGTCAACCGGTACAACCAGGACGGGTGGGTGGGCCATTCGAAGTGCGGGAGACGCAGCCAGCCCACGTCGCCGGGGATCGCCTGGCCGAGCGCGGGACCGTAGGCGGCGTAGGAAAGCAGGCCGGTGACGATGACGATCGGAAGCGTGATGAGAAGCACGGCACCGAAGACCGAGGTCAACCACGGCCCTCGTAGGGGGCTGCGCCACGACCGGGGCGAGGGAAGCGGAGGCCGATGCTGCTCTACTGCCTGCCATAGGCCAGCAGGGAATCCGTACTCCGGGCTGTCAGCGGCAGGATTTTCGGATGGTTCGACTTCAGGGCCTTGCGGTCTGCCCGGAGTCGGCGTCGGCGATGACATCAGCCACGATCCTTTGTGTGTTGGGAGGGCATTGCGGCCGGGTTGTCAGCGAAGTGCATAGGTCGCGATCGAGGCAGCGATGTAGTGACAGATGAACGCCGCGACGGTGAAGGAGTGGAAGACCTCGTGGAACCCGAACCACGGCAACGCCGGGTTGGGTCGCTTGAGGCCGTAGACGACCCCCCCGATCGTGTAGAGCAGCCCGCCGGTAGCAACTAGGACCAGCACCGCGGTGCCACCGGAGGTGATCGCGCCGGCGTAGAAGATCGCTGCCCAGCCGAGCCCGACGTAGATCGGCACATAGAGCCAGCGCGGCGCGTCGATCCAGAAAATTCTGAAGAACACGCCCAGCAACGCGCCGCCCCAGGCGATGCACAACAGGCTCACGCGGTCGCTGCCGCGGAGCAGGATCAGCGTGAACGGCGTGTAGGAGCCGGCAATGAGCAAGAAAATGTTGGCGTGGTCGAAGCGTCGCAGAATCTGCCAAGTCCGATAGGACCAGGTGCCTCGGTGGTAGATCGCCGAGACTGTGAAGAGCAGCAGCGAGGTGCCGGCGAATACTGCCGACCCGATGCGAGTCGTCGTGGTGGGCGATAGTGCGATCAGCACGATCCCAGCGGCGAGAGCCAGAGGTGAGGCAATCAGGTGTTGCCAGCCCCGGAGCTTCGGTGCGACCTCGCTGAACCTCTCCCGCACCCCGTCGACCACCCCGTCGACGGCATTGTCGACGTGCTGACGCCCACTCGTACGAGTTCGTTCGCTCACCGTTCTGCCAGGAGAACTCGCAGGCGGATGAGTCCGTCGCGGATCCGGGTCTTGATCGTGCCCAGGGGGACTCCTAGACGACCCGCGATCTCGGCCTGAGTGCAACCTACGAAGTAGGCGAGCACAAGCGCTTCACGTTGAACCGAGGACAATCCGGCCAGAGCGTCGCGAACCCGCTTCGAGTCGAATGTGGCGCAGGCGAGATCATGCGTGGGGTCCGCGAGCGCCGCAGCGATCGGCTGTACCTGGCGTTCATAGGTGTCCTCGCGGCGGGTGCTCGCCTGCGCGGAGCGGACCCGGTCCACCGCCGCAGCGTGCGTGATCATCAAGATCCACGAGATCGCGCTTCCTCGACGGGGATCGAATCTGTTCGAGGTGCGCCAAATTTCGACGTATGACTCCTGAGCGACTTCTTCGGCCTGGGCGGGGTTGCGGACGATCCGCAGCGCGAGCCCGTAGACGCGCGCGGCCGAGGCGTCATACAACTCCGCGAAAGCGGTCACTTGACCGGCTCCGGACTTGGCGAGCATCGAGGTCAGCGCAGCCGAGCCACGATCGCGGGTGACCGCAGGGACATGGACGGAGGTGGAGGCAGCGTCAAGGACACTGCGGTGCTTTGTCGTCGTCATGCTGGACCCCATGAACTCGATGTCGGTCCACCGTCGGGGTGCGGGTCGAGCGATCGGCAACCGGAAGGGATGTGCAAAACATCGCTTCTGACACCGAGGTACGACGCGCGCCACCGGGTCCGGGGTAGCACCACGATGGTGGTCTAGTTCACTCAACGTTAAACCGTGGGCACGTTGATGGCAAGGACGTCGGTTCACTCGACTGCAAGCGCCAGCAGTGTCCTGGGGGGCGAGTTCTGACACTCGTGCCGTGACGTGCCGTGACACCGATGGTGTCCGATCGCGGCGACGGAGTTGGACAGGCGCGTTCGTCGACTAGTCTCGGAGGTACTTCATCTCTGCCCCAGACCCGGCCGGAGTCGACCTGGTTACGGACAAGGCGGTGAAAGTGATGACGAACGACCGAGTGACGCAGATCCTTGCCGCGGCCACGCTCGCTGTGGGTGAGTCGGACGGC
>JBBSKS010000180.1:0-5121 GCA_038256095.1 Actinomycetales bacterium | reverse complement strand
GGTGTGGGAGCTGTTGCAGGTCGACGTGCGACAGGCAGCGGGCTACGTCTTGGCGACGATAGCCGCTGGCGGGTTTGCGGCTATCGTCCCGTTGCTTGTGTGGGGATACTGAGTCACTTCGGGACGTGCCCGAGTGTTGTATGTGGGGACACTTAGGGGATCAGCCGGGGTTTGTCGGTGCTGGCTCTTAACGTATTCGCATGGTCACTTTCCTGCACACCGCCGATTGGCAGATCGGGATGACCCGTCGCTGGTTGCAGCCGGAGGCCCAAGCCCGATTCGATAGTGATCGCCTTGACGCTATTCGACGCGCGGGCCAGATTGCGCGGGCTCAGGGGTGTGCCTTCGTGGTGGTCGCAGGCGACGTTTTCGAGAGCAGCCAGTTGCGTCAGGGCACCGTGCTTCGCGCCTTGGAGGTCATGCGTGAGGTGAAGTTGCCGGTCTACCTTTTGCCGGGGAACCACGACCCCCTGGATTCCATCAGCATGTATCGCCAACCCACGTTCGTCGACGCATGCCCCAGTAACGTGACCGTGCTCGACTCGTCGCAGCCTATCGACGTTGCGCCGGGCGTGCAGGTCATTGGAGCGCCGTGGACGGGCAAGCGCCCTGGCCGTGATCTCGTCGGTGACGCAGTGTCCACACTTGTCGCCGCAGACGGCATGGTGCGCATTGTCGTGGGCCACGGGATCGTGGACGTTCTCGATCCCAGCGGCGCGAATCCGGCCGCGATCAAGACCGCAGCCCTTCTTGAGGCATTAGATCGTCGGCTGATCCACTACGTCGCTCTCGGTGACCGTCACTCACGCACTGACGTTGGCGGGCACGGCAGTATCTGGTATTCGGGGGCGGTGGAGGTTACGGACCCTCGGGAGGAAGCTCCGGGGGATGTGCTCGTTGTCACTGTCGAGCAGAACGTGGCACCCGTGGTGACCCATCACCACACGGGCCGTTGGAACTTCGTGACCCTGCGCCGCGATGTGGTCAGTGGCCTCGATGTCGATGCACTCGTCAGAGATGTCGCTGCGATTCCTCACAAGGACAAGGTGGTGCTGAAATTGGCACTGCAAGGCACCCTCGATCTCGCCGACTACACGCGGCTGCACGAGCACCTCGACACGTTGCGGCCAATTTTTGGGGGAATGCACGAATGGGAACGTCATACCGGTCTCTCGGTCCGTGCCAGTGAGGCGCAATGGTCGTCCTTAGGCTTGTCGGGATACGTGTGCGACGCGGCCGACGAGATCAAAGTGCAGTTGATTGATCGTGAAGATAGCGCCGACCTCGACGACAAAGCCGCCCCCGAAGGACATGGCGCGGTCGCCGTTCCGGGGTCGTGGAGCTTCGACGCTCAGCGTGGTGACGATGGCGACAGCGCTCGCGATGCCTTGGCCCTCCTCTACCGGCTGACATCGGCGGCGCAGCGATGAGAATTCACCGCATCGCTCTGTGCAACGTCAAGGGAGTTACTGAGCGCACCCTTGAGTTCCCCGACACGGGAGTGGTGGTGATCGAGGGCCCCAACGAGATCGGTAAGTCGACGTTCTTGGAGGCGTTTGACCGCCTCTTGGATCCCAAGGCCAAGGCGTCCTCAAAGGCCGCTTCCATCGTTGGGCTGCAGCCGGTTGGCCACGATGTGGGCCCCTTCGTGGAGGCCGAAATGACGGTCGGGCCGCATCGTTTGGTCTTTGCCAAGCGGTGGCTGCGTCAACCGATGACGACGTTGCGCGTGCTGAGTCCGGTGCCCGAGCAGCTGTCAGGAGAGGCCGCTCAGCAACGGATGGACGCGATCATGGACGCCGCGGTCGACCGGCCGCTGCTCGATGCGCTTCGTTTCGCGCAGTCCGGCTCATCAGGTCCCATCCAGTTGGGGGAGAGCGCGGTGCTCGCGGCGGCCCTCGATGGGGCCGCGGGGGCTGACCTGCACTCAACGGGCAGTGGAGACCTGCTGGAGGCGGTCGAGGCCGAGTATCGGCGCTACTACACGGCAAGTACGGGTAAGCCGGCCGGTGATTTTCGGGCTGCCATCGCCGCCGCTCACCAGAGGCAGGATGCCGTGGTCGAGGCGGACCGTGGTGTGTCCGAGGCGGCCGCCATCCTTGGCAAACGTGACCAAGCCGCCGCAATGCACCACGTCGCCAAAGATGCCGTCCCTGCCATGGAGCAGGCGTGGCGTGTTGCGCAGCGTGCCGCAGAACGGGTGTCGGGTCTGCGCGAGCAAGAGCGGCAGGGTGCCCAACGCGTGGCGTCAGCAGGGCTGACGGCCCGCGCTGCCGAAGCGGCGGTGCGTGCACGCCAGGGCCTGGTCGACGACGCAGCCGAGCGTGCAGCGGCCGCGCAGTTTATGACCGTCCAAGCGGCGGCAGCGACGCATCGGGAACGGGAGGTGGGCGCGGCTCTGGCCGAGGTCACCGACGTTCTCAATGGCGCTCGGGACGCGTGTTTAGGCGCCCAGGATGACGCCGACGAGGCCGCGGTGGCCGTCAAACACCTGCAGACGCGGGCCGAAGTGGCTTCTCTACAAGACCGAGTGGAGGCCGCCGAAGAGGCGAGTGTGAGCCTCAAACTACATCGCCGCGCGCTAGCCGAAGCGGTGGTGACTCCCGCCGTGTGGCGCGAGCTAGAGCGGCGTCAACAGCAGCTCGCCATTGCCGATGCGGCGCTGGAGGCGGGGTCGACGTCGGTCACCCTGAGCGCCCTTAAAGAGGGTCAGCACGTGGTGCACAACGGTCAGGCTCAGGCCTTGTTGCCGGGCGAGCCGGGCGTGCAGGTGTCAGCGGCCCAGGAGTCCGAGCTGATCATCAACGGCTCCGTGCGGGTCGCCATCACGCCGCATGCAGACGTCGTTGCGCGAGCCGCGCACCGCGATCACCTGCTTGTGCAGCTACGGCATGCCCTGGACGAAGTCAAGGCCGCTGACATTGACCACGCCGCTGCGCTGCATGACGTCCACCAGAGAACCCGCGACAACGCAGCGCAGTCCGAGCGCGATCTTGCGGTCGCGCTGTCCGGAAGCACCCTGTCGGACTTGGGTGAACTCCTCGCAGAAAGTCGTATGGCATTGACTCACAGCACCTCCGGGGTTTCAGCGACCTCAACTTCTGGGGGCGGCCACCATGCTATCGGCCGGGTGAGCCGCGACGAGGTGGACCAAGCAATCCACCTCGCAGCGGCTCTGCAGGCAAAACTGCGCCTGATGCGCACATCGAAGGACACTGCGGAAGATGAAGTGCGACGCGTCCGTGATCTTCACGCGGTCAGTGAACGAGCCAGCGGCGTCGCGGACAGTCAACATGCAGCGGCAACTGCGGAATCGAAGCGCGCCAAAGAGCGAATGGACCTCACGCGAGAGGCGAGCTCGGACCAAGCGCTCGCCTCGGCCGAGGCTGAAGCCATCGCAGCCGAGGGAGTCGCTGCCGCAGATCATCGGCAGCTTCAGGACGCATTGTTGGCCGTTGACGCGGCGCAAGCCGACCACCAACTCACGGTGGCATCCGCTGGCTTACACGAAGCCCAGGCGGAGCAGGAGCGTCTTGCGCATCTGTTGCAGAACCTCAACGGCCAACTCGAAATCACTGCGGGGGAAGGGCGTCAGGAGGCGTATGAGCGCGCGGTGCAAGTGTTCGAAGAGGCTAAGCGTGCGCTCTCCTCGGTGGATCGCCGAGCCCGCGCGGCACGTCAACTGCACCTGACGCTGCAACGACACCGTGAGCGTGCTCACGCCAGTTACGTCGCGCCCTACGCCGACGAGATCGAACGACTGGGCCGTTCGCTGTACGGCGATTCCTTTGGGATCGTCATCAGTCCCAACCTCGTCATGACGCACCGTCACCTGCATGGAGCCACCGTGGCATTCGAGCACCTCTCTGGAGGCGCTAGAGAACAACTCGGGATCGTGGCGCGTCTGGCGGTAGCAATGCTTGTTGAGTCCGATCAGTCCGTGCCGGTGGTGATTGACGACGCCCTGGGATACACCGATCCAGAGCGGTTGCAGTTGCTGGGCGCCCTGCTCGGCGGAAGCGACCATCGAGGGCAAATCATTCTCCTCACGTGTACCCCGGAGCGATACCGGGCCATTCCCGGAGCAGCGACGGTCCGTCTAAGCGCCTAACCCCGAGCCTCAGCGAAACATGAATTGGAGGTTTCGGTCACGATCTGAGATTCATTTTTCGCCTCTGTCGCGATCGTGACGAAGGTCACGAGCCGCCGCGTTGGCCCGACCGGGGTCGCAGAATGATGGTGGTGCGCCTGATGAAAAATATGTTGCACAGCAACAGATTTCATTAGTTCTCGTGATCGGTCTGAAAACGTTTACAGACCTGAGTGCCGCAAGTATTGGCCGTGCCATAGCCGTAGCGGAGGGTGGCGGCTCTCACGATATCCACAGTTCGTCGTTACCCAAACGTGACATCGATGGGGTTTATGGGTAACGTTCTCACCGCTCCTCCCCCTGGGGGGCCCTCGCTTGGTAGCCGAATCCTGTCACCTTGTCGAGGAACGATCGTTCAATCCGTCTGACAGGAGCGGGGGACCCATGTTTTTTGGCACGTCGTGAGACGCGTCTTGGGGTTAAGTCCGCGCGATCTGATCGCGCAGGCCGGGTACATTCCTCCACCCGAACCCGACAGCTCACCCCGTAGGCACATGGAGAGAGTTCTCATATGTCGTCGACCGTTATTGGCCGTCACCGCGCCCCGAAGCGCTCCGCTGCTAAGCCCGTCAGCAAGGTTGCGCTGACGCTGGCTACCAGCGCCGGCCTGGCTTTTTCCACCGCCGGTGCGGGTAACGCCACCACCACCGCACCGCAGGCTGCGACGGCCGTGCCCGCCGCAGTGACGCAGAGCGCTGCTGCTGGCCTGGCGGCTACCTCCGTCACCACCCGTGTTCTGCCCACGCGCAGCTACACCACCTACCGCCAGGGTTCGCGTGGCGGCTCGACCAAGGCCATCCAGCGCAAGGTCGGCGCCCACCGCGACGGCGTGTTCGGGCCCAAGACCGCCGCGAAGGTCCGCTCGTGGCAGCGCAGCCACCGCTTGTATGCCGATGGCATTGTGGGCCCGAAAACGGCCCGCGCCATGGGCATCTCATTGAGCTCGAAGAAGTCGTCCTCGCGTGGTTCCT
>JBBSKS010000179.1:0-5129 GCA_038256095.1 Actinomycetales bacterium | reverse complement strand
CGGTGACCTGTTAAACGTGTGCCGTGCCTCGGGAGTATCCGCTCAGATCGACGCGAGGGCGGTGCCGGTGCTGCCCGACGCTTTGCGAGCGCTGCGAGCCGGGCACCTTCCCGGCGGCTCGGTCCGCAACCGCGACAGTGTTGCGGCCAGCGTCGACAACCACGCCGGCGCGGAGGCGACAGCGTGGCTGTGCGATGCGCAGACCAGCGGGCAGCGGGAATGTCGCAGCCCCGGCGTAACGTTCTCCCTCTGATGCCCAATGGATCCCTGATCGTTCAGTCCGATAAGACCCTGCTGCTTGAGGTCGACCATCCCGATTCTGAGGATGCGCGCCGAGCCGTTGCGCCCTTCGCCGAATTGGAGCGAGCGCCCGAGCACGTGCATACCTATCGGGTGACTCCACTCGGCTTGTGGAACGCGCGGGCCGCGGGCCACGACGCCGAGCAGGTCGTTGACGCGCTCGTACGTCACAGCCGGTACCCCGTGCCGAACGCGCTCCTAGTCGACATCGCCGAGACGATGGACCGGTATGGCCGGTTGACGTTGGAACTGGCCTCCCCGGAGGTGTCTGACGCCGCGAACGCGGCCACGGCCGCCAAGAACGCGCGCAACGTCGAGGCCGAGATGCAGTCGCGCGCCGAGTCGGGCGCTGACGGTGCACCGGGCGGCACATCAGAGCCCGACGTCGCACCCGGTCCCCCGCCACGCCTGTTGGTGCTGCGCACGACCGACCGTGCGGTGCTGACCGAGATTCTGCGGCACAAGAAGATTCGGCCGCTGATCGGTGACCGCATCGACGACGACACCGTCTTGGTGCACCCCTCCGAGCGCGGCCACCTTAAGCAAGAACTACTCAAGGTCGGCTGGCCCGCCCAAGACCTGGCGGGGTATGTCGACGGTGAAAAGCACCCGATCACCTTGAAACAAGACGGCTGGACGCTGCGGCCCTACCAGCAGCAGGCCGTGAACGGGTTCTGGGATGGCGGCTCCGGGGTCGTGGTGCTCCCCTGCGGCGCGGGAAAGACGCTGGTCGGGGCCGGGGCGATGGCCAAGTCCGGCACCACCACGTTGATCCTGGTGACCAACACCGTGGCAGCCCGGCAGTGGCGGGACGAACTGCTGGCTCGAACCTCACTGACCGAAGACGAGATCGGCGAATACAGCGGGTCCCGCAAGGAAATCCGCCCGGTGACCATCGCGACATACCAAGTCCTCACGCTGCGGCGCAAGGGCATCTACCCCCACCTGGACCTGCTGGACGCACGGGACTGGGGCCTGATCTTGTATGACGAGGTCCATCTGCTTCCCGCGCCCATCTTTCGCATGACCGCAGATCTACAGGCCCGTCGCCGCCTTGGCTTGACCGCCACGTTGGTGCGTGAAGATGGCCGCGAGTCCGACGTCTTCTCGCTCATCGGGCCCAAGCGATACGACGCCCCGTGGAAGGACATTGAGGCCCAGGGTTACATCGCCCCCGCCGATTGTGTGGAGGTGCGGGTGACGCTGCCCGAGCCCATGCGAATGGTGTATGCCGTCGCCGAGCCCGAAGAGCGCTACCGCTTCGCCTCGTGCGCCAGCGTCAAAGACGTGGTGGTGCAGCGACTCGTCCAGCGTCACCTCGGAGCGCAGACGTTGGTGATCGGCCAATACCTCGACCAACTCGAGGGTCTGGCCAATCGCCTCGGCGCTCCCCTGATCACTGGAGCGACCAGCGTCGCGGAGCGCCAAAAACTTTTCGGTGGATTCCGCGACGGCAGCATCCCACTGCTGGTGGTCAGCAAAGTCGCCAACTTTTCAATCGATTTGCCCGAGGCTTCGGTGGCGATTCAGGTTTCCGGAACGTTCGGCTCTCGCCAAGAAGAGGCTCAACGCCTCGGACGCGTGTTGCGTCCCAAGGGCGATGGCCGAACGGCCCATTTCTACACCGTGGTGGCCCGCGACACCGTCGATGCCGATTTCGCCGCTCACCGTCAGCGGTTCCTCGCCGAGCAAGGCTACGGATACCGCATCGTGGACGCCGACGATCTGGACGAGTTGACTCCCGCCGAGTGACGCCTCCCAGTCACTTCTCAGTAAACTCACAGATTAGGTTTGGAGACTAGAGCCATGACCATTCCTGAGGCCACCCTGCTCGTCGTCGAAGACGAGACCAACATCCGCGAGTTGTTGGCCACCAGCCTGAAGTTCGCAGGCTTCGAAGTGCACGCTGCCGCCGACGGAGCCACCGGGTTGCAGCTCGCACAGGAGTACGAGTTTGACTTGGCGGTGATGGACGTCATGCTGCCCGACATGGACGGCTTCACCGTCACGCGCCGCCTGCGCGAGAGTGGCCGGGAGTTGCCGATCCTGTTCTTGACGGCACGCGACTCACTTGAAGACAAGGTCACCGGGCTCACGGTCGGCGGCGACGACTACGTCACCAAACCGTTCAGCCTCGAAGAGGTGGTGGCCCGTATCCGCGCCGTGTTGCGCCGCACCCAAGATGGCGAGCCGGAAGACGACATGACCCTGCGGGTGGCGGATTTGGAGCTCGACGAGGACAGCCACGAGGTCCGCCGCGCGGGTGTCGTCATCGAGGTCTCCCCCACCGAGTTCAAGTTGTTGCGCTACCTGATGGTCAACTCTGGCCGAGTGCTGTCCAAGACACAGATCCTCGATCACGTCTGGGACTACGACTTCCGCGGCGAGATGGGCATCGTGGAGTCCTACATCTCCTACCTGCGCCGCAAGATCGACCGGGACGGCGAGCCGCTGATCCACACCAAACGCGGCGTGGGCTACGTGTTGCGCGCGCCGCGCACCTGAACAGGATGAGCCTGTTCGGCTCGGCCAAGGGGACGGCATACCGACATCTGCACGCGCTGTCGCTGACCAAGCGACTCGTGGCTGTTGTCGTGCTCATGGTGCTGGTGGCCTACGTGGTCACCGCCGGAGTGACCACCATGTTGCTGCGCGGTTATCTCACGGACCAGATGGACACGGAGTTGGGCCGTGACATAGGGCCCCTCGGCAACGCTGCCTACGCGCGCTCGGTGCAAGGGGGCGCTTTCGTGGCGGCTCTGGTGCCCAACGACTACTACGTCGTGATCACTCCCTCAGCGGCTAACTCCACGCCGTCTCCGTTCGTGACCGACGCAACCGAGACCGACCACCCCGATCTGGGCCGGATTGACGTCGACGACCCCAGCATCGTGCAGGGAAAACCGTTCACTGCGCCCTCAAGCACCGGCGAGCTCGAGTGGCGAGTGCTGACGGCAGCCCTTCCCGAGGGGCGAGGCACGGTGGCAATCGCGCTGCCGACTACGGAGATCGAGAACACCGTCCGCCAACTCTGGGTGCTGACGTTGCTGGTGGGGCTGGCGACATTGGTTGCTGTGTCGGTGCTGGGGTGGATGGCCGTGCGCCGGGCCTTCCGACCGCTAAGCAAGATCGAGGACACCGCCTCGGCCATTGCGGCCGGTGACCTCACCCGACGCATCCCGCCGCCCGGTGCCCAAGACGAAGTCGCATCGTTGTCGGACTCGTTGAACATCATGCTTGCCGACATTGAGCAGGCCTTTGCGGTCCGCAAAGCCTCCGAGCAACGCATGCGCCAGTTCGTCGCCGACGCCTCCCACGAGCTCCGCACTCCGCTGGCAACCGTGCGGGGGTATGCCGAGTTGTACCGGGTGGGCGGCGTCAGCGAGCCGGAGGACATCGCCTCGGCCATGCGACGGATCGAGGACGAAGCCACCCGAATGACCGGTTTGGTTGAGTCACTGCTGCTACTGACTCGATGGGACAGCACCGGCACCATGGAACAGGAGTCCGTTGATCTGGTGGTCCTGGCCTCTGACGTGGTCCAAGACGCCCGCGTCCGGGCCCCAGACCACCGCGTGCGACTGGTGCCCCTGGGCTCGGGCACCGGCCGACCGTTGGTGCACGGCAACGACGGAGCGCTGCGTCAGGTGCTGACCAACCTGGTGGCCAATGCCGTCACCCACACTCCGGACGGCACCGAAATCGATGTCGCGCTTGGGGTCGATTCGGGGTGCTGTGTCGTCGAGGTCCGAGACCACGGCCCTGGCATCGGCGACGAGGCCGCCGCGCGTGTTTTCGAGCGCTTCTACCGCGCCGACGCTGGCCGCACGAGAGCCCGGGGAGGGACGGGACTCGGATTGGCAATTGTGGCCACCATTGTGGCTCGCCACGGCGGCAGTGTCCGCCATGAGCCCACCCCCGGTGGAGGCGCGACCTTCCGGGTCGAGTTGCCGCTGTTATCGCGATCAGCGCGCGCAGACAACGACGACGACACGGACTTCGACGTCACCCCCGATGGCGAAGAGAGCAACGACACGCGTCCAGCGGATGTCCAGCAAACACCCAGCCACTACTGATGCCGGAGGTGTCTGATGATGTCGGTCGCTTCCATTGGAGCCGCCGACCACATTCTCGTTCTATCTCGTGGAGGAACACATGACCAAACCACAGGCCAGCCGCCGCGCACGACTTGGTGATCTCAGTGCCGTCGCCATTCTGTCGGCCGTGCTTGCCGCGGGCGGCACCTACGCGGTGACCAACCCTGACGCGGACGGCCCGGTCGTCACCAACGCCAATGGCACCGTCGCTGATGCCCCTGCTGGTGCCCCCAATGCCAACCCCACCTCGTTTGCTGGGAACGTCAACTGGGGCGCGCTGGCCGACCAGGTCTCCCCGAGTGTGGTCTCCATTCAGGTGCTGACCGCAGACGGCGGAGGCGAAGGGTCGGGAGTTGTCTGGGACAACGAGGGACACGTCGTCACCAACGCGCACGTCGTCGAGGGCGGCGAAGAAGTGCGCGTCACCCTCAGTGACGGCCGCAGTTATCCCGCCGAAGTGATCGGCAGCGACCCCTCTACGGACCTAGCGGTACTCAAGGTCACCGATGCACCCGGCGACCTGCTGCCCATAGCAATCGGCGATGACGCCGGGCTGCGAGTGGGCAACCCGGTCATGGCTATCGGTAATCCGCTAGGCCTACCTGGCACGGTCACCACGGGCATCATCAGTGCCCTGGACCGCCCCGTGAGCACCGCTCCGCTGTCGGCCAACGATGCCTCCGGTGGCGCTGTGACTAACGCCATCCAGACCAGTGCCGCGATCAACCCCGG
>JBBSKS010000178.1:0-5158 GCA_038256095.1 Actinomycetales bacterium | reverse complement strand
TGCCATTACCGTCTCGTTGATGTCGAGCGTTGCGGACTGGCCGGCTGCACGACTGTCCTCCATCAGGTCATCAAGAGAGCCCAAGGTGGGTTGCGGCACTGCGTTCGCAAGGCTCGGATCCGCCGACTGATCACGGAGCACCCCGAGGACCTCTCGCAGCTCGACCAGTGCGCGGTGAGTATTTTCGCGAATGATCCCAGCGGTCGCGTTCGCTTCCTCGTGGGTCAGTTCGGATCGGTACTTCAGGACACCGGAATGCAGCGCAACCAAGGACGGCCGGTGGGCCAGCACGTCGTGCATTTCGCGAGCGATGCGTGTCCGTTCTATTGATGTGGCGTTATCCATCAGAGCAGCCTGCTCGCCGCGCGCGCTGACCACCTGTTGCTCGAGCGCCCCCAGAAGTGCCCTGCGTCCTCCGATATCCCTATGAGAAACAAAACGAGAAGTACGAACGTGGTGGCCAAGAGCACTTGCCACCACGGGACCGGGGCGTCGGAGGACGGGATCAAACGTTCGTTGACGAACGTCGCCCCGAGCGTGAGAACGCCAACGATGAAGAGATCGCTGTGTTGCGCCTGACTTCGCGATAGAGATTAGAGTTTTGGTCAGACCACATTTGGCGGGTCCTCCAGCCCATACGGGAGGATCAGTTCACGTCCGAGAACGAGTCGAAGTCGGGGCCGAGGAAGCGTCGCTCCAAGCGGTTTTTGTCGCCGTCGCAGAAGTACGAGATCTGGTTGCGACTGGTCCGTGGCGAAACGACGGTGGCGGAGGTCGCGACCACCGAGCAGGTCGACCGGTCCACGATCATGCGGATCAAAACCGTCGCCAAGGAAGGCGCGTTGGCGTCGCTGGCGGCCTCCCGACCCGGGATCAAAGGTCGGGAGCGGGACTACGAGCTGGAGGCTGCCAAGGCCGAGGTCACGCGGCTGTCCGAGGCGTGCAAGGAACTCGCGGTGAAGCTCACTTTGGTCGAGGGAAAGGGCGGGTGGGGCTAAGTGGTCGAGTCCCGCACCGAGTGACGAGGTCACCAAGGCCGCCCTGTTGGGCTTGATCGACGAAGCCACCGCGGCGGGCTGGACGACGCGATCGTGGGTGGCGGGGTCAATTTCCCGCACCAGATTGCCGCAGGGGAAGACATCGTCATCAAGCCGTTCATCCAGGGGACGGGGAGCCCGATCGGTGTGACGCCACTGTCCAGGGTGACGCGCTCTGAGACCAGCGTGGTGCTACTGAGCCGCAGGTGAAAGCAAGAAGGTCTCCAACACTTCTGCGGCTTGTTCGTGGGTGAAGTTGCGGCGCGCCCAGGCCGGGGCCTGCGCAGCCATCCCGGCGTATGTCGACCGCTCACCCACGAGCTCTTCGATCACCGAGCGCAGCGTGGCTGGGATGGCCTCGACAATCGGCGGCCCCTGTGATTCGGCGTCGCGATCAGCCATCCGCAGTCGGACTGGCTCGGCGATATGAGCCACCACCACACGACCAGCGGCCATCGCCTCGACCGCAAGAACCCCTGGATTGCCCAAGACCACCTGATCGACGACCACATCGGCGTCAGCGATGGAGTCAGCCATCTGGGCGTGAGGGACACCGCTGAGCCGCCGATACTCGATCAATCCGGACTCGGCGAGCGCCGTCAAGGTTGCCTCGATGGACTCGGTGCCCTTCAGGCGGGGGTTGGACGGAGCGTGCACGACGACGGGACGCGACCGTTCAAGCGCTGTTGGCCGCGATTGAGCCGCCTGCTCGAACGGCGCCACGTCCACCGCCAGCGGCAGCCACGTCGCGTCGGGCAGGAAGTCGAGCAAGTCTGGCGTCGAGACGAAGACCTGCCCGTCGAAGTCCTGCAACGCCACCCGTTGGGCCAACACGGACTGTTCCAAGCGAGCCACATACTCATCTGCTGAGTCGGCGAAGGGGGAGTCGGCATACATCTGTGCGTGCTCGCTGGGCAGCCGAATGTCGGAGCCGTGAAAGACCACCGCAGGTCGTATGCCGACAGACGTCAAGGCGCGCAGGTCATCAAGGAATGAGCCGCGGTGGAAGTTGCCGAGGATGGGCCGACCGGACTCGCACAATACGTGGGACATCGCTGAGCCCATGCCCAGCCCGAGCACCGACTCGCGCCAGGCACGCAACCCGTGCAGTTGCATCGGCTGATCCAAGTAGACGTCGGTGCTGAAGCCCATGACCGGTGACACACCGCGACCTTGGACGGACAGCGATGCTGCGCCAACCCCTGGCAAACGGTCGGCGGCGGCGGCCCACGCTGCACCCTGACCGGCGGTGTTCAGTGGCCCCACCAGAAGCCGTGCCGCGCCGCCGTCGGGCAAAGGCTGAGCGTTGACCGCCCGCTCGGCCTTAAGTCGTTGCACCTTTTGGCCCAGGCCTTTAACCGGGGCCGGCGTCGACCGGTAGAGCTCGTACGCCCACTTGCGAGGTCCCTTTAACGCTGCCACACATCCGACCCTAACCGCGGTGCGATCAGAGGTCGCTGCGTCGTCGCCATTAGGCTGACCGGGCACCGGATCAGGTCCGGGCCTGACATGAGAGACCACGGATCGGAGACGCATGAAGTTACTGCTGAGCACGGTCCGTCAGTTGTTGGCGGTGCTGCCGCCCGGAAGCCGCCGGTTTATTCTTATCTTCGCCGTGATGCAGAGCTCGTTGGCCGTGCTCGACGTGATGGCGCTAGGGCTCTTGGCGGTTGTCTTGGCGCCCATGATTTCCGGCTCAGAGATCACGTTGCCCATTGTGGGTGCCCTCAGTGAGCCCGGCGATTTCGTGCCGGTGCTCGTCACCGTGGGGCTTCTCATCATCAGCAAAAGCGTCTTCGCGATTGGATTACAGTATTGGGCCACGCGGCGGTTTGCGCGCTTCGAGCAGGTGCTTGGCGCGCGACTCCTCGAGACGACCTTCAAAGCGCCCTGGACCGAGCGGCTGCAACGCAACTCGACCGACCTCGTGCGCTCCACCGACGTGGGGGTGGGGGCCACCGTGGCGGGCGTGCTGATTCCCTTTGCTCAGCTTTCCGGCGAAATTTTCACCTTTGTCGCGGTGATGGCCGTACTACTCATTGCCCAGCCGCTGCTCGCCACAGCGACGCTAATCTACTTCGGTCTGGTCGCCGCAGTGCTCTACCGCTTCGTGCTGCGCAAGGCCGTGAAGGCGGGTCAGGACAACCGCACCTACTCCACTCAATCCGTGCGGCTCATCAGCGAGATGGTGCACTCGCTTAAAGAAATCACGCTGCGCAACAAGTCCGGCGAAGTGGCCGAGGTCGTGCTCGGAGTCCGCAAGCACGCATCGAAGGCTCGCGCCGACCAGTCGTTCCTCGGGGCGATCCCACGCTACGTACTGGAAGCTGGGCTGATCGGCGGTCTGGCGCTTGGCGCAACGATCGGGTACTTCACCGGCGGTGGCGCTCCCGGGGCGTTGTCGGCAGTGGCCCTCTTCGGTGTGGCCGGCTTCCGGATCGTCCCCTCGCTGACGCGCTTCCAGACGATCATGGCTCAGACGGGGGCAAATATGCCGTTCGCTCAGCAGGTGCTCGAAGAAATTCAACGAGGACAGGGATACGTCGAGGCGGAGCGGATCGCCGGCTCCACCGAACTGCCCGACGACGCGATCTCCTTGCGCCTCGACAACGTGACGTTCACCTACCCCGGGGCCAGCGTCCCGGCGGTGCAGGAGGTGTCGTTGGAGTTGCCGTTTGGTCAGACTTTGGCGCTGGTCGGAGCTTCGGGGTCGGGTAAATCCACGCTGGTGGACGTCGTGCTCGGCCTGTTAGAGCCGCAGTCCGGGCAGGTGCTGATCGGGGAGCGTCCCTTGGCGCAGGGGTTGCAGGGGTGGCGGCGTCGGGTGGGTTACGTTCCCCAAGACGTGTCGCTCTTCGACGCTTCGGTGGCCCGCAACGTGGCCCTGACCTGGAAGGACGAGGGCGTGGACGACGAGCGCGTCCGCGAAGCCCTGCGCCGTGCGCAACTGCTCGACGTGATCGAAGCCCGGCCTGACGGCATACACGGCAAGGTCGGCGAGCGGGGGCTGAACCTCTCCGGAGGCCAGCGTCAACGCCTCGGCGTGGCCCGTGCGCTCTACACCGACCCACTGGTTTTGGTCATGGATGAAGCGACCTCCGCGTTAGACACCAGCACCGAAGCCGCCGTGACCGCAGCCATCCGCGAGCTCCGCGGCCAGGTTTCGGTCATTGTGGTGGCCCACCGATTGGCGACGATCCGGCACAGTGAGCAGGTCTGTTTTATGCGGGACGGGCACATGATCGCCAGCGGCACATTCGACGAGGTCGTCGCCGCGCAACCTGACTTTGCCATGCAAGCGGCGCTCGCCGGTTTGGGGCCTCGCGAACGAGCCAACCGTGAGTGAGCCGGTCATGCTGCCGACCATTGCGGGGCGTGCGCCTCGCGTTGCGCTGTTGGTCTACAACGACGCTCACAACGACTCGCGGGTGCTCAAAACGGCGGCGAGCCTGCGGTCGGCTGGAGCGCAGGTCCGCATCTTTGCCGTGGCCAGGGGCCGGGCCGGGTATGCCGAAGGCCGGGGGCTCGTAGGCGATGGAATCGACGTTGATCGAGCGCCGGAGTTCGAGCTGAAGCGGTACGCTCCGTGGGCGCTCGCCATCGTCCGGAAGGTCACCGGTCGCCCGACCCCACCTCAGGAACCCACCTCGGGCCGGCCGTCGGCTCCAGCCGTTGCCGCCCCGGCACCGATCACGTCTGCCTCTCCTGCAACGCCCACGACGGCAAGAGTCAACACCGCAGCCCGGAGCGCGGTCACCGACTTGTGGCTGCGGACCTACCGGGTGGTCAGCCTGTCGTTGTACTGGATCGAAGCGGCTCGGTCTGCAGCCACGTGGAAGCCCGACATCGTGCACGCCAACGACGGCAACACCCTCGCCCCGGCCGCCTGGGTGTCGCGGACCTGCGGGGCCAAGGTTGTCTACGACGCCCATGAGCTGTGGCGGCACCGCAACGTGCGCACTGATCGGCCTATTGCGCCGTTCGTCGAGGCCACCATCGAGAAGCTTTCCATTGCCCGGGCGGCCGGGGTCATCACGGTCAGCCCTTCGATCGCGACGTGGTTGCACGAGGAGTACGACCTCCACGTTCGGCCCACGCTGGTGCGCAATATCCCGCGGGCG
>JBBSKS010000177.1:0-5190 GCA_038256095.1 Actinomycetales bacterium | reverse complement strand
TGCGGACGCACCTCTGCGTCGTGCCACCACTGGACGACAGCGACGTTCAGCAGCCGGACGCTCGGCAACCCGGCGGCGCGTAGCCCGATCCGGACTTGCTCGGCGTACGGGATGGGCGTGGGGCGCTCGTGGCGTTGGCGATGGGCCGACCGTGGGATCTGGACGCGGACTTCGATGGCACAGGCATCATGAAGGAGTCCGACTGTCGGGGCCAAGGGTTGGGGTCAGCAGGCTCTGATCGGCTGGACTGGGCGCTCGGCTTCACCGTGGCGCAAACCGTGGCGTCTGTTCGTTGTGCGTAAGCACCCTCGTTCCATTGAATCCACCGCATCCGGGGACGACTCGAATGCGCTCTAGCTTGGCGCAATTGTTGATGGCGCGTAGTACTCGAAACATCTCGATCAGGGGTTCCGGTCTATCCGTGAGGTCGATCAAAACTAACGCAACGGAGGCCTGGAGCTTACGGCGCGGGATGACACAGATCAGTCCCTCCAACGAGTATGGATCACTCGGGCACTGTCCGCGACAATGGTGGCCCAGACGGAGGAGCAGGTCGCCGATCGTCTCGCCCTCGGCGAATTCCCGCGGCCAATGCAGCCCAGGCGGCAGCAGCAATGTCTCCGGACTCGCAGGAAAAAGATCACGAACCATGGCGTCTCCTAGCACCCACATACCTGTCGTGCTATAGACAAATACCGCTCATTCTCCTCAACCGAAAAGAGCCTTTTGTCTATGCTTGCTGACGGTCCCAGCGGGCTTTAAAATAGCGCCGGTTCACCTCACAGGTCAATGAAAGCGATCTCTTTCTACAACAGAAAGGTATCGTTCGGCGGCGGATTAGCTGAGCACGTCTTTGCGGGCGAAATGGCGGTAGGCGAGCCCAAAAAAAACTGTCGCCCACAGCGAAGCCCACAGCACCCCGGGCAGCAGAGCCCAGTAGTCGGCGTCGGGGCCGAACAGCGCCACCCATTCGAACGCGTAGTGGTTGGGCAGCGCGTGCCGATAGTCCCCCAGCGCGTCGAGGGCGTCCAAAATAGACGACACGATCGAGGCCAGCACGGCAAACCCGACGGCGGCCAGCGGCGCGTCACTGCGCACGCCCACCCAAAACGCGATGGCCGCAAAGGGAAGGAGCGCAATCAGGATGTATGCCGAGGCCACAGCGAGCCTGATGAACACCGTGGGCCAGTCGAGCCCGCCACCGACCGGCAGCGTCAGGGACTGCCACCCGTAGAAGACTCCGCCGACAAGCAGGACCCAACCCAGCAGCGCGACCGTGGCCAGCAGCGTGGACCCCAACCCCACGAGCAACTTGCTGGTGAGCAAACGCGCCCGAGGCACCGGCGCCGTCAGCAGGTAGCGCAGCGACGACCACGAAGCCTCCGAGGCCACCGAGTCACCCACAAACAGTGTGGCCACGATCAGCAGCAACAACGGCGCGGTCACGAAAAGCATGAACACCGTGAAGTTGGCCGACCCGCTGGTGGCGAGATCTGAGAACTGTTGACCGGTGCCGTCGCTGTCACCCAAGGAATAGGCACCGACCACGATCAGCGGCAGCGCAAACAGGATCCCGAAGGTCCACTTGGTCCGCAGCCGGGTGAACTGCCGACGGGCCTCCACGGCCACCGTCAACGTCGTCCTCATCGGGGTCTCACCGCGTTCAGCGCCGCGCCATCGTTAGCGCCGGCAATGGTGGACAAGAACACCGACTCGAGGTTACGGCCCTCTTCGACGCCGATCTCCGACACCGAACCGGCGGCCAGCACCCTTCCAGCGTGCATGACCACGACGTGTGAGCAGGTCATTTCGACTTCGGCGAGCAGGTGGCTACTGACAACCACGGTGCGGCCTCCTTGGGCGTACTTGGTCAGCATAGGCCGCATGGCCGCAATCTGGGGCGGGTCGAGCCCATTGGTGGGCTCGTCCAAGATGAGCACTTCGGGCATGCCGAGCATGGCTTGAGCGATGCCGAGGCGTTGGCGCATGCCTTGGCTGTAGGACTTCACCGGGCGCTCCACCGCGTCGCCGAGAGCCGCAATATCGAGCGCCTCGTCAAACAACGCTTCCTCGGCCGGTCGCCCCGTGGCCGCCCAGTAGGCCTTGAGGTTGTCCAGTCCCGACAGGTGCGGGAGGAAACCCGGCCCTTCGACCAGGGCACCGACGCGTTGGAGCACGGGAGCGCCGGCATACACCGGCTGGCCGAGCACGTGCACGGTGCCCGAGTCCTGCCGGATAAGGCCCATCACCATACGCAGCGTCGTAGTTTTGCCTGCGCCGTTGGGGCCGAGCAGCCCGACAACCTGGCCGCGCTCGGCACGCCAGGTGACGTCGTCGACCGCGAGGTGACCGTCGGCATACGCCTTCTTCAGGCTCGTCACGACCAAGGGCACGTCAAGGAACTCCTCGACCTGCGGGTGCGGCCGGGTGCGCGCACGCAACGCCGCAACGCCGATTAGCAGCAACAAAACACCCAGCGCAATGGCCACCCCGATGGTCTCGGCATCCCACCGACTGCCCGGCGCAACGGCCGTGCCTTCCACGACCGGCACGCTAAGGCTCGGCGAGGCCAGCGAGATCTGGTCCACGCGCAATGCAGGGTCCACCCGGAACGACCCGTCGGTCGAGGTCACCAGCACCCGCCACGTCGAGCCGGTCTGCATCTGCCACGTCCCACCGGGCAGGGCAACATCGACCCGTTCAGCCTCGCCCGGCGTCAGATCGACCTGCACCGGTGAAACCAGTCGGCGCGGCAGCACCGCACCCCCGGGCTGCACCTCCCACAGCGACACAAACAACGACGACAGCTCAGTGGTGGAGGTCACGTCGAGGCTGATCTGCGGCGCACCGGCGACCAGCATCGCCTCGGCAATCGGCTCGGTGTCGAAGGCCACACTCTGACCCGGCAAGGCGGCGAGCGCGTAGGTCGGCAGCGCGCCCAGCAGTCCGCCGAGACCGGGCACAACGGTCAAGGATTCGGGCACTGCCCCGGGCGGGCTGATCAGCGCGGGCGGGCCGGTGGAGGTCAGCGGGAGGGTGGCGACCTCAGCCGCGCCTTGGGCACCGACCAAGCCGGGGTATGCCGCATCGGAGTAGGCCTGGGCGCTCGCGCCGCTGGTGGGCGGGGGCGCGACGTAACTGAACGCGGGCAGCGGGAGGGTATCCTGGATGACCGGCTCCTGCGCACGAAGGGTGCCGTCGAGCCAGGTTAGTGCGTTGTCGGTTTGCTGGGCTTCGATGTCCACCGGCTCATCGCCCGGGGTGGCGCCGTCGTTGCCGGGCGGGCCGCCTTCTCCCCCGGCGGCCGCTGGCGGAGCAGAGCTCGCACCGTCGTGACCACCGTTGAACCAGTTCACCGCGACCGGCGTGCCGGCTTCGAGCAGCGCCGAGGCGTTCGCGTCGGCTTGGTCCAGGCCGAAGAGGCTGTCGGACATGCCTTGGACGAGGTACACCGGAGCGGTGATCTGATCCAGCACCGGCGCCGGGCTGTGCGCGCTCAGTTGCTCGATCAACGCGGTATCGGTATCGCCGCTCTCCATCGCCCCGACGAATTGGGTGCACAACTCCGGGTCGAAGCGACCGCACAGCGGGGCCTCGGGCACCTCCGGAAGGTTGCCCTGAGCAAGGCCCGCGCCCACGATGGAGGTGAAGAAGGTCGAAGCCCATAGCTTCTTAAACGGCCCCGGCTGATCGACGTCCACTGCCGACTGCGGATAGAACGCCTCCCCGAGGTCGTTCCAGGTGATCTGCGCGATCACCGAGTCGACTCGGTCGTCGGCGCCTGCGGTCATCAGCGCCATGGCCCCGCCATAGCTTCCCCCGACGATCCCAACCCGGGGGTCGTCGTCGCCGTCTTGCTGCACACCGTTGTCGTCCGCCAGCAGGTCAATGAGCGCTTGAGCATCGGCGATTTCAAACATGGGGTCGTTGAGGTGCACGTTGCCACCGGACTCCCCGAACCCGCGCGCGGAGTAGGCCACCACGACATACCCGGCGTCAGCGAGCGTTTGGGCTTGGACCTCGAGGTTGTCCTTGCTGCCGCCGAACCCGTGGCCCAGGATCACGGCCGGTTGCGGCGCGGTGTCATCGGGGCGGTAGATGTCGACGTCCAACGACACGGCGGTCCCGTCCGGCTCAGCACCGACAGGCACCGACGTGGTCTCGGGACTGGCCTGGGCGTATGCCGGGGCGATTGTGAGCGGAGTGGCCAACGGTGCCGCCGCCAGTAGTAACCCTAGCGACGTCGCGCCGAGGAAGTGTGCGGCGCGGAGCGGCATACGAGCGGCCTTTCGACGGGGGACACCACGAAAGGCAGGTGCAGATGAATAACGGTACGGAGACCGTAGGTGTTCCCATCCTGCGGGTGGCGCCCCGACGGGGTGCCCGGATCGTCTCCTGGTGATACGTCACCCGTCCCAAATCCGGACACCTCAGGGTGCTGCAGATCCCTAACATTGAGTAAAGGACGAATGTGGATAGCGCGCAACCTGTGGGATTGGCGCGAGGGTCAATCGTTCGTCGACATGGGACCGGTGACGCGGACTTGGTCTAGCGCCATGCCGTTATTCATCCCCCAAATCACGGCCCGTGCCCGAGTGTCGACGTCGATCTTTCGGTAGGCCCCGCGGATATAACTCTTCACGGTGTTCATGCTCAAATAAGAGCGGCTTGCGATGTCTTGGTTGCTCAGCCCCTGGGTGATCAACGCCAACATTTCGGACTCCCGGTGGGTCAGCCCCACCTCTCGACCAGGCCACGCGTGGGTCGCGCGCTCGTGATCTACTGCGTCTTCTGCGGGGCCAAATGTCTTGTGAATGACCTGTTCGCCGGCATGCACTCGTTCCAAAGCGTTCACCATCTCGTCTGCGCCCATCGATTTCGGCAAATATCCGGCCACACCTGCTGTCAGTCCCGCCCGAACAAGGTCGGGGTGAATCTCCCAGCTATAGACCACAATTCGCCCAACGAGCGGGTCACTGACCAACTGCGGGATGGCCCTATGGTCGGCTTGCGGCACCGCAAAAGTGTCGTACATGGTGATGTCGACCTGCTGGGCGGGGGTGAGGTTGACGTCCAACTCAACGACCTGAATACGGTCGGCGTAATCCTCGAACATGCGGGCCAGACCACGCACGACCACTTCGTAGTCATTCATCAGGGCCACCGAAATCGCGGGATTCTTAGCACCCG
>JBBSKS010000176.1:0-5379 GCA_038256095.1 Actinomycetales bacterium | reverse complement strand
GGCCACGCACATCGTCACCGGCGGACCCGGATGGGCCCACCGAGCACAAAAGGGCCAAGCACTACCGCAGATTGATCACGCCAGCGACCTACCCCAAGCCCTAGACCTGCTGACCGTTCCTGCGCAAACCCCAGGTGGCAACGAAAGGGTTCCTTGGTACCAGCGGTGGGGCGGGTGACACGCCCGGGATGATGAAGTGAGGTGGGGTTGAGTCCTGAGTACACACACCACTAGTCACAACTGGGGCGAGACGTCTGCGCAAGTCGCAGGAGTTGATCGAGCGCGGACTCAGCGTCGAAACCGACGAAAACCGAACGGGCGCGCTCCGAGACCAGGCACATCGAGTCCGAGCGAATGGGTCTTTGAATCCCAACCACCGACACCCGCCACGAAGGGCATACGCAATCCGCTAAATCGTCTTATGAAGTTCTGCCGCCTAAGCCGCTTTGGTGGGTCTTCACTATGGATGTTGTGGCCGGGTGAACGGTCCCCAATGACATGACCACCTACTGCCAACGGCTCAGGTGCGAGTCCAGTCGCGCGTCCACATGCACGGGAAACAGCGACCTCGAGCCACCGGCCCGGGATTAATAGAGGCATATCAGGAGGAGACGACATGGGTGCGTGCCGCTACCGGCCGTGCTTGGGTGCGGGTTCTGGGTCAGCGGGCACGTCGAGCCCCCCGAAACCCTGCAGAGCGATCACGGGCCGGCGCCCGCGCACAGCCAGTTCTCCGGTGGTACTGACCCGGCCGACTGGGTCGAGACCACTCAATCTCAGAGCGGCCAATCCTGCGCCGGACAGCACCAGGACCGCGACCGCGACCGTGACCCACGCCAGGCCCAGCACGCACAGCACGAGGGCCAGACCGACGACAGCTGCAAGCAGGACCGCCATGAGGCGAAAAGTCCCGAAGCGGTAAATAGTGCGCTACTCGAGGCGCTGAGTTGACGACCTGCACGGTCCGGCGTCGACCCCTCTCGTGCTGGGACGGCAATACCGCTGGCGACCAGTGTCTTCATCGTCGCCGATATGTTCGGAGGCCCACAGCTCAGCCGCCCTCCAACATTACGCTCATGGCCTCGTTCAGCGTCTCCTGCGCCCAACCTGGAGCACGTGCGAACCTAGTTGCCGTAAGCGGTGCTCGCCGCTGTCGGGGATATAGCCATGAAATGGGGCAGACGGGGTGTTGACGAATCGAGTGATACCGGTGGTTGTGATGTTGACCCTGGTCTTGGCGGCCAGCCGGTGGTCCCACTCCGCTTCCCGACCGGGTCAATCACGCAACGGCGGTCAAAACACACTCAACGGCTTTGCGGACCTCGTCTCGTGCGTGCTGCCTCCCCTGAAAATTCGGACCGAATGAGGCTTGAAGCGCTACCGTGTCGCGCTGGTCGACGAGGGCTCATGCAAGCCGTGCACGGCCGCCTTAGGAATGCTCGTAGTCGTGGCGGACGATTCAGGAACCAGAGTCACACATGAACGATCTCCTGGCCCGATCCTGAACGAACTCGTCCTCACCACCCCACTGCCTGGGCATAATCGCTGGTCAACAAGCCGCCAGCAAAGTGGACGTAAAGGGACTCGAACCCATGACCTCTCGCGTGTGAAGCGAACGCTCTAACCAACTGAGCTATACGTCCGTGCGAGGACAGACATTAGCCTGACCTCCCGGCGCCGAGCGAATCGGCCACCAACCACCGGCTCAGGGGTCGAAACGCTCGATGCTTATCGCCTTGAAGATCTCCTGAGCCTGAGCGGTGATCCGCCCTGGCGCGTCCCCAAACGTGCGCTCACCGACCGGCGCTCCTGCGAGCTGACCGGCCAGGGTCGAGACCGAACCGACGACACGGATCGCGTCGAGCGGCTGAATGTCACGCGTACTGGAAGTGATGAACGCTTCGTCCGCCTCGGCCAGCAACGACAGCGGCAACTCGTCCTCAACGACCTGGATCCCGGCCTCGGCCAACCATTCGATCGTCAACGCCCGGGTGATCCCAGCGAGTGGCCCGGTCTCCAGCGAAGGCGTCAGCACGACACCATCTACAACCAAGAAGATGTTGGAGCCGGTGCCTTCACACAGCGCACCAGCGGTGTTGGCGAAGATCGCTTCGCTGCCCCCGAGCTTCTTGGCGGCGGCGAGGGCCACGACGTTCTCGGCATACGACGTGGTTTTGAGGCCCACGGTCGCGGCGCGTTCGTTGCGCGTCCACGGCACGACGGCCACGGAGGTCGTGAGCGGCGGAACGGGCACGGCGCCAGCGGACACGATGTACGTCATCGCCCCCTCGAGGCGGTCCGATCCCAACGGGCCCGGCCCGGCAGTCACGGTGTAACGCAAGCGCCCCAACTCGATCGGCTCGTCAGCGAGCACGGCATCAATGCCTTCTTGCACCCGCCCGCGATCCAGCGTCTCCAACCCTAGGCCGCGCAGCGAGCGGTCCATGCGGTCGTGGTGGCGCGTGATAGCAAAGATCTTGTTGTCCACAATCTTGGCCGTCTCAAAGACGCCATCCCCCACGGTGACTCCGTGGTCTAGGGCGGACATCGACGGGGCATCGTCCACCCGTTCGCCGTTGACCCACACGCGTATTGCTTGGCCCTTAGCTGCATTCATGGCGCTCACTCTGCCAGAGGGACCCCATCCTCACTAGGCTGCAACGGTGAAGACCTCCCTGTATGTCGCCTCGGCCGAGTCTCGATCCGGCAAGTCCGCGCTCGCAGTGGGGCTGCTAGCCCAGTTATGTGAGGGCGGCGGCACCATCGGCGTCTTCCGCCCCGTAGTCCGCGACCGGGCCCACGACCCCCTGATCGAGTTGCTGCTCCCGCTGAGCACCTCCCCCGAGGACCCCCAGTCGGCCGTCGGAGTGACCTACGAAGACGTTAACGAAGACATCGACAAGGCTGTTGGCGCCATCGTGGAGCGCTATCACGCGTATGCCGACAAGCACGATGCCGTCCTCATCGTCGGCTCCGACTTCACCGGGGTCCCCACGCCGACCGAATTCAGCGTCAACGCCACCATCGCCGCCAACCTCAGCAGCCGCATGCTGCTGGTTGTTCCCGGCGTGGGCCGCGAGGCTGCAGAGTTGATCACCTCGATCGACCTGATGATGGGCGAGGCCTCGGCCCGGCACGCCAAAATCGCCGGGGTCGTGGCCAACCGCTGCGACCCAGAAGAACGCGACGCCATTGCGGCAGCCCTCACCGAGCACCTTGGAGACCTGCCTGCATACGCCCTGCCTGAAGACGATCTGCTGTCGGCGCCGACCGTGCGCGACGTCATGACTTCCTGCGACGCAACGTTTGAGCAAGGCGACGAAGCCCTGCTCGACCGCGAGGCGATGAGCGTGATCGTGGCCGCGATGACGATGCCGCACGTGCTGGACCGCCTCACCGAAGGCTGCGTAGTGATCTGCCCGAGCGACCGTGAGGGCATCTTGCTCGCGGTCGTCATGGCCCACCAAGCCGTCACCCTGCCCACCTTGGCCGCCGTCGTGCTCAACGGCGGCTTCCCGCTCAGCGAGCAAACTCAAAAGCTCATCAGTGGTCTCGACGTCGAGCTACCGATCTTGCGAGCCGAGGGCGGCACGATGGAGACCGCCCGAGCCGCTGAGCGTGCCGTGGGCGCCATCACTCCCGATGCTCCCCGCAAGATCGAGCGAGCCAAAACCTCAGTCCGTGACTACATCGACGTCGCCGACGTCCTGCCGACGGCCACCACAAACTCCGAGGTCTTGACGCCGCTGATGTTTGAACACCGGCTGACCGCGAGGGCACGCACCGCTAGCGCCCGCGTGGTGCTGCCTGAGGGCATGGAAGACCGCATTCTGCGGGCCGCTGACACGGTGTTGGCTCGTGGCATTGCCGACCTCACCTTGTTGGGCATCGAGGACGACATCCGCGCGCGCGCGGCCTCCCTCGGGCTTGATATCAGTCGTGCCGACATCCGCGACCCCCACACGGACCCACGCTTGCCCGAATACGCGCAGACGTATGCCGACCTGCGCGCACACAAGGGCGTCACGCTAGAGGCGGCCACCGATGCCATCGCCGACGCGTCGTACTTCGGGACGATGATGGTCTATTCGGGCGAAGCAGACGGGATGGTCAGCGGCTCGGTCACCACCACCGCTGCCACCATCCGACCCGCTCTGGAGATCATCAAGACGGCCGACGGGGTCAACGTCGTGTCGAGCGTGTTCTTCATGTGCCTGGCCGACCGGGTGCTGGCCTACGGCGACTGCGCGATCAACCCAATGCCCAACGCTGAGCAACTCGCTGACATCGCCATTTCTTCAGCGGCCACAGCGGCGACCTTCGGGCTAGATCCCTTGGTCGCCATGCTGTCGTATTCCACGGGCGGCTCCGGCAAGGGCGCCGACGTCGAGAAGGTCCGCGAGGCCACCGCCCTGGTTAAGGAACGTCAACCTGAACTAGAAGTCGAGGGTCCAATACAGTACGACGCGGCCGTTGATCCCGCCGTTGCGGCCACCAAGTTGAAGGACTCCAAGGTGGCCGGTCGAGCGACGGTTCTGATCTTCCCGGACCTCAACACCGGCAACAACACCTACAAGGCGGTCCAGCGAAGCGCCTCGGCAGTGGCGATTGGCCCGGTGCTGCAGGGACTGCGCAAGCCGGTCAACGACCTCTCACGTGGATCGACGGTCCGAGACATCATCAACACCATCTCCATCACCGCCATCCAGGCCAAGGGCACCAGCGCATGAGTCACCAAGTGCTGGTCATCAACGCAGGCTCATCCTCAATGAAGTACCAACTCCTCGACCCTGCGACCGGCGAAAGCCATGCTGCGGGACTCGTCGAGCGCATTGGTGACGAGGGCTCCAACATCCGCCACACCGCCGGTGGGCAACGCCACGTTCGCGAGTTCGATTGCCCCGATCACAGCGCCGCGTTCGTGGCCCTGCGTGAGGCTTTCGCCGAGCACGGCCCAGACCTTCATCATGCCGGGGTGGGCGCTGTCGGTCACCGAGCGGTGCACGGTGGTGAGACGTTCACCGGCCCCACCCTGATTGATGACGACGTGGTGGCCGGGATTCTGGGTCTCGCGGCCCTCGCCCCACTGCACAACCCAGCGAATGTGCAGGGCATCGAGGCCGCCCGCGGCGTCTTCGCAGACCTGCCGCACATCGCGGTCTTTGACACCGCCTTCCACGCCACCATGACGGCAGCCGTCCGAGAGTATGCCGTCCCTCGGGAATGGCGGACTAGCTACGGAGTGCGCAAGTACGGCTTCCACGGGACGTCTCATGCCTACGTGTCCCGCCGGATCGCCGCGCTGCTCGATCGCCCCCTGGCCGACGTCAACTCGATCGTGATTCACCTCGGCAACGGGGCATCAGCCTGCGCGGTCGC
>JBBSKS010000175.1:0-5423 GCA_038256095.1 Actinomycetales bacterium | reverse complement strand
TCTAGCGTCTGACGTACCCGGATGAGGCGCCCTCGACGAGGGGTCAACATGCGACACGGTGGTCGAAGGTAGGCGCGCTCACCCCATAGCGAAGGAGCAGGACATGCCCAAGCACAGCAACGTGACCCAGATGCACGGCGACAAGAGCAAAGCGCTCGAGTCGGTACTGGCTCAAATTGAAAAACAGCACGGTAAGGGCTCGGTGATGCGCCTCGGTGACGACGTTCGTCCGCCCATCGCAGTCATCCCCACCGGCTCCATCGCGCTCGACGTCGCGCTCGGGATTGGCGGATTGCCGCGCGGTCGCGTGGTTGAGATCTACGGCCCGGAGAGTAGCGGTAAGACCACGGTCGCTCTGCACGCGGTGGCCAACGCGCAGAAGGCTGGCGGGATTGCGGCGTTCATTGATGCCGAGCACGCCCTGGACCCGGAGTACGCAAAGAAGTTGGGCGTCGACACGGACGCACTGCTCGTCAGCCAGCCGGACACGGGTGAGCAGGCGCTGGAGATCATGGATATGCTGATCCGCTCCGGTGCGCTAGACATCGTCGTTATCGACTCCGTGGCCGCATTGGTGCCTCGGGCCGAGATCGAGGGGGAGATGGGGGATAGCCACGTCGGTCTGCAGGCTCGATTGATGTCGCAGGCGCTTCGCAAGATCACCGGCACGCTGAGCAACACCAACACCACAGCGATCTTCATCAACCAGTTGCGCGAGAAGATCGGTGTGATGTTCGGCTCGCCCGAGACCACCACGGGTGGCAAGGCGCTGAAGTTTTACGCCTCTATCCGCATCGACGTCCGCCGCATTGAAACCCTGAAAGATGGCACGGACGCCGTCGGTAACCGCACCCGCGCCAAGATCGTCAAGAACAAGGTCTCTCCACCGTTCAAGCAAGCAGAGTTCGACATCCTCTACGGTCACGGCATCTCGCGAGAGGGTGGCTTGATCGACATGGGCGTCGAGCACGGGTTCGTCCGTAAGTCTGGCGCTTGGTACACCTGCGAAGGCGAGCAGCTCGGTCAGGGTAAGGAGAACGCACGCACGTTCTTGATTGACAATCCCGACATGGCCGATGACATCGAGAAGAAGATCAAGGCCAAACTCGGGGTTGGCCCACGGGTTGACGCAGACATCCCCGAGGGTGTGGACCCCGAGACCGGTGAAGTCTCGGTCAACTTCTGATCACACGCATCGACGATGTGGACGCGATGACTTTTGATCGGCGGTAGATCATGGAATCCACTCAGCCAGACCCGGCGCGCCTTGAGGCCGCTCGTGAAGCGCTGGCCGCAGCAACTGTTGCGGCCAGCGCATCGGCGCCGTCCTTGTCCACTGAGCCCTCCGAGGAGGATCGGGCCGATCCGCCTATCGCTGGGCGCGCTAGCCAGTCCCCGGGCACGTTTGCACACAGTGGCGGCGGATCAACGCTCGGCGGGGCTGATGACCCCGAGGGCCTTGGTCGAGCTCGGCAGGTGGCGCTTCGCCAGTTGGCGATGGGCCCACGCACACGCCAGCAACTCACTGACAAGATGCTGGCCAAAGAATGCGGAACCGACGTGATCGAGCGTGTCCTTACCCGCATGGCTGACGTTGGGTTGGTCGATGACCAGGCCTACGCGCACATGCTCGTGCGGACGAAGCGGGAAGGCTCGGGTATGGCTGTCCGCGGCCTGCGGCACGAGCTTCGCAAGAGGGGTGTCCCAGACCATATGGCAGAGGCTGCGGTCGAAGGTGTTGAGCCGGAGCAAGAACGAGAGCAAGCTGAGGCGCTAGTGGCGGCTCGGCTGCCCCGGCTCTACGGGCTGGACCGCGACGTGCAGATTCGTCGTCTCGGAGGGTTCCTCGCCCGCAAAGGGTACCCGTCGGGCCTATCTTTCGCAGTGATCAAGGACGCTCTAGACAAGGCGCCGGAGCACCAGCGGGACTAGGCCGACTGGCTGCCCTCGATCTCCCCGTCGCTGTCGAGCGACTCGGTGACCTCCACGGACTCGACCACGTCGAGGGGTTCGACATCACTGGGAGCTTCGGCAACCTCCAGCGGGGCGCTGGAGTCATCGTGCGGCGCCGAGGGGTCACCTACGAAGTCCTGGTTGGCCGGGATGGCGTCGGGGTCGTTGCCACCAGCCATGGGCTCCGGGTCCAGGCCGCTCTCGTTGTCAGGCGCTCCGTAGGAGGTCCCATCCTCCGGCACTTCCTGACGGATGCGCTGCTCGATGGTCTCTTCTTGAGCCTCTTCGTCGGCGGTGGTGCCGAAGGCCAGGGAGCCGTGCAGTTTGTCGGCGGTCTCGTAGCCGACCTCCACGGGGTCCCCACCGGGGATCAGCGTGTCCTCGGGCTGCAACTGGTCGTCGTTGTCGATGCTGTAGGTACTGAGTCCATCACTGATGGTTTCGTTATCGGGCTGGTCGCTCATGAGAATTGACTCCTTGCGTTAGCGTGCGAGGGTGCCTGATCGGAACCCGCGGTGACCCCCATCGCGTTAGCTGTGGTGATCGCGGTGGCGTTCTTTGCGGGCGCCGGATTACAGCGTATCGCCGGGCTGGGGATGGGTCTCGTAGTGGCCCCAGTCTTGACACTGGTGCTCGGCCCCGCCGTGGGAGTCAGTCTGAGCAACGCGGGCGCCATTGTGACGGCCACATTCGTGCTGATGTCGCTACGCAAAGACATCGATTGGGGCGCGTTCGCCCGGCTGGCGCCACTGCTCGTCGTCGGGTCCATTAGCGGAGCGTTCGTCGTGCTCAAGGCGAGTGCCGCCTGGCTCGAAGTCTTGATCGGAGTGCTGATCTTGCTCGCGCTGGCCTCGACGCTGATGGCCAGTGGCCGGATCCACGTTCACGGGCGACTGCCTGCTGTAGCGGCCGGAGCCGCGGGCGGATTCATGAACGCAACGGCGGGGGTGGGCGGACCGGCTATGACGATCTACGCGGTGGCCACGCGCTGGAACCAGACCGCATTTGCGGCCACGCTGCAACCCGTGTTCCTCCTGACCAACGCCACCGCCCTCCTTGCCAAGGGACTCTTCGGGGCGGTGCCGAGCGACTCGGGGTTGGCATGGTGGATGTGGATCGTGGCCTTGGCAGCAATCGCCAGCGGCGTTGGGCTCGGTGGATACGCAAGTAGGTGGGTCCCGACGGCCGCGGCGCGGCGGACAGCGATCACTATTGCTGCCGTCGGCGGCCTCGTCACACTCTGGCGGGGGCTGAGCAGTGTGTGATGGCGCCGGACCGCCCGTAGTCTGTTCCGACGATGACTACGCACGCCAGCACTCCGATCGCCGCCACGCCTAAGACCTACGACGTCCGCACCCACGGGTGTCAGATGAACGTGCACGATTCCGAGCGCCTGTCCGGGCTGCTCGAAACGGCGGGCTACACCGACCTTCAAGGCTTACCTGCCGGGGCTCGGCCCGCGGTTGCCGACGTGGTCGTCTTCAACACGTGCGCAGTTCGCGAGAACGCTGCCAACAAGCTTTACGGCAACCTGGGGATGCTGCGCCCGGCCAAAATCGCCAACCCAGATATGCAGATCGCGGTCGGCGGGTGTTTGGCGCAAAAGGATCGGTCCACCATCGTTGAGCGCGCCCCGTGGGTCGACGTTGTTTTTGGCACCCACAACATCGGCTCGCTGCCGGCCCTGTTAGATCGCGCTCGACACAACAAAGAGGCCGAGGTCGAGATCCTTGAGGCGCTCGACGTCTTTCCCTCCACATTGCCCACCCGGCGCGACTCGGCCTACAGCGGATGGGTCTCTATCTCGGTGGGGTGTAACAACACCTGCACGTTCTGCATCGTGCCCGCGTTGCGTGGCAAAGAGCGTGACCGCAGGCCAGGTGAGATTTTGGCCGAGATTGACGCGCTCGTGGCCCAAGGAGTCATCGAGATCACGTTGCTCGGGCAGAACGTGAACACCTACGGGGTCGAGTTCGGTGATCGCGGTGCGTTCGCCAAACTGCTCCGCTCGTGCGGTGAGATCGAGGGGTTGGAGCGGGTGCGTTTCACTAGCCCGCACCCCGCCGCGTTCACCGACGATGTGATCACCGCTATGGCCGAAACGCCGAACGTCATGCCGAGCCTGCACATGCCGTTGCAGTCGGGCTCGGACAAGGTGCTCAAAGACATGCGCCGGTCCTACCGCAGCAGCAAATTCCTCGGGATTCTGGACCGCGTGCGCGAGCAGATCCCGGACGCTGCGATCACCACCGACATCATCGTGGGCTTCCCCGGGGAGACCGAAGAGGACTTCCAGGGCACGCTGGACGTGGTCCGCGCCAGCCGCTTCTCCAATGCCTTCACGTTCCAGTACTCGATCCGTCCCGGCACGCCAGCCGCAGAGTTCGACGATCAGATCCCCAAAGAGGTTGTCCAAGAGCGCTTCATGCGTCTCGTCGCCGTCCAGGACGAGGTGTCCTGGGACGAGAACAAGACGCTGCTGGGCCGTGAGGTCGAGGTGTTGGTCTCACCCGGGGAGGGCCGCAAGGACGTGGCGACGGCACGGCGGTCGGGTCGCGCCCGCGACAACCGGTTGGTGCACTTCGCGGTTCCCGAGGGCGGAGAGGAGCCGCGACCTGGGGACCTCGTGACGGTCGCGGTCACCTATGCCGCCCCGCACTACGTGGTCGCTGACTCTGGCGTCGAGGGTGGCGCCTACTCGGTGCGCCGGACCGCCGGGGGAGATGCCTGGGATGCGCTGCAAGGGCAGAGCTCAGCTGGTGGATCGAACAAACCGGCCGTGACGTTGGGTATGCCGTCGCTCGGCAAGCCGGAGTCGGATCCGATCGGCGCTGGGGTGTGCTGCGACGCACCGTAGGAGGTGTCGCCGGGCGGCGCCTGGCGCTCTAGGTCGATACTGGACCGATCGCACTCATCCTCAGCAGACGGCTTGTCCTTCGATACGGCATGGGTGGCATGGCCCTGGGAGCAGTCACCGTCGCTTCGGGGTGTTCTGACGACAGCTCGACCGGCGGCACTGGGTCTTCACCGTCGGACGGGGCTGCAAGTTCGGCTCCGATGACGGATGAGATGGCCGCCACATCAGGTAGGCCGTGAGACACGTGGGCGCGCGCCACTCTCGGGTTTGTCTCGGCATACGTGGTGGCTCGGGGTGGGCAAGCGACCGTCATCGACACCGGTGTTGAGGGATCTGAAGGTGACATCCAGTCGGTGCTCGACTCGCTTGGTCTGGGCTGGGGCGACGTTGGCGATGTCCTCCTGACGCACTCCCACCCGGACCACATCGGTTCTGCGGCTGCCATCGCTGCGGCTGCACCGGATGCGGTGTTCCACGCGGGCGAGGCGGACATCCCGGCCATCGATATTGGCCGAAGCGTTGCCGGGCTGGTTGACGGGGACACCGTGTTCGACTTGAGCATTCTGCATACCCCCGGTCACACTCCCGGGCACGTGTGCGTGCTGGACAAGAC
>JBBSKS010000174.1:0-5430 GCA_038256095.1 Actinomycetales bacterium | reverse complement strand
TCAACCGCAACATTTCCGAAGGCTGGAAAGCCTCAGCGTCAACGTCACCGTTGAGGATCTGGCTGTTCAGGTCGGCCTGGATCGGGCCGGTGTCCTTCGCGATACCCGTCAGGAAGATCTGCTGAATGTCCTCACGAGGCGTTTCCGGAGCCGGGACTCCGTAGATCGCTTCGATCAGCTTGGGCAGTTCGGGGTCGAGCACCTTGGCCAGGACGGCACCATCGGCTGCCTCGGCGTCCATGTCCGGGCTGATGCCGTTAAAGGCGTCCTTCAGCGCGGCGGGAACAACAACCTCGTTGACCAACGGCATACCCAAACGGGAGACCTGCACGTGGTCACCGCTGGGCTCAGCAGCCCCTGGTGACAACGTCACGCTCTGCTTGGACGTGGTACTCCAGACACCGACCACCGGGTTAGTAGCAGAATCGGCGTTGAGAGCAACCTCATCCAGCGGCACCTGCAAAGCAACCGAGTTCACGTTGTAACCGGCCAGCGTGTCTTCACCGGTCTCGGAAAGGTCACCACCGTACAGCAGGTCAAAGACGCGCAGGTCCAAGAAGAACGGGTCTTCGGCCTGACCGGCATAGGTCTTTCCGCCACCCTCGACATCGGTGATCGCCGCATCGCGCAGCGTCTTGTAGTCAGGCATGGAAGCCGGGCCGACATTCGAGGGCGCAACCGGGCCGGTCGCAATCTCGGTTTCGGTGTCGCCTTCAATCTTGGTCAACGTGAAGTTCTGCTTGAACAGCAGGTTCTCATCGTCCAAGGTCTCGACCGGACCGTTGTTGTACAAGAAGGTGTCCGTGCCGCGAGCGTCGTCGGTCTCGAAGATCCAACGGTAGGTGATGTCAGGAGTGGCGTCACCGTTGCTGTCGATGTGGATGTCGTAATAGGTGCCGTCCTCCCACGGGTAGAAGTTCGGCCCACCGTTGGGCTCTTGCAAGGGCGACCAGTTCGCGATCAACGTGACCGAATCTGCGTCGTCAGGACTGACGAACGCATAAGTGTCGGTGTTGTCATTGACCGGGTCCTTAGCGATCAGCGGAGCTTCCCGGTGACTGGACGCGCCAGCGAGGTTCGGCAAGCCACCAGCCAAAGCGACCGCCATCAGGGCAGACCCTGTAGCAAGCATCGCCTTCGCGGGACGACTACGGACATTCTTTGCCCGTGATGTTGAAGACATTCTGTTCCTCTCGGAGAGACCCGTTGTGCTCAAGGGGGATGTAGGGGTGTTGCGTCGCTGTCATGCGCTTTACGCATAATTCGGCCAGCGATATATGAAGACTGCTCTAACAGAAGCGGAAACGCCACCCAGTTTACCGAATAAAGACCTTTCGTGCCCGAATTAATACTCAATTACGGACATCGCGGCGAATTTCGACCGTCAGGATGGTGTCGCAGCCTCTGTGCGAGTCGTACCAAATGCAGTTATTGCCAGTGATTCGGAGCCAGGACGTATGCGGATTGCGAGCAGTTGATGGTCACGCTCGGTGCGGGCGCTGAGGAGCGCAGCAAAGGACCCCCCGCGCACCTGGAAGAGCCCGCCTGCCCTTGCTGTATTCCTACCCTGGGGGAGTTCGGTGAGGTACCACCACGCGGGGGGCCGTGGCTGAGTCTAGGGGAGGGCTGGGCTGGCTCGAAACCGGATGGTCGCACCGAGTCCCGATTCGTGCTGCACCGACCTGCTCGGGTAGCGTGCCCGACGGAGGATTCGCATAGTGGCCTAGTGCGCACGATTGGAAATCGTGTTGGGGATGAAACCCCTCAGGGGTTCAAATCCCCTATCCTCCGCCAGTCGCCAGCGTGCGGCACACAGTCAGCCTTCACCGCTGATCGGTGTGCCGCACGTTGCGTTTGGTGGGCCTACGACGTCGGGTATACCCGCAGTTGTGGCTAGCGGCGGCGGGTATGTCGTTTGGCGGTGCCAAAGACGTTGCGGCTGATCTCGCGGCCAACTACGGTGCCGGCGGAGCGCAGCATCGACCTGAAGGCGGAGGATCCGACGACCTTCTCGACCATGGATTCGTCGTCCTCGTCGGCTTTGCGTGATCGGCGGGGAGCCTTCGTCACCGATTCAGCCTCGGCGCCGGCCTCGGCCGTTGCCAGGCGCGCGTTCAGCTTCTCGTATGCCGACTCGCGGTCGAGCGCCTCGGCATACTTTGGCCGCAGCACGGACCCCGCGACTGCGGCCGCCAACACCGACGCCGCACTAGGGCCCATCGTTGACTGGGGTGCCCGCAGCATCGTCCACGCCACCGGGGTCGGCGCCCCACGCTCGGACAGCACCGTCACGATTGCCTCGCCGGTGCCCAAGTTGGTCAGCGCCTCTTCGAGGTCGTATTCGCTGGTGGGGAACGTCGACACCGTGGCCTTGAGCGCCTTGGCGTCGTTCGGCGTGAACGCCCGCAGCGCATGCTGCACCCGGTTGCCGAGCTGCCCGAGCACCCCGTCGGGCACGTCGGTCGGGGCCTGCGTCACGAAGAACACGCCGACACCCTTGGAGCGGATCAAGCGAACGGCCTGCTCGACGGCGTTCAAGAACGCGGCCGACGCGTCGTCAAAGAGCAGGTGCGCCTCGTCGAAGAAGAACACTAACTTCGGCTTGTCCTGGTCGCCCACCTCGGGCAGGTCCTCAAACAACTCGGCCAGCAGCCACATCAAGAACGTGGAAAACACCACGGGCTTGTCGCGAACGCTCGGCAACTCCAGCGCGGTGATGACCCCGAGGCCATCGGCGGTGGTGCGCAACAGGTCAGCGGCCTCAAACTCCGGCTCGCCGAAGAAGTCCTCGGCACCCTGGTCGGAGAAGGCGATCAGCTTGCGCAAGATGACGCCTGCGGTGGAAGAGGCCAACCCACCCAGGCCCTTGAGGTCGGCCTTGCCCTCGTCGGACAGCAGGTGCTGCACCACGGCCTGAAGGTCCTTGAGGTCCAGCAGCGCGAGCCCGTTCATGTCGGCATAGTGGAAGACCAACCCCAGGCTCGACTCCTGGGTGTCGTTCAAACTCAAAATCTTTGACAGCAAAATCGGCCCGAACCCGCTGATCGTGGCGCGCACCGGGGTGCCCTCCCCCTCGGCGCCGAGGCGCAAAAACTCCACCGGGTATGCCGTCGCTGCCCACTCTTGCCCGAGCCCCTGCATACGTTCGTCGATTTTGGCGTGGCCAGGGCTGGGGGTCGCGAGGCCAGACAGGTCGCCCTTGACGTCAGCTAAGAAGACTGGCACACCAGCTGCGGAGAGCTGCTCGGCCATCAGCTGCAGCGTCACGGTTTTACCCGTTCCGGTCGCTCCGGCCACGAGTCCGTGCCGGTTCATCGACGATAGCGGCAACTGCACCACGGCCCCGGGCACGCTTGCCCCGTCGGCGACAGCGGCCCCGAGAGTGAGGCATGGTCCCTCGAAGGCGTATCCGGCGGTGATTGCTTCGATGTGGGTCTGTTTGTCATCGCTCACGCGCCCGACTCTAGTCAGCAGCCCTGCGCTGTCCCTCTAGACTTGCGCGCATGATCTTCAAGGGCGTGTGCCAGGGGCGCCCCTACCCGGCACACGAGCTGGCGACTCCCCAAGACTGGGCTCACCTTCCGCCGCGCATGCTGCGACTGGAAGACATGTACACCACCAGGGCCGAGCTCGACCTGCACGCGCTGCTGTCCGAGGACTCAACCTTCTACGGCGACATCTTCTGTCACATCGTCAAGTGGAAGGGCGACTACTACCTCGAAGACGGCCTGCACCGCGCGCTGCGGGCCGCCCTGGCCGGTCGCCCCGTGGTCCATGGGCGTGTCCTCGTCATCGACTGAACCACCTGCGACTAGCGTGACTCGACATGGCTTACGTGCGCACCGGAGGTATGTCGACCGCGAGTCGGCGCCGACGTCGGACCACCGCGTTGGTGCTGACTGGTCTGACTGTTGTCCTTCTCTTGGTGCTGATGTATGCCGTCGCGTATGCCCAGGGGTGGCTCGGCAGCGACGAGGGCACCGGAAGCACCGATATTAGCCAGGTGAGCGCTACGCAAGGGCTGGCGGCGCTCGAACCGGGCGATGTCACGGTCAACGTCTACAACGCCAAGGGCGAGCCGGGGTTGGCTGGGCGTATTGCAAAGGAACTAAAAGAACGCGACTTCGTGGTTGATGCCACGGCCAACGACCCCGAGAAAGCGCAGATCGATCACACTGCCGACATCCGGTTTGGCCCAGACGCTGCAGCGGCTGCCGAGTTCTTGCAGCAACACGTCCCCGGGTCGAAGTTGGTGCCTCTCGAGCGCGAGGGCGAGGCGGTCGACCTCGTCCTGGGCGACGACTTCACAGACCTGGCAGACGTCACTGAGCCGACAGAAGATCAGGCTGAGTCCACGTCCTAGCTGATGATGCCGTGCCGCGCGTTCCAGGTTTGCGCTCCCTTGTAGGAGTCCACCATGGTCCAGACGACGACACCGATCAGCAGCGGCCAGATCAGCCATCCCAACGAGGGCCATCAGGGCGGGATTCTTCGCAGCCACCAACTGAGAGGGGCCACCCCGATACTGCTGCTGGTAGGCGGGCGCAGGGGCCGACTGCTGGGCGTCGCCTTGGCCTCGTGGTGTGGCGTTCTGTGTGAAGCGTGAAGCCTACCGATGACTCGGTCGTCGCTGCCAGCGCTTTGGGCTAATTGGCCCGGTTCACGCGCACCGGAGTCGTCATCTGTCGCACTCCATGAATCGTGCGACGTTCGCCGACGAGGTCGACGTCGACCGCCAATGATCGGTCCTCACTTGAACGCCCTGCGCTGAACCAGACGGCGCCAGGCTCGACGATCCGGGTGCCCTCTAGACCGGTGAAGGACAGCCGATCGGCGTGCACCTCGAAGGTCACAGCGACTCGCTGCCCAGGCTCGAGGGTGACGGTAGCGAAACTGATCAACTCGATGACGGGTCGGGCGACCTGGGCTACGAGGTCGCTGGCGTAGAGCTGGACGACCTCAATGCAGTCTCGGTCACCGGTGTTGCGCACGGTCACGGTGACCTCGACCGCACCGTTGACGTCCATCTCCTCGGAGCTGGCGTCGATGCTGAGGTAGTCCACGGTGGTGTAGGACAGGCCGTGCCCGAAGGCGAAGAGCGGTGTGGGGTCCAGCGTCGTCACCCCTGGGGTATGCCGACCCAGCGGAGCCGCACGGTAGGTTGCCGGTTGGCCGCCAGGGTCGCGGGGGACGCCGATGGGAAGTCGACCGCTGGGGTTCACCCGGCCCGAGAGCACCCCGGCGAGGGCGGCACCTCCGTCGACTCCGGGGAACGCGGCCTGCACGATCGCGGCAGACCCCTCAGCGAACTCTCCGAGAGCGTACGGACGGCCGGAGACCACGACCACCACGACCGGCGTGCCCGTGGCGAGGATGGCGCCGACCAGGGCGGTCTGCATACCAGGCAGGGTGAGGTCGGCGCGGTCGCAG
>JBBSKS010000173.1:0-5433 GCA_038256095.1 Actinomycetales bacterium | reverse complement strand
TTTGCGTGCCCCGTTGGAGTCGACGGCGGCGCAGGTGCAGGCTGTTAGCCAGGAGCCGCTTGGCGGGATTGTCGATGACGAGGACCGCCTCTTGGCGCTTTGGTTGCTGCAGGGTTTGAGTTATCACGGTTACGCGGGTGTCGATGAAGACCTGGAGTGGGACCTGGCAGTTGTTCGGTTGCGTGTCCAGCTTGAGGCCGCGCTGGAGCAGGAGTTGTTGGCGGTCGTGCTCCCGGTCGTGCAGGAGTTGTTGCCTGAGGCGCGCCAGGACCTCACCGCGACGCTCTTCTGCCTGCCGGACCGGGTGGCGGCATCAGCCCCGTCGGTCTCGGCATGGGCACGGTCTTCGATGACGGCCGAGCAGTGGCGCGAGATGTTGGTGCTCAGGTCGGCCTCCCAGCTCAAAGAGGCCGACCCGCACACCTTCGCCGTCCCCCGGATCCCTGGCGCTGCGAAGGTAGCCCTCATGGAGATCCAGTTCGATGAGTACGGCAGCGGGGACCCGACTGTGATGCACTCCGAACTCTTTGGCCAAGCCATGGAGGCGGTGGGCCTGGACCGCACCTACGGCGGGTATGCCGACGCGTGGCCCGCGCCCGTCCTGCTGGCGAACGTCACGCTGGCCTGGTTGGCAGGGCGGCGGCGCTGGGCGCCAGCGGTGGTGGGACACCTGACCATGGTGGAGATGACCAGCGCGCTGCCGTGCAAACTTTACGTCGGCGGAGCCCTCCGGTTAGGACTGTCCGATCAGGCCTGGCGCTACTTCGACGAGCATGTGGAGGCCGACGCCGCCCACGAGCAGGTAGCAGTGCGCGACCTGTGCGGGTCCCTCGTTGCCGATGACCCGCAAGCGCTTGCCACCCTCCTGGTCGGGGCCGTGGCCGGGCTGCACGTGGAAGGGCTGGTCGCCGAGCAGTCCATGGCCGCCTGGCAACAGGGCCGCTCCTGTCTCCGCGCACCGCTGCAGCCGTGGGCCCCGGAAGCCGCATGAGGAACGGCCTCCGCCCACCCGTAGCCACCCCGCTGCCGACCGAGCTGGTCCGACTCACCGAGTGCCAGGACGGCCCCCTGCTGGTGCGCGGCGCCCGGACCGTGGTGGACGCCCAGGGTTTTAGCCATGCCGTGACCCGCCCTGTCATCGCCCTCTGCCGCTGCGGGGCCAGCCAACGGCTGCCCTGGTGCGACGGAGTGCACAAGCGACTCGCGTGAAGGCCCCTGGGGCCGCAGCTCATGCTCTAAGAGAACGGCCCAGTCCTATGGGACACGAAGGACCCATCGAGCTCGCCGCAGTCGGCCTCTGATCCTTGGGCCACTCCTCCACCGCTGGAATGGCTCCCGGGCGAGCCGCCGTTTCAAGGCTCCATTGGAGCCGGTGCGTCCTGCCCTCAAGCAGGACGCCACCCGCAGCTCCCCGTAGAGAAGGTGAAGTTCGCCAACACGGAGTCCGGCGCCGAGCTGGCGGACCATGTTAGGCCGGGCGTCGCGACGACATGGGACTAAACCAGGCATCGACCGCATCCGCCTGCTCCGAAGACCGATCCCCCATCGGTGACGGTCTCGACTTCTGTCGCGGCAGTGGCTGTTCCTGTGCCAGACCGCATGACGTTCCCCAAATGACACGCCTGGGCGTGTCGACGCCCCTTCCTGACGATCGTTTCAGCCCGTACGCAACTCAGGGGGTCGCTGGCGTTTCGGACGGGAATGCGAGCACAGAGTTGCGACGGATCGCACCTGCTCGAAATAGATCGTCACTGAGCAGGACTGCGCATCTTTGGGGCAAGGCCCCCCGCTCCCGGAGGTGAGAGGCTAAGGGCATGGCGAATTCACCGAGAAGACTAAGAATTACCATTGAAGCCGAGGTGCGCAACGTCCTCGGTCCAGAATCGGTGCGTTTCGTGACTTTCGATGCGCTTGGTCACCGACGGTGTGCGATCTGAGATGGAACTCGAGGATCGCTGCGGGCACATAAGGGTATGAAGCAGCAGTCGGGCACGCCGACACGGGATCCCGTGCGTCTTGACTCGGCCACCGATGCTCAGGTGTGGCACGTCGCCTCGCAGGAGGACCCGGAGGCTTTTGGCGTCATCTTTGACCGGCACGCGGACGCGGTGCACCGCTTCTGTGCTCGCCGATCGGGATCTGCCGACGCCGCGGACGACCTGGTCTCAATCGTCTTTCTCGAGGCCTGGCGACGACGGGGCGAGGTTGTGCTGCACCACGACTCGGCTCTGCCCTGGCTCCTCGGGGTGGCTCGGCATACCCTCTCTCATCGCGCTCGCACCCGGCTGCGGCACCAGCGGGCTCTGGACCGGTTGCCGCGCACGTGGGTGCCCGATCACGCCGATGGGGTCGTGGCCCAGTTCGACGCCCGCCGACGCCTCAGCGACGTGGAACGTGCCTTCGCCGAGTTGGGGACCGCCGATCAGGACGTGATCGCGCTCTGCGTCTGGCAAGGCCTGCCGTATGCCGATGCCGCCCTCACCCTGGGAGTGCCGGTCGGCACCGTGCGCTCCCGCCTTTCTCGTGCGCGGACGCGGTTGGAGACGCTCACGGAAGAACAACAGAACTCGAACCGCGCCCCGCGACCGGGATCAAAGGACGCATGATGGCAACCAAGGACCAAGGAACGACCGACCCCGGGATGAACGATGATCGCGGAGGCAATGGTGGTGGCAGGGACGCGGGCCCTACGGTTCGCAGGATGAGCCCGCAGGTCCGCGGTCACGCTCGGGGGACGCTGCTAGCAGAGACGTCGCGCACCACGCTTTCGGACCCCACGCTTTCGGACGCCACGCTTTCGAGCGAAGGGGAGGCGACCGGAGCCGACGGTGCGAACTTCGGATGGGACGGCCTCGACGATGCGCCGGCGCCGCTGAAGAAGCGCTGGGTGGTGGTCGCGGCAGGTCTCGCGGTTGCCGCCGCTGGAGCCGCAATCATCGCCGGCACCGGCCTGATCTCCAGTGACGATCTCGGCTTGAGTGCTGCAGACTCCACCCAGTCGCCGGACGAAGCCGGTGACGAGGCTATCGGCAACGGACCTGAGTCTGGGGGAATCTCGACCTTGATTCAAGCGCGAGGAGACTGCCTCGACAGCGAAAGATCCCCGGGGATCGACGAATCGGCCGTGGTCTTCGAGCACCAGACGAAGGACTACGCCGCCGTGGTCGTCTCCCATGACGGATTGACGCTGATGTGCGCCACGAGCGGCCGGGGCAAGTACTCGGCCGAATACGGGAGTGGCGCTGGCACCGACCCGATCACGGTACTGATCCGGCAGACGATCCCGCAGGGGAAGGACTACCTGGAAATGCTCGGTGGGAAAGTGGCCGACGACATCACGGCGGTCCAGATTCAATCCGGCGGCGACCCGGTCGCTGAGGCCCATCTTGAGAACGGCTGGTTCTCGGCGTTCGCGACCACCACGCCCGGTGAGGAACTCTCCTACCTGGTGACGATGAAAGACGGCACCAGCGAGACCCTGCTCGTGGATGACCCCTTCTCCTACGTCGATCCCGTCGAGCGGCAAGAGATGCTGGACGAGGCAAATCGCGGGTTTGCGGAAGCCTGCTTCAGCGACCGCGGGATCACTCTCGCCGAGGCGCCATCGGAGGGCGACGAAGAGGCTCAACCCAGCGGTGATGACTTCCTCCTGTTGTCTGCGCACCTTCAGCCGAGCTACCGGGCCGCCATCGCCGCCAATGCCACAGAGGTGGCTGTCTGCGCGAGCGCCATGAGCGAGACCACCTGGAGCGCAACCCAACCGGCGGCGATGCCAGAGAACGCTCCCATTGCACCCTTCGAACTGTCCCCTGCACCTACCGACAAGGGGCCCTACCCCGTGATCGGACAGGCCGCCCCCGACGTGACGTCAGTCGACGTCGTCCGGGCGGACGGGAGGCGCCGGGAGACCTATCTGCAGGACGGCTTCTACTCTTTGATGCTCCCCGCGACCGACGCCCAGGGGCTGACCTACGTGGTCTACACCGAAGACGGGGAGTCAACGACCATGGATTCCGAGTGAAGGCTGAGCGAAGCGCAGAGCGTGTTGCTCGCTGGTTTCCCGGTCCCCCCGTGGCGCGGTCCTCGACCACATGCTCTTCGCCGTCAAACTGCCACCGGAAGAGACTCGCCACGATCCGAGCCAACTCCGTATCGCTTTTGCCGCGGCCTCCTCGGTGTAGCGAGCTGTTTGCACTGGTCGACCCGATTTGAAGTTGTCAGCCGACCATCCCACATGATCGAGAGGGATCGTCAATGAGCAGGGTCGGTCGCGTCAGTACGAGAAGTGCCATTGCGTGGCGTTCTCGTAGTCGTGTTCGCTGATGAGGGGCGTGGAATAGTAGATGCCTCGGGCTTGGCCTTCGTTGAGCGCCCCGTAGATCGACCGGTTCACACGTTCCGTTAGATCGTCGGGCAATCCCGCGACGACGGTGAGCACCATCGGGTCGAGTCTGAAAGTGTCTCCGCCTCGGACAAAAAGGGCGGTGTCGAGGGTGGCGTCGTACCCGTGAGCCCGAAGCATCTTGCACGCCTCCCACGCCTCAGCCCACGGTCCAAGCGCGAGGTCCACCTCGGGTCGAAGTATCCCCCCGCACTTATGCGCCGTGAACGTTACCTACGGACACCGCCAGGAGATCGATCTCGGTCTAGGGCAATGAGGATGTGGCTGCGCTGATCGCTTCGGGTGGTGGCGAATTGACCGACCGATCCGCCGCGGCCTCATTCGTCGAGCTTCCAGTTGGATCACGCCAGCGATCTCGCGGTCATCGAGAAGACCGTCGCTGCCGGCGCAGACGCCGTGCTGGTTCCACGGAGCCTCTGGTTTGCCAGTTGAGATGGTCCAACGATGCATCGGATCTGGTGTCGGCAAGATCAACGTCAACACCGAGCTGAGGAAGGCGGTTCTGCGGCACCTATCGACGGCAGCGCCCACAGCATTCGAGCATGGCGCCAACGTCGAGGAGATGCTGGCTTCGTGGTCAGCCGTGGTCACCCAACAGACCGAAGATATCCTCACGGGCTTCGTGTCTCCAACGCAACCCTAGTGGGCAAGAACGATTGTCTATGCGTCCTATTGGTGCCTCGACTGTCCGTGATGGTGAGATTCGCCGCAAAGGGATCCTCTACGGCACACGGGCCCACCTCCTCCAGTGCCCGACGAACGCATTGACATGCGGATGAGCGTGCCGCATCGGTCCGCCAGATAGGGCGTGTCTTCGTGCGCTGCGGACCGCCCCACATTGACGAGGTCTCCCACCGAGTAGGTGAGGGCCCTTCTTTTCGGCTTACCACCATCGAGCCAGCATGAACGTCGTGACCGTGCCTGGGGCTGCACACTTCAGGCCAGGCTGGCGTCTGATCCCATTCTGACGCCGGATCAGATAGTGCTATGTTGTGACGCATGGTACCTGGTCACGGACTCATCCTGACCCA
>JBBSKS010000172.1:0-5453 GCA_038256095.1 Actinomycetales bacterium | reverse complement strand
GCGGGCCGTCTCGAACAGGGCCTGCACCTGCGCCCCGGTGAGCCGGTCGGGCTGCTGTTCGAGCCACGCGCGGAGGTTGCGGCGGGCGGTGACGTGCACACCTGGCGGCGGTTGGCTCTTGATGGTGAGTCCGCGCCGTACGCCCACGAGGGCGATAACGCCAGTCACGGGCACGGTGGTGGGGGAGGAGCTGGCGACCGTGAGGAACTTGGTCGCCCTCCCAGCCTCGGTGCGGCTCTTGTGGATGTACGGGAGACGTTGCCCGTTGACGATGAAGGTCGACCCGCCCACCCAGACGGCTGCGGTGGGGTGGTGCTCGGTGTTGACGGTGAAGACTCCTGGTGGACCGATGACGAGGTGGTCGATGTCGGTGCCGCGGTCGCCGATCGGGACCGCGTGCAGGACCCGCCAACGCTGCCTCAGACCGGCTAGTACGGCACCGACGGCCTCTTCGCCGTCGGCGCCGATCCGCCAGTTCCGTTCCTCGGTCCTCAGCCCGAGCAGCCGGGTGAAGAAAGTGCGCACCGGCGCGGCCCGGCGGAGCTCTACCGCGCGGGCGTGTGCCGCCTGACCGGGTCGGTTACCGGCGAGATCGGTCCACCTGACGGTGCCGCCCGTCGCTGTCGATGACCCAGGGCTCTCCATCGTCGTGGACAGCTGGTCATCCAGCGGCGCGCGGCTGCTGGGCAACGATGGTGGGCGGTCCTCGAGAGCAACCGGCACAGGCACGTGACTGGGACGAAGCCCGGAAGCGGCGTGAGCCGCGAGGGCGGCGTCGAGCGCGACCCGGTCGGCGCCGGCCGCGAGTACCACCGATCCCGTTCTTAAGTCCTGGTGGCCGAGCGGATGACCGTCCGAGGTCCGCACGTACAGCCGGTCGTGGCCGTAGCGCCTCCCCCGGGTCACCGTCGTCTCGGTCACCACTACGTCCACGTCGCCGCGATGCCCAAGACCACTCGCCTGCTCGCGACGATCAACACGTGGTGGGACGCGATCGAGGTCCTCGTCGTCACCGGCGTCACCAACGCCCGCACCGAGGCCGCGAACACCAGCAACAAGCAGCTCAAACGGACCGGGCGCGGCTACCGGAACCCGGCCCACTACCGGGCTCGTATCCTCCTGGCCAGTGCCGCCCGAAGCACGGCATGAATACCCACCTCAGCGCCCGACATCACGCGGAACTACGAAGAGCCTGTATGAGCCGCTCAACGACCACTTGCATCGAAGACTACTAATCAGATTGAAGGTCAGGAACTCTAGTGAAAAGTCCGCCAATCGCGAACACGGCTAACAACGCAACAAGCGGCGGAACAAGCCAGATCCACCCGTAAGACGCGTCGCCATCCGCCCACCCAAACGAAGCGCTCGTATAGATGACGGGTACCGACAGCATTAGACTTACCGCAGGTATGCCGATCCAGCGCAGTGTGGTTACCGCACGGGCAACTGCCGTAGCACCGAGGTCCACTAGGGTTCGTCGCGTTAGCGAGTTAGCAACGACTAGCCCCATGCCGCCGATCAGTAAAAACATTGCACCGACGAATGCGCCGACGAACCCGGTCGTGTTGGCGACCGTCCGAAGTCTGTCGAAAGCCGTCGGGTCGTTGCCGTCAGCCAACTCGGACCCAGGCGCTAATCGCAGGACCGCGCCTCTGACCTTGACACGGTCTGCAATTGAAAGACTGTAGAAGTCGAGCAACGCCACAGTGCTACTTCCGCCTGCCATGACGCCTAACTCGGCCAGAACATTGCTGTCCGGTGGCACAACGAGCCCGGGCATGTTGCCACCTAAAAGCGGATCCAACGTGGCCGTTGTTTCAGCCAGCCGACTGATAGAGCCATCTTCAGACTTTAAGAGTATTAGTCCAACTTCCCCACCTGACACCAAGTTGGGATCTGCCCGTGGTTCTGAACCCACTTCACCAATCGCAACGACATTAACCGGCGTCATCAACCCATTGTCGGTGGGCCAGCAAGTCTCAGGTAAATTGGCCAAACTTGCCCCAGGCGCCGCCAGGCACTCCAAGAGACCACGAGTGGTTACTCTTAAGTTCAGCTGGGATTCGTCCGGACGACCATATCGAATAATCTCCTGGCCGCCGTATGACTGATAGATGTCTGTTATTATCGGGATAGCGCTGTCGGGAACATCGCTCATCACGAAGGACCCTGACGGCACCATCGGGTTGGCCTGCGCTTCACCGCTATTTGCGGAATACGTCGTCTGAGCAGACCACGTGCCAACTGCTACCACGAGCGCGATCACTACTGCAGCCATCGGCCGGACCCCCCGAAGTAGTTGCATCTGCAGGGCCCGACGCCCGGGGGGTAATCCGACCGCTAGCAGTGGGCTGAGTAGATAGGGAAGCGTCGCCGCCCACACAACCCCCAGAACGGGTATAACTGCTGAAAGAAAATCAGCACCAGGCTGGCGAGCAACCAGTACGACGCCAATCCATGACGCGAATAAGACAGCTGAGAACGCAAGCGCGCGGACCCGGGAAGGGCGCAACTGAAAGCGCCATCTGCTCAAAACTCTGACTGAGGGTGGATTCGTCACCAAACGAATGACGGGCACGGCGAGCAGGACCGCGACTGTGGTGATAGCCAGGATCAACAGAATCCCCGACCATGGCGTCGTAATGGTGGTCCACCCCTGACCCAACCAAGCGGAGACAGGCGCCTTAAAGGTCGTCAGGATAAAGAAACTTAGGAACAAACCCACAAACTCGCCGGCCAAGACGCAAGCTAGCGCCACAAACGTCACATGTCGCCATGACCTTACCGGCGGTATTCCACATGCCCCCAGGGAGCGTACATCAGCTGTCCAGCGTTGCAGTAACAGCGTGAGCGTGGACAGGAATAGCACACCAACTAGTAGGCCGACGCCCACAGGTAGAAACTGCATACTGCTCAAGAAGCCCGGGCGATTAATCGCTGCGGCGACTAGAAGTGCGTCTCGCGACTGATAGGACGCGGTTCTACGGTCGAGCAGGGGCTGGAGTTCTTCCACTCCGTAGAAGTCGTTGTTGCTTAGCCACCGGGTGGGGGTGAAGGCCTGATCCACGGACGGGATGAGGACGGCAGCGCTGTTGGCCGGGTCCGCGGGGTCGATCAGCAGGCCGACCACTTCAGCCGACAACTCACCCGCTGTGGAGGTCACAGTGACCTCGTCGCCTACCGCTACCCCGAGCGCATCGGCGGTGGTGGCTGAGAGGCTGATTTCACTTGCTTGCGTAGGGTGATGCCCTGCCGTCAGCACCCCGATCGTCGCATCGGGGTCAGTCGTTACCCGCAGCTGTACAAAAACCGCCGCCTCGTCAGCAACTAGCGTCGCTGAATCATCTTGAATGGGCGTGGCAGCAGGAAGCGATTGCAGTACATCTATTGCCTCTGGGTCAGCCGTCGAGAGGGCAAAGGCCATGCCACCCATGTCCGCGATCAGAGACTGGTCGATTGCGTGTTGCGCACTTGCTTGAATCCACTGAAGTGACGTGACCGTGAAAGAGAGGACAACCCCCAAGCTCGCCAGCACCAGCAACTGGCCTTTTCGAGCTCTCGCAAAGCGCAGACGAAGCCGCGTGCCCTCGACTCTGTTCAAGGAACGAGCACCTGTTCGACTGGAGCAAGCGGTAACAACAATGTCTGGTCCATACCCGCAGCCACTGAAGGATCGTGGGTGGCCACCACAACCGTCATCCCCTCCTGGCCGACTGCCGCCAGAACCTCTGTAATTCGACGAGTGTTGTCCGAGTCAAGAGCGCCGGTTGGTTCATCCGCCGCCAACACCGTTGCGCCGGTCACCAATGCCCGAGCGATGGACACGCGCTGCTGCTCCCCGCCCGACAATGTAGGCGGCATGCGGCGTTTAAATGTCGCATCTAGCATGACGCGCTCTAAAGCCAATCCCACGTCTGCGTCGCCCACTTCCCGTTCGCGGACCTCTCCTGCTAACCGAAGGTTCTCCTCGACCGTCAAGAATGGAACTAGGCGGTAGTCTTGATAAATCATTGCGATTCTCGGGTCTCCGGCTTTCCGCCATGTTGCAACTCTAACTGCGGAACCATCGATAAGAACGACTCCCGCCGTCGGAGACTGCAAACCAGCGATAATGCGGAGCAGAGTACTTTTGCCGCTTCCACTGGGTCCCATGATCGCGGTCGAGCCAGTAGGAAGGTCCAGGTTAACCCCTTCGAGGGGTCGACATTGTGCGTAGTCGCACGTTACCCCGTCAAGACTGATCACGAATGCTCCATATCGGTTATCGAGTCTATACGATGCTCCATTGCCGCGCCTGAGGCGGTGGCGAATACCGCCACCGCCCCAGGATCGTTGGGTACTAGACGTTTGCGACCTGGTACCCGGAGTTGCATCCTGCGTAGCAGGAGTACCAGCCTGTGTAGTAGCTCACGTTGAGACGCGTGAAGTACTGGCTGTAGTAGTCAGGACCCCCGCTCCGAATCAGCGCGGCGCGCACCTTCCTGTTGCCGTCGATCTGCGAGCACGTCGCTCGGGCGCGGTACTCGTTGTACCCAAGTCCGCTCGACTGGCTTGACCGGTAGTCGTTGCAGTTCGTAGCACTTGCAGGCGTGGCGGTAGCTACCAGGCCACCACCAAGCAGCATCGCCGCCACTATCCCGGTCGTGAACTTGCTGAGTCTCGACTTCATGAACCCCTCCGAAGTTTTCCCCGACTGCTGGTCGCAGGCGTGACGCGCCGGTCGCATCACCTATACATGTCCGCCACCGGCCCCGTGTGGACACCTCATGCGGAGGTTCTCAGGCAGGGTGGGCTTGCAATGTGTGCGCGCTCGACTGGGCGGGCACCTCGTTGTGGACTGGTCCCCTGTTTGGGTGCGGCACTGGGAGTGCCCGCCACCTGCCGAAGACGCGCGTGGGCGCGGGTGAGCCTTTTTGAAGCCGCACCTGGGGTGCAATCGAGTACTTGAGCAATTTCGGGTGTGCTGTACGACGCGAAGTGCAGAACTATTACGCGTTGGTCCTCTGGTGAGAGCACGGCTAGCCAAGAAGCGACGTGTAGGAGGTCGTCAACCCAGGCCATATCATCGTGTCCGGTTTCGTGCCGCAATTGAGCAAGACGCAACACCAGTGACCGTCGCCGCGCTCTCGATCTTATTTCGTTGGCAATATGCCCTCTCAACACCGTGAACGCAAGCGCGCGGAACTCAGCCTCAGTGCGAAAGTCCAATGTACAGGCGGAGGCCTTGGACCAGAGAGTGGTGAACGTACTTGAGACAAGGTCCTCGCAGGCTGATTCACCGGCTTGCGCCCTTGCATACCAAAGCAGTGAGTCCCTCAGACACCACGACTTCTCCACAAACGAGACCTCGTCCATTGCCCCCCCTGGATCGGACTCTACGGGACCTAACTCCTCAGCACCAGACCCTTGACTCCGACCCGCGCTGCGGGGTGTTTGTGCCACCGCAGAACTGG
>JBBSKS010000171.1:0-5461 GCA_038256095.1 Actinomycetales bacterium | reverse complement strand
GCGCCGTAATAGCAATCGAGGCGGTGGTCGTAAGACACATCTGACTGCGGCGCGGGACGCCACCGGGTTTCAGCCGATCAGGGTGTTGGCGAAAATCTGCCACGCCAGCGCGCTCTTGGCGATCAGGCTCAGCACGATGTAGGTGCGTTCGCCGGTGAGGTAGTTCTTCCACGGACCGATCTGGCGGTACTGCAACCACTGGTTCAGCGCGAACGAGTTGAAGAACAGGAAGATCGTGATGATGATCCCGTAGACGAATGCTGGGGGGCCTTCGCCGCCCTCGACGCCGACGTTGACGACGATGTAGGCCACGATGGCCAGCCAAGGGCCGATCCCGGCGATGCAGCCGAACCAGAAGGGCGTCCACCAGGCGGCTTCGCCGCGGGCGGCCTTCTCGTTCTTGGCGTGCATCAAACCGTTGTTGGCCATCTCCATTAACCAGCCGAACAGGATCATCGAGATGTTGGCAACTCCCAGCCCGATGAGTGCTGCGATGTCGGTGATCCCAAAGACCAGGGTGATCAGCAGGATCATCAGCGTCGAGCTCAGGCTGTATTCGATCCACCGGAAGCGGTTGCGGCCCCGGCTGAGTTCGCCGACGTACCGCGTGAAGCCCCAGGGTGAAGCGATCAGAAAGTGGAAGAAGGCCGACAAAAGAAGGAACGAAGCGGTTGCGATACCAAGCGGCAGCTCGAAGACTGAGTTGGTCACGCCCTCAGACAGTGGGGTGCCGGGTGGCCCGTTCAACGCGAAGGTCGACACTGGGAGCACGAAGTCGTTAGCCAGCACGATCATCGCTGATCCGGACACCAAATGGAGCAACCCCATGATCAGGTTAAAGACGCGCAGGCGCTTGGCCGTGCGATCCGGCACCGTCACCGACTGGGTCTGCAGATCTAAGGGGAGCGTCGCCATACGATCAGTCTGTGGGGGGTTGCCACGTTTCGCAATCATCGGGTCGCGCCGATGACCATCCAACCGTCCCCGCGCGCACGCCATGTCAACGCTAGCGCGCGCATCACCATGAATCCGTGGAAGGCGATCCATAGCCACACCAAACCGGTGGTTCCCGTTGCGCCGCTGGCCCATACGGCATACAACAGCGGGAGGTAGGCCACCAGCAGCAGGGCTTGCGCGAGCGCCAGCCACCACATGTCTCCGGCGCCCATCAGAACCCCGTCGAGCACGAACGCGATGCCGTGTGCGGGCAGACCGACCGCGATGACCAGGAGTGCTGCTGCGATGGCTGAGCGCACTGCTGGGTCGCCGGAGAAGCCAAGCGGGATGATCTGATGCAGTGCGGCGATCCCGAGGCCCAGGAGCACGGCAAACCAGACTCCCCATCGCAGCATCATCGCCACGGCGGCGCGGGTGCGGTCCACGTCGCTTGCGCCCAGATACTTGCCGGTCATGGCCTGGCCCGCGATAGCCAGGGCGTCCAGGGCAAACACGACCACCGTCCAGACGGTCATCGAGACTTGGAAGGCTGCGAGGTTGGCGTCCCCGAGGCCGGCTGCGACCCACGTCGTGGCGAGCAAAGTGGCTCGCAGCGACAGGGTGCGAATGACCATGGGTATGCCGCCGATCGCCGCCACCAGGACGCCGCCGGGGTGGAAGGAGTGAGGGGCTGACTCGCGCCTGGCGCCTCTGAATACGACGGCGGCCAGAGCCACGGCCATCCCGGTCTGCGCGATGACGGTGCCCCACGCGGCGCCGGCGATGCCAAGGCCTACGCCGTGGACCAGGATTAACGACAACACCCCGTTGGCGGTGAACCCGAAGACGGAGACGATTAAGGGGGTTTTGGTGTCCTGCAGGCCGCGCAGCACGCCGGTGGCGGCCAGCACAATCAACATTGGGGGTATGCCGTAGGCCGAGATCGATAGGTAGATCACCGCTTCCTCGACGGCCTCGGCGGAGGCGCCGAACAGTTCAACGATGGGGCGAGCGGCGAGGATGAGCCCTACGGTCGTCGCGATGCCGAGCAGGGCGGCGAGGTACATGCCGTCAATGCCCGCGCCGATGGCCCCGGCTACGTCTCCAGAGCCGGCCCGTCGGGCCACCACGGCGGTTGAGCTGTAGGCGAGGAAGACGAAGATGCCGACCGCGGTTAGGAGCACTGCCGAGGCGACGCCGAGACCGGCGAGTGAGGTCGTGCCCAGGTTGCCGATGATGGCGCTGTCGGCGAGGAGAAAGAGCGGCTCGGCGACAAGGGCAAGGAATGCCGGGATCGCTAGTCTGAGAATCTCTGCACGTTGCTCTGAAGGTCCATTGATCTGGTCCGGGGGCACGGTTGACGAGTGTATGCCTGTCTGGTCGATGCGAGAGCTGTGGACAACCCCGCAAGGGAAGCGTCGTCGTTATTTCTTTCTATCCACAGCCTCACCATCGTGTTTCCGCTGCTCAGGGCCTCGCTGGCCACGAAAAAACTTCTTTGTCCACATGTTACGCACAAGGTGTGCACCGCCAGGGCGGGTAGTCGTCCTAGTTATCCCCACGTTGTGCACAAGGAGGTTTTGGGGACGCGCCGAGAGCGTGCGTAACGTGACGCGACAAGGGGTTCTGAGCCGCCTCGGCCGGGTATGTCGGTGGTGCGTGATCGAGTGAAGGCCAGATGAGGCAAAGGAGATTCAGGTGTCGTTGACCGAGATGGATCAAGCGTTTGCGGCGATGCCCGACCCCGGCCCGGCGGATCGTGTGCCGCCCCAAGACGTCGCTGCTGAGCAGAGCGTGCTGGGCAGCATGCTGCTGTCCAAAGATGCCATCGGGGAGTGCTCGGAGATCGTGCAGACGATCGACTTCTACCGCCCGGCGCACGAGACGATCCACGAGGCCATCGTCGACCTGTTCAGTCGGGGCGAGCCTGTGGACGCGATCACCGTGGCCGATGAGTTGTCCAAGCGCGGGGACCTGTCCAGGGTGGGTGGCACGGCATACCTGCACCAGCTGATTGCCTCGGTGCCAACGGCTGCGAACGCGTCCTACTACGCCCAGATCATCACCGAGCGCGCGATGCTGCGCCGCCTAGTTGAGGCTGGCACCCGCATCGTGCAGATGGGGTATGCCCAAGGTGGCGGGGACGTCGAGGAGATCGTCAACCTGGCCCAGGCTGAAATCTATGGGGTGGCTGATCGCCGCAAGGGTGAGGACTTTCGGGCGCTGTCCGAGCTGCTCGAGCCCACGCTGGACGAGATTGAGCACAACGCCAGCTCGGGCGACATGGTCGGCGTGCCCACCGGCTTTACCAGCCTTGACGAGCTGACCAACGGATTGCACCCCGGGCAGATGATCATCATCGCGGCGCGGCCAGCCGTTGGGAAGGCGCTCGCCCTGGACACCCCGCTGCCTACGCCGACCGGATGGACCACCATGGGCGAGGTCCGCGTAGGGGACCTGTTGCTAGGTGCTGACGGGCTCCCGACGACAGTGGTCGCGGCAACCGACACCATGCATAAGCACCGATGCTACGAGGTGAAATTCTCCGATGGGTCCTCAATCGTCGCGGACGCCGACCACCAGTGGATGACGCAGACCCGCGCTGAGGAAGGCGCCGTGAAGCTCGAGCCGGTTTTTGCGGCCATTCACCGGATCGCGGGCCCTCGCGTGGCCGAGCAGGTGGTGACGACTCAGAGTGTTCGGACAACCAGTGAGATCGCTGCCACCCTGCGTGTCGAAAGTAGACGACGACTGAACCACTCCGTCGCACTGACCGAACCCCTGTCGCTTCCAGAGTCAGATCTTCCGCTTCCTCCCTACGTTCTCGGTGCGTGGCTCGGGGACAGCACCGGCTTGGCGGCGTCGACGAACGCCGCTGCCGCCGAAGACCTCGAGTTGATGCGCATACCGATGGAGTTTCAGCGCTCCTCTGTGAGCCAGCGGCAAGAACTGCTGGCGGGCATTTTCGACGCTTGCGGAACTATCTCCAGAGATGGCCAGGCACAGTTCAGCACTACCTCTGCTGACTTGGCGCGCGATGTTCACGAGCTCATCGTGGGACTAGGCCACGGATGCGGGCATGCGGTCAAAGACGTAGGTCATGTCGAGGAGCCATGGTTACTCCATACGCTGACCGTGGACTCCGGTGGCGACATCTTCTGGCTGACCGAAAAGCGAGATGCGCATCGAGCGCATAGACGAAAGCATCCGCGCGAGGCGAGTCACGAGCGCTTCATCGTTGCTGTGCGACGAGTGAAGTGGGTGCCGGTTCGCTGCGTGCAGGTCGACAACGAGGACCACTTGTTCTTGGCGGGGCGTTCCATGATTCCGACACATAATTCGACTTTCGCGCTTGACGTGGCCCGGACGGCAGCCATCAAGCACGGTCTGCCGACAGTCGTCTTCTCCCTGGAAATGAGTCGCACCGAGATCACGATGCGTTTGCTGTCGGCAGAGTCAGAGATCCCGCTGCAATACATGCGCAAGGGGAAGCTGGAGGATCGACACTGGACAAAATTGGCCGAGACTCAAGGGCGACTTCAAGACATGCCGCTCTTCATCGATGACAGCCCAAACATGGCGCTGATGGAGATCCGTGCCAAGTGCCGCCGCCTGAAGCAGCGCCACAATCTCAAACTCGTCATCGTTGACTACTTGCAGCTCATGAGCTCGGGCAAGCGCGTGGAGTCCCGACAGCAAGAGGTCGCCGAATTCTCCCGAGCGTTGAAGTTGTTGGCCAAGGAACTCGAAGTACCGGTTATCGCTCTGTCGCAGCTGAACCGTGGCCCGGAGCAGCGAGTAGACAAGAAACCTGCAATGTCTGACCTTCGTGAAAGTGGAAGCATAGAGCAAGACGCGGACGTTGTGATTCTTTTGCATCGCGAATCTATGTACGAAAGAGAATCGCCTCGGGAAGGTGAAGCCGACGTTATTGTGGCAAAGCATCGCAATGGGCCGACCGACACTCTTGTTGTTGCTTTCCAAGGGCACTATAGCCGTTTTACAAATATGGCGACCAACTTTTAATAAATCTCTTCAAGCGTAAGCAATGTTTCGCGGTTGTCGTGCATTCGAAGTAGTGAATTCTAGTTTGGGCGTCGAGTTGACTGCTCTTTATAGCTCTTGGGTTGGAAGTCAGCGATTGAACTGCCATCTGTGCCGGTATGCGGGCGTAGGGGCGACACAATTCTAATCCGGTTTCAGTCCGTTCAGGCCGTCGGCGCCGCCGTGGCTGGCGTTGAATCAGGTCAGGCACGGCGGCGGTCCACCCCTGTAGGTTTTGCCGAGTCGAGCGATCTCGGGCGCGGGGCAGCATCGGCGGGTGTCGACAAACACTACGGCGATGGTGCGCGCGGACGCAGTCTTGTCCCGCGGTGAAGCATTCGCGGCTTCTGTGAGCACTTGCGTTGTGAGCAACGTAGTCTCCCGATCCGCGCCAATGGCGAGGTAACCCTCTGGGCCGACCAACAGGTCACAGTTGGTGCAGAACCACCGTGTGGGAGCGTGTTGACGGGCGCAGCACGAG
>JBBSKS010000170.1:0-5506 GCA_038256095.1 Actinomycetales bacterium | reverse complement strand
CTCTAATGAAATCGTTAGACCTTTATTGCGAGGGGGCCCACAGGCCGCGCAACGTATGCTTCGGGCGCGCCAGGCGCAAGGTCGAGAGGACGGAGCTTCATCATGAGCGAAGACAGGCAGAGCGTACCGGCAGGCGGGGCGCTGCTGGTCGTCGGCGGCAATAGTGGCGCCGGCAAATCCACGGTGACCGCCGCACTGTGTCGTTCATGGGCGCGGGCCGGTCTCGACGTCGTGCCCTTCAAGGCACAAAACATGTCCAACCACTCGGCGGTCACCCCCGACGGCGGTGAGATCGGGCGGGCCCAGGCGATGCAGGCTCTCGCGGCCAGCGTCGACACGGACCGTCGGATGAACCCGATCCTGCTCAAGCCCACCAAGGCAGCCACCAGTCACGTGGTAGTGCTCGGTGACGAAGTGGGCACGACCGACGCTCGCACTTATGCCCAGCTCGCCCAAGAACTGAAACCGGTGGTCCTGCAAGCGCTTAACGGACTACGACGAGATCACGACTGGCTGATCGCGGAGGGCGCTGGTGGAGCAGCCGAGATCAACCTGCTCGACCGCGACCTGGTCAACCTCCCGCTTGCCGCGGCGGCCGGCATACCGGCGCTGTTGGTGGTAGACATCGACCGCGGCGGAGCCTTCGCCACTGCCCACGGCACTATCGACTTGCTGCCACCACGTCTGCGCAAGCAGATCGGCGGAATCGTGTTTAACCAGTTCCGCGGGGACCCGTCGCTGCTGGACAGTGGCATCGCTGACCTCGAGCAACGCACCGGGGTGCCCGTCCTGGGCGTGCTCCCACACCTAGGCGATCACCCCATGCTCGGGGTCGAAGACTCACTTGACATTGGCACCAAACCGCAAAGCCACGGCGAGGCCAACGCGCCGGTGCGGGTTGCCGTGATCCGGCTGCCGCACCTGTCGAACCCCTCCGATTTCGACCCGCTGGTGATGGAGCCCGACGTCGACCTGCGATGGGCCACGAGCCCCGGCGACCTCAGTGACGCCGACCTGATCATCCTGCCCGGTAGTCGCGCCACCGTGCACGACCTGGCGTGGCTGCGCGAGCGCGGCCTGGACGAGGCGGTCCGCGGGACTCATGCCCGCGTGGTCGGGCTCTGCGCGGGCTACCAAATGTTGGGACAGCGCATCCACGACGACGTCGAATCGGGGGAGGGCACCGTCGAGGGGCTCGGCTTGCTCGACGTCGAGACCATGTTCGAATCTCCGAAGGTGGTCTCGAGGGCTACTGGTCACGTTGGCGACACACCTGTGCGGGGTTACCAGATCAGGTGGGGGCGACCTCGCGGCGCTTCGCTGCCGTGGCTAGAGCTGGACGGTGAGCCCGAGGGGGGCCGCAGTGCCAACAGCACCGTATGCGGCACCAGTCTGCATGGGGTCCTGGACGGCGACGACTTCCGCAGGGCACTGCTGGCTGACGTTGCGCAGCGCCGCGGCCGCACCTTCACACCCGCCACCCGCCCGTATGCAGCGGCGCTCGAAGACCACCTCGAGCACCTCGCGGATTGGGTCGAGAAGTACGTCGACATTGATGCGCTCCGAGCCCTAGGTGCCACCGCGGCAGCCCCCGGCGAAGGCCCGGGATGGTCATGATCACCCTTATCCTCGGCGGTACCCGGTCCGGCAAGTCAGCCCACGCCGAGGCGCTCGTGGCTGCGCTCGCCAGCGATCACGGGCTCGGCGTGCGCTACATCGCGACCGCCGACGTCGACTCGACCGACGCGGATCACGTCGCCCGGATCACTGCCCACCAACAGCGCCGCCCCGAGCACTGGGTCAGCGCCGAGTGCCCGCAGGCCGATGATCTGCTGCGCGAGCTGCGGCAGGCCCCCGAGGTGGTGTTGGTCGATTCGCTCGGCTCCTGGCTGGTGCGCCACCACGATTTTGTCACCGACACCCCTGCGCTTATCGCTGCGTTGCAATCCCGAACTGCCTCGACGATCCTGGTCAGCGAAGAAGTCGGCCTGGCCGTGCACCCACCGACGCCGCTGGGCCGGATGTACGTCGACGCCATGGGCACCCTCAACCAAGAGGTAGCCCGCATCGCGGACCACGCCACCCTTATCGTTGCCGGTCGCACGCTGGACCTGGGTCAATGAGCGCGACGACATGAGGGGCAGGAAATGAGCGGCACCCCATGAGCATCGCTACCCGAGCACTCGCGGTCTCGGCGGGTTTGTTGCTCGACCGCCAGTTCGGTGAGCCGCCCACCGCCTGGCACCCCGTCGCCTGGTTCGGCACCGCCATGACCGCTTTCGAACGCCGCACGTATGCCGACTTCCGAACCCGCGGCACTGCATACGCCCTGGTGGGGGTGGGGTTGGGCGCCGCCGCCGGGCAGACCCTCGGCACCTCTGCAATGGCAACCGCTGGGGCCACCGCGGTATGCGTCGCCGGTCGAGAGCTCCGCTCGGTCGCCGCCCAGATCGAAAGCTTTGTGCTCGCCGATGACCTCCCCGGAGCGCGCGGTGCACTTCCCTCACTCGTTGGCCGCGACCCCAGCGACTTGGGCACTTCCGAAATCTGCGCCGCCGTCATCGAGTCCGTTGCCGAGAACTCGGTCGATGCGATCGTCGCACCCGTTTTTTGGGGCGTCCTGCTCGGAGCCCCCGGGGCCTGCGCCTACCGCGCGATCAACACCATGGACGCGATGGTCGGCCACAGGGGGCAGCGGTATGGGCGATTCGGCACTACGGCGGCCGTCATTGACGACGTCGCCAACTATGTTCCCGCCCGCATCTTCGCGCTGCTGGTGGCGCTGGTGGCGCCCACCCGAGCTGCAGCAGTGGCCCGGTTGGTAGCCCGTGACGCGAGATACCACCCCTCGCCGAACGCCGGAGTCGCCGAAACCGCCATGGCCGCAGCATTGGGCCGCGAGTTGGGTGGCCCCTTGCACTATGGGCTCCTTCGTGAAAACCGTCCGCGACTCGGCGACGGTCCTCGGCCCGCTGCCGAGGACGTCACGCGTGCGATCGACGTCAGCCGACGAGCTGAGCGTGCGATGACTGCTCTGCTGATTGTTGGTGCTGCCGGGGGGTTGCTGCGTCGAGGGCCGCGTCGAGGTCGGTAATCAGATCGCGGGCATCTTCAAGCCCGACCGTTAGGCGCAGTAGTGACTCGGCGGGTCGAGCCGGGCCTTCCACCGGTCGGTGCGTCAGCGAGGCCGGGTGCTGGATCAGCGTGTCGACGCCGCCCAGAGACACGGCGTGGCCGATGAGCGCACACGACTGAGCCACCACGGTGGCCTGCGCAAACGAGCCGACTTCGAAGGCCAAGACCGCACCCGGGCCGGACATCTGGGTGCCGATCAGGCCCTGAGGGTCAGCGCCCGGCAGCCCCGGATAGTGGACGGCGCGCACGGCGGGGTGGGTGCTCAGCCAGGTAGCAATGACCCCGGCGGTGGCCTGTTGGGCCCGCACCCGCACCGGCAACGTCTGCAGCCCACGGTGGGCTTGGTAGGCCGCCATCGGATACAGAATGCCGCCGGTCAGTGCCCGCACGCTGCGAATGCGCGCCGCCCACTCTTCGTCGGTGGCGATGACTCCGGCGAGTAAATCTCCGTGGCCCCCGATGAACTTGGTGGCCGAGTGCAGCACGATCCGCGCGCCGCGGCCGATGGGTTGCTGCAGCACCGGGGTGGCGAAGGTGTTGTCGACCAGCACGGGTACGTCGCCAGCGGCGGCCACGACGGCGGCAATGTCCACGAGGTCCAGAGAGGGGTTGGCCGGCGTTTCGACAATGACCAAGCCCGTGGCGTCGGTGAGTGCTTCCGCGATCTCGTGAGGTTCGGCATACGTCACGCTTGTGCCAAGTAGTCCGATGGCCAGGATGTGGTCGCTGCCTCCGTAGAGGGGACGGACGGCCACCACGTGCGGCTTGCCTGCGGCCACCGTCGCCAATAACGTAGCGGTCAACGCCGCCATCCCGGACGCAAAGGCAACGCCCTGCTCGGCGCCTTCTAGATCGGCCAGTGCCCGCTCGAACCGAGCCACCGTGGGGTTCCATAGCCGCTGATAGATCGCGCTCTGCCCCGCCTGCAGCTCCCCGCCCGTCGCCAGATGCTCGTATGCCGCACCGCCCGCTTCGACGTCGGCAACCGGGTTGGTGCTCGACAGGTCGATTGAAGGCACGTGAAGGCCGAGACCGGCGAGATCCTCGCGGGCACCATGAACTGCGCGAGTGTCGAATGAAGAATAAGGTGTTCGCATGCGCTCAGCATGCGAATAATGCGGCGAAAATGCAAGATGACTCAGAATCTGCGTCTTACCCGAGTGAAGTACGAAGATTAAGGGTGCACAAAGATCGTATTCAGGAGATCTCTGAACGCAGATTCTTCGTCGAAAGGCCTATACGCTGAGCGGCATGGCGAAACAGGCACCCCGGGCGGAAGCCCAAATCCTCGACGCGACCGACCGCACGCTCATTGCGCTATTGGAGCGCGACGGTAGGGCATCCAACGCCACCTTGGCCCGGGAAGCGGGCATCGCAGAGTCCACCTGCTTGGTGCGGGTGCGTTCCCTGCGTGAGCGCGGCATCATCCGCGGCATCCACGCCGACATTGACCCGCACGCCGTTGGCCGTCCTGTGCAGGCCATGATCGCGGTGCGGTTTGGTGGTCACCGACGCAGCCACTTCGAGCAATTTCGTGACGAGGTGCCGCAACTCCCGGGTGTGACCGCGGCCTATCACGTTGCTGGAGCCAACGACTACGTCGTACTGGTTGCCGCAGAATCTGCAGATGCGCTCAGGGATTTTGTGCTCGACCACCTCACGAGCAGGCCGGGGGTGCTGCACGCCGAGAGTTCGCTGATCTTCGAGTCGTTGCGCGGCCAAGGCACGTTGGCATGACGAACTACCTCGACCTGCCGTTGATTGAGCTGGCGGGGCGCAGTGCAACGTTCCCGGGGCCGGGCGCCGACGATGTGGCCAGGGCTCACGCCTCTCGCAAGGCATTGGAACGGTTCCTGATGGGTTACCGCGGGGCGCTCGATGAGATGTTGACCAAGATCAAGATTCTTAAAGATGAGTTCGAAGTCGTTCACGAGTATTCGCCGATTGAGCACGTGAATTCGAGGATGAAATCCCCGGAGTCGATCTTGGCCAAAGTCGAGTTGCGGGGTGTGGGGCACGACTTCGCGGCCATCCGCGCCAACATCTTCGACATTGCCGGCATCCGCATCACGTGTGCTTTCATCTCCGATATCCACCTCCTCGCGGAGATGTTGACCCGGCAACGAGACGTGAAGACGTTGCAGGTCAAGGATTACGTCGCCAATCCCAAGCCCAATGGCTACAAGAGCCTCCACCTCATCGTGTCGGTGCCGGTCTTCATGTCTGATCGGGTCGAGGACGTGCCGGTGGAGTTGCAGATCCGCACGGTGGCCATGGACTTCTGGGCCAGCCTGGAGCACAAGATCTACTACAAGTACGACCGTGACGTGCCCGCCCACATACTCCAAGAGCTCAAGCGGGCCGCGGACGT
>JBBSKS010000169.1:0-5546 GCA_038256095.1 Actinomycetales bacterium | reverse complement strand
TCCGCGGAGGTCTGGTCGTCGCCGGTGGCGCTTGCGGTACTCATCTAGACGCGTTCTCCTTCACAGCGGCAACGTCCTGTTTGACGTTGGCGACGGTGCGTTCCGGGGTCGGCTTGGCTTGTTCGACCTGCTTCTTGCCCAGCAGAGCAGCAATACCGGCGAGCGCGAGCAGGACCACAGTCACGATGAGCGCAGAGGCCCACATCGATAGCACCAGAGCGAGCGAGATGATCATCGTGGCGACAGCGGCACCGAGACCCATCAGCGCCAGGATTCCCCCAACGCCGAACATGCCAATACCGGTCCCGGCGTGCTTGGCCTTGGCGGACATCTCGGCCTGCGCAAGACGCATTTCGTCACGGATGAGCGTCGAGGTCTGCTCCGAGAGACGAGCCATCAACTCGCCTGTCGAAGCGCTCTCAACACTCGGCTTCATAGCCTCAGACATTGTTGAAATCGGACGTGTCGGACGAGTCACCGCCGAGGCCGCTGAGGCTGGACTCGGTACCATCAGACGACATTTCGTCGGCTTTCGCCTCGGCCTGCTTCTTGCCCTTCTGAACTCCCTTTTGCACCTTAGGGTTGTTCCACACGGACTCGGCCTTTTGGCTGAGTGCGTCGTAGCGTTCGCGGCCAGCGCGGGCTCCGAGCACGTATCCGACACCGGCGGCAGCGATCATGGTGAGCTTGCTCATGGTTCTCCTCAAGGGTTGATTACAACGTAAACGCCCAACCTACCTCAGAGATATTCGCCCGGCGAGATGAACCCTAAATCTGCCGTCCACCAACACTTTCCGCCATCAGCCCCCGGGCCAGGCGAGCGGTGAGCGTGCCGCGGCCCAGCCCCACTTCCACGAGGTCGTCGAAGGCTCTTTGGTCGCGGCTGGCCGCCCGCAACCCGGCGTCGAGCAATCCGGGAGTCTCCACAGCGCGGGCCAGAAATGCCGTGGTGGCCAGATGTCGCCCCAGTAAGCGGCGCACCGCTGCCCGATACGCGCCCGCAGCCGTTGTGGACACGCCTTCTCGGGCCGCACACACTCCGGCCATCGCACCCGTGGCGAGCGCGTAGTAAATGCCCTCACCCGTGAGCGGATTGATCAACGACGCCGCATCCCCGGCATACAGAATCGGGCCGTTGGGATGGGTGAAGTGTCGCGCCGATAACGGGAGGTGATGGCCCAGCCACTGCTGAGCACCAACCGTGCTGCCGGGCAGCATCGCCTCGATCTGCTCAATCATCAGCGCCTTGGACAAAGGCTTTCGCGAACGCCCGCGGTGGACTACTTCGCCATAACCGATGTTGGCCAAGCCATCTCCGCGGTCAAAACTCCAGGCGTATGACGGCTGACGGGTCTGGCCAAACCGGATTACCTGGCGACCTCGTCGCTCCGGGGGCGTGGGGGCATACCCCCGCAGCGCCATGGCGACTCTGCCGCGAGCAATCGATGGGCCGCCGGCACGTTGTTCAGTGGCGAAACGACGCACCGTTGAGTGAGCCCCATCGGCAGCGATAAGAGTGCGGGCGATGATCTCGCCGTTGATGACAACCCCCGCACCTCGTTGCTCCACGGTCCGGACCTGGCACGGCCGGAACTCGGCGCCACGCTCGATGGCCGAGGTCGCGATCGCCGCGTCAAAGGTCGCCCGTGGGACCACTAAGGCCGGCCGCCGCATGTCGCGTACGACGCCCCGATCGCCATTGCGCAATTCCAAGGTCGGGATGGGCGGGTGCCCGCTGAAGGTCGTCGGTCCACCGATGGCGGCCAGCACGTCGATGGCGTGCGGGGCAATACCGTCACCGCACGACTTGTCGCGACCGATCGGCGCTCGATCAAGGATCAGCACTTTCGCATCGGTTCGCTGGGTCAAGGCGCCCAAAGCGGCGCTGGCTCCGGCCGGCCCAGCCCCGACAATCACGAGATCCCACATCCCCTTCACTCCCGAAACCATACGGGCACCCCGCACCGATGACCGATGTGCGTGCCCTCCCCCGCCTATACCTACGGAAGAGCGCGCATATCGGTCGGGCGCGCACCTTAGGGTGGCGGGGTGAGTGAGACGACCCCCGCAGAGCCCCGCCTAACTGGTCTACACCTTTGGATGCGCGCCGAGGTGCGGGCCACCGAGCGCCGCGCACCCATCACCCCCGGCGACGCGGCGACGCTTATTGCTGACGGTGCTCAGCTCACCGTCGAGCGCTCGGACCAAAGGGTCTTCGACACCGAAGAGTATGCCGAGTCGGGGGCGGCCATCGCCGACACCGGATCGTGGGTGGATGCTCCGGCCAACGCCTACATCGTAGGCATCAAAGAACTACCCGAGGAGCCCGCCGAGCTGCGGCATACCCACATCTTTTTTGCGCATGCCTACAAGGGCCAAGACGGGGCCACCGAGTTGCTGACCCGCTTTGAGCGTGGCGGCGGCGAGCTGCTGGACGTCGAATACCTCACCGTGAACGGACGCCGTGTGGTGGCGTTCGGTTACTGGGCGGGATACGTCGGGGCGTCTCTGTCGCTGCTGCAAGCCCACGACGCGCTGAAGGGCCCGCTGACACCGACCACCCAAGCAGCGATGGACCAAGACGTCCGCGATCACTGCGCCCCCGCCGGCACTTCCCTAGTCATTGGATCTCGCGGTCGCAGCGGTCGAGGCGCCGTAGACGCGCTCGCCAAAGCTGGCTGGGATGTCACCAAGTGGGGCGTGCGCGACACCGCCGACGTGGACAAGGGGTCACTGCTGGCCCACGAGGTGATGGTCAACTGCGTGGTCAGCCACCGACCACAAGAGCCCTTTGTGACTCTCGAGGACGTTGCCGTGGCGGGTCGTCAGTTGCGGGTCATTGGTGATGTCACCTGCGATGTGACCTCGGCCAACAATGTGCTGCCGCTCAATCGATCGATCACGTCCTGGGAGGAACCTGCGCGCCGATTCACTGCCGAAAACACCTCACGCGACGACGCTGCGACGCCTCCCCTAGACATCATTGCGATCGACAATCTGCCCTCGTTGCTGCCACTGGAGGCCAGCGTGAGCTTCTCGGCGGACTTCACGCCGCTATTCGTAGATCTGGCCCACCGGACTGGCCCGTTCGCAGCGGCCCGCAACACCTTTAGGCAGGCGACCTCAGGGCGCTGACTGACGCCGTTCTTACGGGGCCGGGCATGGCCCCATACTGGCGGAATGTCGTCTCAAGCCCCACCGGCAGTCGTGCTGATCCGCCCCGCCCACTTCACGCCCAACCCAGCCACAGCCGTCGATAACGCGTTCCAGTCACTGGACCCGAGCCGGGACGCCGAGCAGATCGCCGCCGACGCCTTCGCCGAGGTCACCGGCGTCGCCGAGACGTTGCGCGACGCTGGCGTGCGGGTGCATGTCTTCGAGAACGAAAGCGCCACCCACCCCGACTGCGTCTTCCCCAACAACTGGTTCTCGACGCACGCTGGCGGTTACGTCGCGATCTATCCCATGCACTCAGAGAGTCGGCGCATTGAGCGGCGCAGCGACATCATCGAGATGCTCAAGCGCGAATACCGCGTGCAAGACGTCAGCGACTTTTCCGGCCTCGAATACGACAACATCTTCCTCGAGGGCACCGGGGCGATGGTGTTGGACCACACCAGCCGATTGGTGTTCGCCGCACGATCGAACCGCGCTAACGCAATGGCTCTCGAGCGCTTCTGCACCCGGTTCGGCTACGAGTCGTTGGTCTTCGATGCCGTTGACTCGACCGGCCAGGCGGTCTATCACACCAACGTCATGATGTGCATCGGGACGGCCTTCGCCATGGTTGGCGTCGAGATGATCCCGGACGAGCAACGTCGCGACGCCGTGATCGAGGCCATCGAAGACTCCGGGCGCGCGTTGGTTGCCCTACGTAGCGATCAGATCCTCGACTTCGCGGGCAACGCCATCGAGCTCCAGAGCCCTGACGGGCGCCTCTTGGTGATGTCGAGCCGGGCTCACCGCAGCCTGGACGCCGCGCAGATTGAGGTCATCGAGCGCAGCTGTCGCATCGTGCCTGTCGATGTGCCGACCATCGAGCTCGCCGGCGGGTCCGTGCGATGCATGCTGGCCGGCATACACCTCACTCCCCGCCGCACCCCCCGCTAAGTTTCCTACCGGTCGACAACCTGAGTGTTTCCTGGGAGGCTGGCCGCTTCCTAGGAAATGAGTTGAGTCATGAGTGCTGGCACCGTCGGTTTTGCGATCCTCGTCTTGGGGATTTTCCTGCTCATCGGAAAAATCATCCGCGTCAAAACGCCTGCGGTGCAGAAACTCTTCCTACCGAGCTCGATCATCGGCGGGTTCCTGCTTCTCTTCCTCGGACCTCAGGTCTTCGGCAAGCTCGGTGGGCCGGAGAATGGCATCTTCACCGCCGAGATGTTGTCGGTCTGGGCAACGCTGCCCGGCCTCTTGATCAGCATCGTGTTTGCCACCTTGTTCCTCGGCAAGGAACTCCCTAAACCCAAACAGGCGGCCGCGCTGGCTGGCCCGCAATTGTCTTTGGGGATCGCGCTGGGGTCCGGCCAATACGTGATCGCGCTGCTGCTCGCGGTGGTTCTTTTGGTGCCGTTCCTCGGCGCCGAGCCGATGGTGGGCGCGTTGCTGGAGATCGGCTTCGAGGGCGGTCACGGAACGGCCGCTGGAATGCGGGGCAAGCTTGAAGAAGTGGGCTATGCGGAAGGTGCTGACATCGCCATCGGCATCGCGACCGTTGGGGTCGTTGGCGGCATCCTGATTGGCATCGTCTTGATCAACTGGGCCGTGCGCACAGGACGGACCCAGATTGTCAAAGGCAACGTCGAGGCGTCCGTCGATGAGCAGAAGGGTCTGTACGCAGCGGACGAGCACTACCCCGCTGGAGAGTTGACTTCGCGGCCCGCGTCGGTTGAGCCGCTGTCGCTACACGCCTCTCTCGTGGCCCTCGCCATTCTGATCGGCTGGCTGCTCCTAGAGGCACTGAAGTGGATCGAACGCATGACGTATATCGACTCCTTCGAGCTCTTCACCTTCGTGCCGCTCTTCCCCTTGGCCATGCTCGGGGGCGTGCTCGTGCAGTACATCGCCGAGAAGCTCGGCGCAGATCGGTTGATCGATGACCAAATGATGTTGCGCATTCAAGGGTTGGCGCTGGACTTCCTCATCATCGCGGCCTTGGCCACCCTTTCGCTGGAGGCCATCGGCAGTAACTTCGGTTCCTTCTTGATCCTGTGCGTCTTCGGTATCGCCCTTAACGTGGGACTCCTGCTCTGGCTCGCTCCGCGAGTTATCCCGGACTACTGGTTCGAGCGCGGAATCGGCGACTTCGGCCAGTCCATGGGTGTTACCGCCACTGGCCTGATCTTGATGCGCATCGTTGACCCCGACGCCGAGAGTCCCGCCTTTGAGGCGTTCGGATACAAGCAGTTAGTCTTTGAGCCCTTCTTTGGCGGGGGCCTGATCACCGCTGCCGCAGTGCCATTGATCTTCCAAACCGGCCCGTACCCGTTGCTCATAGGTATGTCGATTCTGTTCCTGACCGCGATTGGCGTGGGCTTGTGGCTCTT
>JBBSKS010000168.1:0-5597 GCA_038256095.1 Actinomycetales bacterium | reverse complement strand
TCGGTGCTCACCGCGCAGGGGCGTCACGCCGTTGCTGGACTGATCGCCGAGGGGTTACTTGAGGGCACCAAAGCCATCAGGGGTCGAGCAGTCCTGACGCAACGTGGGCGCTTGTTGGCGGACACGGTCGTGCACGCCCTGCTCGTCTGAGCCGTGACCCTTCGACCTTTCGGCTACAGCGCGCGCGCCCTGATGCGCAACGAGACACCCGGCATACGACCGACCGGGAGCACCCGCTCGACGGCAACGATCGCCCGCAGTGCGTAGTTGACCAGGGGGTTCATCCGCTCCAGATCGCTGCCAGAGCTGGAACGGCGACGCAGCGCCACCACCGGTCGCAGCAGCACATTCCACGACCTCGCCCGCTCGACCACAAAGCCGTTGCGGGCAAGAAGGTCCAGTAATTCGTCTCGGGTGTAACGGCGCACGTGCCCCACGGCCTCGTCATGAGCGCTCCACAGCCGCATATCCACCGGGACCGCAATCAGCGCCACGGCCCCTCGGCGCAGCACGCGGTGAATCTCGCGCACCGCGGCATCGTCGTCCTCGATGTGCTCGAGCACGTCGAAAGCGACCACCAGGTCCATCGCGTCATCGGCGCAGGGGAGTGACGTGGCGTCGGCACGTACCACCGATAAGCCGCGCTCACTGGCGATCTCGGCCCCGGCCTCGCCGTACTCCAGAGCCAAGGACCGCCACCCAGCCCCGCGCAGCACGCGAGTGTTCCCACCACCGGCGGCACCGATGTCGAGAGCGTCTCCGGGCGTCATAGGGGCAATGTCGCGTCCCAGCAGAATTCGGCGCTCGCGATACCACCAGTGCTCGTCCTCAAGTTCGGCGAGTTTGCGGACCTCAGTGTGGTCCAAGGGACTACTTCAGAACCGGGATCTGCATGGGGTAGGTGTAGACCTCGCCGTTGTTGGCCTTGATGGCCGCCATCACATGGATAACCATCGAGCCAACCCACACCACGAGAAAGAGCGGGATTGTGATGAGGAGTGCTACGCCGAGCGTCAAGAGAGACACGAGGAATAGAACGGCGTAGAAGATCCACAAGCTGAGGTTGAAGTTAAAGGCGCCGGCGGCAGCGTGCCGGACTCGATGGCTCTTGTCCTTGTAGAGCGCCCAGATCAGAAGCGGTCCGACGAAGTTCAGCGTGCCGGCGCTGATCAGCGCTGCGATGGGAGCCGACAGGTGGGCGAGAATCGACCAGGTCTTCTCTTCAGACTCGGACAACGTCCCCTGAGCCATACCGGGCTGTGCGGCGTACTGCTGCGCTCCCTGCTGCTGCCCTCCCTGCTGGTAGGGGGGCGGTCCGTCCTGCTGGTAGGGCGAAGCGTGATCGCCCGCCAGGTCGCTCGCTTGCTCGAACGGCTGCGATGGCTCACTCGGACTCCAGGGCTGGTCGTCACTGGACGCTGAGTCGTGTCCCGGGGGCGGGGGAGGTGGCTGGTTACTCATGACTTACTCCGATTCTGTTGATGGCGCGGTGACAAAGTCGATCAACTCTTCGACGCTAGCCAAGAGAGTTGGTTCCACGTCCTGATACGAACGCACGGTGCCGAGGATCCGCCGCCATCCCATAGCGACGTCTGCTTGCGTCGTGTGCGCCCAACCCAGCTCGGCCAGGACGGCGTGCTTCCAGGAGCGCCCACGCTCGATCACCGGCCACGTGTCGAGGCCCAATCGGGCGGGTCGCACCGACTGCCACACGTCGACATACGGGTGACCGAGGATGCGTACATGCCGGGCAAGGGGCAGCGCTTCGGCGGCGCGCACGATGCGGGTTTCTTTGGTGCCGGGCACGAGGTGGTCGACCAGCACCCCCATTCGCCGACGGTCGGTCGGCTTGAAGTCGTTGATCACCGCGGGCAAGTCGTCGACACCGTCGAGCGCCTCGACCACGATGCCCTCGATGCGTAGATCGGCGCCCCACACTTTTTCCAGCAGTTCGGCATCGTGTTTGCCCTCCACGAAAATTCGGGACGCGCTCGCGACGCGGGCGGGGGCATCCGCCACAGCACGCGAGCCACTGGCGGTGCGCGTGGCGGCCTTGCGAGCCTGCGCCAGAGCAGCAGCGTTGTCGGCGGCCGGCGGCGTCAAAATGACCGGCAGGCCATCGGCCAGGAAGCCTGGCCCCAACGGAAAACCTCGCGTAGCGCCGCGGCGGTCCTCGAGGTGGACGACCTGCATACCCCCGGCTTTTTCCACGCGCACTACCGCGCCGCACCAGCCCGTCTGCACGTCCTCAACAACAACCCCGATATCGGCCACCAAAGACGTCGAGCGTCCGCGCGGGGGCACCTTCCAGTCACTGGACAGGACGTCATTGCCGTAACGGTCGCTCACTTGCTCATCCTCTCAACCTCGCGACCCGTCGCAGCGTCGGCGCGCCTAGGCGCAGGCTTGGTATGCAGGCGAGCTGATGAGCCAGTCACTGCGGTGAGCGTGCGGGCGACACCGTAGACTTGGCACTCCTTTGACCGCAGTGCCAGGTTGACTCGCGTCGTATGACGACCATCGCCTGAGCCGAGCACAACGCCGAACCGATGCCGTGAGGAGGTAAGTGCCGATGAGCGACGACCGAAAACTCGATGTCCTGCGAGCGATCGTCCAGGACTATGTGCGCACCAGCGAGCCTGTCGGCTCGCGTGCGCTGCTCGAGCGCCACTCCCTCGGCGTCTCGGCGGCCACCGTCCGCAATGACATGGCCGCGCTGGAAGAAGAGGGTCTCATCACCGCGCCGCACACGAGCGCCGGGAGAGTGCCGACCGATGCAGGCTACCGACTTTTTGTCGATCGCCTCTCTAGCATTAAACCGTTGAGCGGTGCCGAGAAGGTGGCGATCAGGCGGTTCCTCGAAGGAGCCGTAGACCTCGATGACATCGTCGGGCGCACGGTGCGGTTGTTGTCGTCACTGACTAATCAGGTTGCCGTCATGCAATACCCGTCGTTGAGCCAGTCCACGGTGCGGCACATTGAGTTAGTGCCCGTGGGGGGGCCGCGCCTGATGGTGGTGTTAATCGTCAACACCGGGCGAGTCGAGCAACGTGTCGTCGACACCGGACGCGACCTCACTGATCGTCACGAAGCCATTGCGCACTTGCGCTCGGTCGTCAATGCCACTGCCGATTCGCAGGCGTTGACGGCGGCGCCGGCCCTGCTGAGTTTGGCGTTGGCTCGGGTGCCCGACCCCGACCGCGACATGGCCCAAGCGGTGGTGGCCACGCTGCAAGACGCGTTGGCCGAGCAAACCGAAGAGCGTCTGGTGATGGCTGGAACCGCCAATCTGGCACGCGGCAGCAACGATTTCCCCACCTCGTTGGGTGAAGTTTTGCAGGCCTTGGAAGAACACGTGGTGCTTTTGAAGTTGATGGGGAGTAGGGCTTCGCTCGATGGTGACGCGGTGGCCGTCAGTATCGGCGCCGAGAACCCCTTCGAAGGCTTGCGGACCACGTCGGTGATCACCACGACATACGGCCCCGCTGGTGGTTTGGGAGTAGTTGGCCCGACCCGCATGGACTACCCGATGGCGATGGCGTCGGTGCGCGCAGTGGCGCACTACGTCTCGACCATTCTTGAGCAGTAGCGGGGTACGCACCGCCGCACGATTTTTCTGAACTGAGCATTTCCGTTGACGAGCACGACGACAAGGACTAACGAGTGAACGACTATTACGCCGATTTGGGTGTCGAGCGCGACTCCAGCGCCGAGGACATCAAGAAGGCCTACCGCAAAAAGGCCCGCAAGCTGCACCCCGACGTCAACCCCGGCGCAGAGGCTGAGGCTGAGTTCAAGCGGGTTTCGCAGGCCTACGACGTGCTCTCCGACCAGACCAAGCGCTCGTCCTACGACCGCGGTCAGGACCCCTACGGTGGCGCGACCAACGGGTTCGGTCAGGGCTTCACCTTCACCGACATCATGGACGCTTTCTTCGGTGGGTCGGCTGCGGGCGGCCGTGGGCCGCGCTCGCGCACCCAGCGTGGTCAAGACGCCTTGATCCAGCTCGATATTGACTTGTCCGTCGCCGTGTTCGGCGGTGAGCAAACACTCACCGTCGACACCGCTGTGCACTGCTCGACCTGTTCGGGATCCGGCGCGCAGCCGGGGTCGGGGCACCGCACCTGCTCGGTGTGTCAGGGCCGCGGCGAGGTGCAGCAGGTGCAGCGCTCGTTCTTGGGCCAGGTCATGACGTCGCGTCCGTGCAGCGCGTGCCGTGGGTATGGCGAGGTCATTGAGAATCCGTGCTTCGACTGCTCTGGTGATGGCCGGGTGCGCACGCGTCGCGACCTGACGATCAAGGTGCCCGGTGGCGTTGACTCAGGCACACGGATCCGGATGACCGGCGAGGGTGAAGTAGGCCCAGCCGGTGGCGAAGCAGGTGACCTGTACGTCGAGATTGCGGTCCAGCATCACGAAACCTTCCGTCGCCGTGGCGACGACCTGCACTGCTCGATCGAAGTGCCGATGACCGCTGCGGCTTTGGGAGCGACGCTGACGGTGCACACGCTCGATGGCCCCACCGAGGTGGACCTCAAGCCGGGCGCGCAGCCGCAAGACACGGTCACGCTGACCGGGCACGGCGTCACGCACTTGCGGGGCACCGGGCGTGGCGACCTGATCGTTCACCTGGACATCAAAGTGCCGACGAAGCTGACCGATATGCAGCGTCAGTTGCTCAACGACTTCGCCGAGTCGCGGGGGGAGTCGCGGCCGCAGGGTCAGATGAACCCGGCTCACGGCGGCATCTTCGGCAAGTTCCGGGAAGCCTTCACCGGCCGGTGAGCGCTCCGCTCTTTCTGCTCGGCGACGGCGCCCTTACCGGCGCCGCCGTCGCTTCGTCGCTGACGCTGGACGGCCCCGAGGGCCACCATGCGGTGACCGTTTCTCGTATGCGCTCTGGTCAGGCGATCCTGCTCGCCGACGGCTCGGGGTCGATGGCTCAGTGCGTGGTGGGCGAGGTCGGGAAGCGTGCGCTCGAGGCAAGGGTTGAGTCGTTGACCTTTGAGCCGCAACCGCAGCCTCGGTTCACACTGATTCAAGCGCTGGCCAAGAATGACCGTGACGTCATGGCTGTCGAGATCGGCACCGAACTGGGTGTCGATGAGGTCGTGCCGTGGGAGGCCGATCGCAGCATCGTCCGCTGGCGCGGTGACCGGGCAGCGAAGGCTGAGCGCAAATGGCGGAATACGCTAACTGCCGCAACCAAACAAGCCAGACGCTCGCGTATGCCGGGGCTCGGGGCCGTCGCCGATCGCGCCGCAGTGGTCGCGCGAATTGAGGCCGCCGACCTAGCCCTGGTGCTCCACGAGAGCGCGGCCACGCCCTTGGCCGCGATGGGTGTCAACGAGTTACCCATCAGTGGTGATGTGCTGCTGATCGTTGGCCCCGAGGGCGGCATCAGCCGGGACGAGTTAGAGGCCTTCGTGGCGGCGGGTGCCCAAGCAGTACGTTTGGGCTCGACTGTGCTGCGGACCTCGACGGCTGGCTCAGCAGCCATCGCGGTGCTCAGCTCACTAAGCCGCTGGCGCGACTGAAGGCACACCCGCTGGTCCACCGTTCTCCGCCCTGCGCCTCTGGCGAAGGGTGCCCTCGCT
>JBBSKS010000167.1:0-5630 GCA_038256095.1 Actinomycetales bacterium | reverse complement strand
CTCTCCAGTGCCGCGCCTGGGTCGATGGGGTTGCAGTGGAACGACGACGTGGTCGTCGGCTTGCCTTCGTCCACCGTGGTGCTGGCGACGGCTCCCGACGGATCGGTGCAGGCCGCCCGCTTCGGGCCCAGCGCTTGGGGCGTGCAGTTCCACCCCGAGGCCACACCCGAAATCTTTCGGGGGTGGGCCCAGCACCGCGCAACGGATGCGGCATGGCCACTGGAGGCCCTGCATGCGGCGGCCGACGAGTTCAGCCGCCGTGAAGCCGCGGTGGCTGCGGCGTGGGAGCCACTCGCTGCTCGCTTCGCGCAGATCCTCAGCGCATCAGCCGAGAGGGCCAGCGCGCCCCGCTCCACCTGACCTGGCCCGGTAGGACAGACTGACCTCGCTGCATACCCAACAGAATCCCGGAGGTAGTCCGTGGAAACGGTGTCGATCTACCTTGCCGTGACCTTCGGCGCGGCTTTGCTGGCGGTGTTCATCAAACTACCTCCGCTGGTCGGATTCTTGGCTGCAGGCTTTGCCCTGAATGCCATTGGGGTCCAAGAGTTCCCCGCCTTGCAGACCATTGCCGACCTCGGCGTGACGCTGCTGCTCTTTGGGATCGGCCTCAAACTCGACGTTCGGAGTTTGCTGCGAGCCGAGGTCTGGGTCACCGCGACGGCGCACATGGCCATCAATGTGCTTATCGCTGTTGGGTTCTTGTGGACACTCAGCGCCGTCGGGTTCGGGCTTGCCGCCGAAGCAGACTGGACCATCATCATCTTGGTGGCGTTCGCGCTCTCGTTCTCCAGCACCGTGTTTGTCGTCAAGATCCTGTCCGACCGCAGCGAGTCGCAATCTCACTACGGCCGTGTCGCGATCGGCGTGCTGATCATCCAAGACATCGCCGCCGTTCTGTTCCTGACCAGCGCCAAGGGCGATCCGCCCAGCATCTGGGCGCTCGCGTTGCTGCTGCTTGTGCCCGGGGCGTGGGTGCTGCGCAAGATGTGGGACCGCGTGCCGCACGGTGAAATGCAGGCCCTTTTTGGCATCGTCATGGCACTCGTGCCTGGGTATGCCGCCTTCGAGCTGGTCGGAATTAAAGGAGATTTAGGGGCGCTGATCTTGGGCGCGCTACTGGCTAGCCACCCGGCCGCCGGAGAGTTGTCGAAGAGTCTGTTCACGATCAAGGAACTGCTGCTCGTCGGGTTCTTCATCTCGATCGGTCTCGGCACCATGCCGACGCTGTCGACGCTGGCACTGGCCGGGGCTTTCGTCCTGCTGCTGCCGATCAAGGCGGGCCTGTTCTTCCTTTTGCTGTGGTGGCGACGATTGGGGCACCGCTCCTCGATCCTGGCCAGCCTCGCGTTGGGCAACTACTCAGAGTTCGCGCTGATCGTTGCTGCGGTCGGCGTGGGCACCGGACTCTTGGACGAGGAGTGGCTGGTTGTGCTCTCGGTCGCGGTGGCCTTTAGCTTCGTGATCTCGGCCATCGTGAACCGCTCGGAGACCTCGCTGGTGGCCTCGCTCATGGCTCGGCTGCCGGAGCAAAATACCTATCGACTGCACCCAGAAGATCGACCCATCGACCTCAGCCGAGCCACTGCCGTCGTCTTCGGTATGGGGCGAATCGGGCGGTCGGCATACGAGCAGCTTGAGCGTGAATATGGCATGTCCGTGGTCGGCGTCGAGATCGACCTCTCCCGCGTCGAACGGCTCACCAAGGCGGGCCTCGACGTCCAGGAGGCCGACGCCACCGATGCTGCCTTTTGGGAGCGCACCACCAGCACCGCTCATGTCGAGCTTGTCGTGCTCGCCATGCCCTTCCACGGTTCAAACCTCGTCGCTCTACGGCGACTGCAAGCGGCCAACTACGACGGGACCGTGGCTGTGATGGCGCAATACGACGACGAAGCTGAGGAAGTGCGAGCCCTTGGCGCCGACATCGTGCTGCAGCTCTATAGCGGCGCCGGCAAACAACTCGCCGACGAAGCATTCGAAGCCGAAGAATCAGGGCCCAAAACCTAACGGGGCCCGTCGCGGCCGCGACGCGCAACAGACCTCACCACAGGGCAGCCACACCACCGAGCAGCCCCACCAAGATCAGGCTCAACGCCCATGCGGTGTCGAGGTTGAACCAGGTCCGCGAGACCGCTTTAAGTCCGAAGATGCGGTAGACGAGCACCGCGAGCACCGCGCCCGCAGCCACCATCGCGAACGTGTGTGCTCCAGCCACCAGAAGCGCCGGCACAGCGTTGTCGGTCACGAGTTGGCCCATACCGGCCATACCCTCGTGGTCCATGCCGGCCATGCCGCCGCCGTCCATCTCACCCTGATTCATCGCCAAGAAGATCGGCAACAGCATCAGCCCGGCCCCGTGAGCGGTCGCCGCCAGGAACGACCACCACACGAGGCGGTGCGGTGCCACCCTTGCCAAATACTTCGGGTGATGCCGCTTCGAGACAAGAAGATAGATGCCAAAGGCGACCGCCACTGCCGAGGCGACGAGTCGGATCGGCGTCTGCCAAGCCGCGAGCGAACTAAACACGGAGAACGGCAGCAACACCACAGCCATCGCGAGGAAGTGGCCCAGCGCCAGGAGTCCCAAAGCACGTGCCAGGGCCGAGGGCCGGCGCTCCATCAAGGCCGCTGAAACCGCTAGCGGCCAACCCATACCAGGGTTCAACCCGTGATAGAGCCCCGAGAGCACCACACCCAGCCAAAGCGCCGACAGCGACGCGCCGCCCATGTCCATAGGTGGCGCGGACGCTCAGGCGGACGGGTAGCAGAAACTGTCGGTCGAGCAGTCTCCGCCTTCAAGACGGATCTGGTGTGAGCGGTAGTGGTCGGGGAACTCCACCCAGAAGTTCTCGTCGAGGGCGATCCCTCCGTCCTCGCCGACGTCAGCTTTGACCATGGCCGCTGGCGTCCCGTCGGGGTAGAACTGGTCATCCCATGAAGAGTAGAGCGAGTTGGTCCAATAGACGCGCTTGCCGTCTCGGCTGATCTCGACCATCTGCGGGCCGCCCTTGTAGTCCGCACCACTGGGGTGCGGGGTCTTGCGAGTGATCCCGCCGATATGGACGGAGCCGATGAGCGTCGGGTTCATCGGATCGGTGACGTCGTACTGTCGCATCTCCCCCGTTCCCCAGCAAGAGACGTACAAGAAGCGGTCGTCTAGGGAAAGATCGATGTCGGTGACCAGCGGCGGCACCGCGGAGAAACCCTTGAGCAGCGGCGGCAGGTCATCGGGGTCGGCAGGCTCAGCGGGGATCGTCGCAGTCTTCTTCGCGTGGAACACCCCGTCCTCACGCCACCACGTCCAGATAGACCCCTCGAGGTTGGTGGTGTCGATCACCACACCGCAGAAGCCGTACTCGCGGGACGGGTCGTGGGCCGGGCGCACCTCTAGGGCCATCTGATGGTTCTCGCCAAGATCAATGGTTTGCACGTTGCGTCGACCGCGTAGGTCCCAAAAATGAAGGCTGTGGCCGTACTTATTGCTCAGCAAGTCCTCCGGGACGATCCCGTTCTCGAACTGGGGCGGCAGTCCCCACTCGGAGGAGATCATGTAGTCGCGCGGGAGGTTCCACCAGAAGTCGTAGTGCTTGTCCTGCACCCCGCGGTCAATCTCCCAGCGACCCATCACCTCGAAGGTCTCGCAGTCCATGATGAAAATGCCGGGAGGGCCGTCGGTGCCGTCCTCCCCACCTCCACCCAGAGTCGAGACATAGATACCCTCGGGCCCACAGTGGATCGTATGCGGCCTGGAGTAGCCCGTCTTTTTGAGAATCTCCTCGGCCTCAATGACCTTGTGTAGCTTGGCCGCCTGAGGCCCACCCTTGATGTCGATGATGTAAATCCGCGAGGACCGAATGCCCGGGATGATCAGGTAACGGCGCTCCAAGAAAGCGTGACCCGTCAGCGGGGACAGCGCCGAGGAACACGCGTTCCAGCCAAAGTGGTGGAACTCGTCGCCGAGATTCGGCATCAACACTTGGTGCACGATCGTGCCGTATGTCGGCGATCCAGGGTCGACGTCCACCACGGCTAGACCGTCGGGTTCAGTGCCGTCCGGGCTCAGCATCAGTGTGTAGGCAAGCGTCTCGACGGGCGCTTCCATCGCTAGACGCGGTGAAGCGTGAAAAGTGGCGTCGGGTCGCATTGACATGGGGCTTCCTTCGTTGTGGGCGGCCGGTCCTGAGGACAATCTAGGTCAGCGAAGCGCGTTGCACTAGGGGTTGGGCTAGATCCTGCTGACCAGACCGGCGCTGCCGTTGATGCGCACTCGCTCGCCGCTGACGAACCTACTGGTCGCCTCGGGGACGGCCATGACCGCGGGCAACCCCAACTCTCGGGCCGTGACCGCGCCGTGCGATACCGCCCCACCACTCTCGGTGATGACTTCGGTGGCCTGGTGGGACAGTGCGGTCCAGGCGGAGTTGGTGGTGCGAGCCACCAAGATGGCACCGTTCGGGAAGGACGCGAAGTCTTCGGGTCCGTGCACCGCAAACCCGTCTCCCTCCACCTCCCCCGGGCTGCCAGCGGTGGCGTGGGCGTTCCACAGCGACGCGCAACACTCGCACCCCGGCGGACGCGCGCGGCTGCAGCCCTCTGAAGGCGGTCGAACGTCTGCTGATCGGGGCAGTTCACGGAGACCGCATCGAGTGCGTTGGCCAGGACCATGGCGACGGTGGCCTCCCAGGTGGCCCGGTCTCCCCCTCCGCGCGGTGGTAGGTGCACCGGCCGCTTCCTCGATTAGGGTGCAGAGGATTCGAGCTGCCTCTGCTGATACGGCAGCGGTCTGAGACAGGGTTCGAAACGTCATCCCTCGCGAGTCCGTACCGTTCGACGTTTTGGGGGCGGACCACCAGGATGCCACTGAAAAGAACTCGAGTGGCTGCCTTGCGGAGCAACTGAATAGACACCAAGAACTGAGCGCGAGGGTATGCCGCGTACACCTGTGCACCATCGATCGCGCCGTTGCGATGGCTGGCCAGGACCAGACGCGGCCCCCGTGATGCCGCGGTGGGCGCCCCATGGACGCGAACCCGACCAAAATAGATCCTGCGAACAACTGCGGTCGCCGCTCGATGCCAACGATCGACGGGCTGGCCCGGTTGAGCCCCTAGATCCGCGATGCCCACGCCCTCACCTTGCCAGTGATGCAGGTTGAACCGGAACTCCACCGGATGACTACCCGCGGCTCGAACGCGACGTCGGTGACCCCTGCCCATGAAATAGCCTGGGCTCGTGGCTGCCACCGATGAGGCGCGAGGTGCCCTCGGAGATGAGCCTGCACTCCGCTCGGATGAGTCGGTCGTGGTCGCCTGGATGCGATCGGAGAATGGGCAGGATCGGGGCGACACGTTGATGGCAGAGACGGTTGCTTCCGTCCTTGCCGCCTCGCCCGCCGACGTCGTTGTGTCCCGGCTCTGCCCCGGTTGTGCCAGCAGCACGCACGGTCGACCGGTGCTGCTCGGCCCCTCGCGCAAACACCGACCGTTTGTCAGTCTCGCCCGTGCGCAGGATCTAGTCGTGGTTGCTGTCTCGACCGGTGGACCGGTCGGGGTCGACATCGAGGCAATCGACGCTCCTGCCTTCGGCGGCTTCGCGGCGGTGGCCCTTGCCAAGCGCGAGCGCGCCGT
>JBBSKS010000166.1:0-5747 GCA_038256095.1 Actinomycetales bacterium | reverse complement strand
GCCTCAATCTGAGCGTCCGTCAGTTCTTTGTGTGCGACGCCGGGTGCGACACTCACGACTTCTTCGCGGAAGCGGCTCACCATCAACAGCCCGTAGTCGATACACAGCGCCAGCCCCATCACCGTGACGATGTTGACTACGGTGGCGTCGAGCTCCACGAGGTAGGAAAACCCGAGGAGTATGCCAAGGCCCCCGCCGATCGAGGCGATGGCGCCGATGATCGGCATACCCGCAGCGAGGAAACCCCCGAAGACCACGACCATGACCAGCATGGATGCCGGCAGCGCGATGCCTTCGCCCTTAGCTAGGTCGGTGGCGACCTGTTCGTTGATGTCGTCGATGAGTTGGGTGACACCGCCCACCGCGACCTCGTTGGAGACAGCCTCCAAAGCCGCGGGCGCGACCTCTTTGACGTTCTCGACGACGATCTCCTGGTCGGCTTGGGAGAGATCCGCCGACATGTTGACGACGATGATGAAGTCGCCTGATTCGGGGTCTTGCTGCCCCACAAAGGCGTACGCCTCCGGCGTCTGTGGCCAGCCTGGCGTCGTCATCGGTGACAGGACCTCAGCGACATCATCGATGACACCCAAGTCCGAGACGGCTTGCGAGACGGTCGTCGCTGTCTCGGGGGCCAGCACGTCAGCCCCGGTGACTGAGACCAGAACGGTGGCCGACTCTTCGTTGACGTCCGCGAGCAGGTCGTAGGCGTCCTGGGCCTCACCCGGGGCTTCCGTGGTGCCCGACGTCAGCCGATCAAAGACCGACTGCCCCGTCAGCACCCCCAAACTCGCCGCAAAGCTGAGCAGAATCAGCACGGCCCAAGCCACGACATACCGCCACGGGTGTCGAGCTGTGCTCCGCCCCAGAGCCGAAAGCAGGGGGTCGCGAGCTGTCCGATGTCTCGCATGAGTGCCGGTCACCGGGCTAGCCTGCCAAACGTGCCTGATCATTCCGACATTGACCTGTTCTCCGGCGACGCTAACGGCGCCGACGCCGGTGCGCACATGCCGCTGGCGGCGCGGATGCGCCCTCGCTCGCTTGAGGAGGTGCGTGGACAGAGTCAGGTGTTGCGACCGGGCAGCCCGCTGCGCCGTTTGGTGGAGGGGCACGAAGGCGCCGCCGGGCCGTTATCGGCGATTCTGTGGGGACCGCCAGGGACGGGCAAAACGACCCTTGCCCACTTGGTCGCCACCGCAGCTGGGCGCTCGTTTGTTGAGCTCTCTGCGGTCAGTGCCGGAGTCAAAGATGTGCGCGCGGTGCTCGAGCAGGCCACGACTGCCCGATCGCTCTATGGCCGCCAGAGTGTGTTGTTCCTCGACGAGATTCACCGCTTCAGCAAGGCTCAACAGGACGCACTGCTCCCGGGAGTTGAAAACCGGCTGATCGTCTTGGTGGCCGCAACCACCGAAAATCCGTCCTTCAGTGTCATCGCGCCGCTGTTGTCGCGCTCCATGCTGGTCCGCCTCGAATCGCTCGGGGATGCCGATCTCGGTGGGCTTGTCGATGATGCGCTGACCGCCGACCGAGGACTGGCCGGGGCCTTCACACTGGCCGACGCCGCCCGGGATCACATCGTCGCCATTGCGGGTGGTGACGCACGGCGTGCACTGACCACGTTGGAAGCGTGCGCTGGGGTCGCCCTCGATGCGAGGCCACTGCACGCAGGTGGGATCGAGAACAGCGCGGGACCGGTAGAGATCACCTTAGAGCACGCCGAGCAGGCGGTTGATTACGCCGCTGTGCGTTACGACCGCACCGGCGACCAGCACTACGACGTCGCGAGCGCCTTCATCAAGTCGATGCGCGGCAGTGACGTCGATGCCGCATTACACTACCTAGCCCGGCAACTCGAGGCCGGCGAGGACCCGCGGTTCATCGCCCGTCGCATCGTAATCAGCGCCAGCGAAGACGTCGGCATGGCCGACCCGACCGCCCTGCATAGCGCCGTCGCGGCTATGCACGCCGTCGCGCAGATCGGTATGCCGGAGGCTCGAATTGTGCTCGCCCAGGCCGTCGTCCACAACACGTTGGCGCCGAAGTCCAATGCGGCATACACCGGAATCAACGAGGCGATCGCCGACATTCGGGCTGGCAAGGGCGGTGCGGTGCCGCCACATCTGCGGGGCAGTGGGTATGCCGGAGCGAGCGCCCTCGGACACGGCGCCGGGTATCGCTACAGCCACGACGAACCCGGCGGTGTGGGGCCGCAACAGTTCCTACCTGACGATCTGGCGGATGCCGACTACTACCGGCCAAAGGATCGCGGATTCGAGGAGCGACTGGTGTCTCGGTGGCGCTGGCTGCGCGGCGTCATCCGCGCCTCGCAGGGGACTCCAGGGCCAGGCTGAGCGATAGGAAGCGGTTGCAGAGATAGAGTGCTGCAGGTTCTCGGACGACCGTGAGCGCACACAACGACGAGATTTGATCATCCTGGGCATGCGCCCACGAAGAGGAGACATGCAAACCGCTGAGATTCGACGACGCTGGCTGACCTTTTTCGAAAGCAAAGGCCACGCCGTCGTCCCCAGCGCCTCCTTGATCAGCGCCGACCCGACGTTGTTGTTCACCGTCGCTGGGATGGTCCCCTTCATCCCTTACTTGACCGGCCAGCAAACTCCTCCGTGGAAGCGCGCCACCTCGGTGCAAAAGTGTGTGCGGACCTTGGATATCGAAGAGGTCGGAAAGACCACGCGCCACGGCACGTTCTTCCAGATGAACGGCAACTTTTCTTTCGGCGACTACTTCAAAGAAGAAGCCATCTCCTACGCCTGGGAGTTCATCACCTCCCACCAGAGCAAAGGTGGCCTCGGCTTTAAGCCCGAGACCGTCTGGGTGACGGTGCTCGAAGGCGATGACGAAGCCATCGAGATCTGGCGTCGGGTGGCCGGGTTGCCGATGGAGCGGATTCAGCGGCGCGGGTTGGCCGACAACTACTGGCACACCGGTGTGCCGGGTCCAGGAGGCCCGTGCAGCGAGATCTACATCGACCGGGGCCCCGAGTTCGGTGCCGAAGGTGGGCCGATAGCCGACGAAGACCGGTTCCTGGAGATCTGGAACCTGGTCTTCATGGAAGAAGAGCTCTCGGCGGTGCGCTCCAAGGTCGACTTTGACGTCGTCGGCGAGTTGCCGAGCAAGAACATCGACACCGGCATGGGGCTAGAGCGGGTCGCCTACTTGCTCCAAGGTGTAGACAATCTCTACGAAATCGACGAGGTCTACCCGGTCATTTCGGCTGCCGAAGACCTCACGGGCAAGCATTATGGCTCGGTAGAAAGCGACGACGTGCTTTTCCGCGTCGTCGCTGACCACGTGCGTTCGGCGCTGATGCTCATCGGCGACGGGGTCACTCCCGGGAACGAGGGCCGAGGCTACGTTTTGCGCCGTCTCATTCGGCGTGCGGTTCGCTCCATGCGCTTGCTCGGGGTCACTGGCCCGTCGTTGCCGACACTGCTGCCGGTCAGCCGCGACGTCATGGCCGCGTCTTACCCCGAGCTGGCCGAAAACTGGACGTCCATATCGGCGGTGGCCTACGGCGAAGAAGTCGCTTTCGCGCGCACCTTGTCCAGCGGCACCGTCATGCTCGACGCTGCGGTGACCCGGGCCAAGACCAGCGGCGCTCATGCACTCGGCGGAGCCGAGGCGTTCGCCCTGCACGACACCTACGGCTTTCCCATTGACCTCACCTTGGAGATGGCCGCCGAGCACGGAGTCAGCGTCGATGAGGTCGGCTTCCGGTCGCTGATGAAAGCGCAGCGCGATCGGGCCAAGGCCGATGCCAGGTCCAAGAAGTCCAGCCACGGCGACACGACGGCATACCGGAGCATTGCGGACGGCCTCGGCAAGGCGGTGACCTTCACCGGGTATGACGAGACGCAGTCCGAATCTCGCGTTGCCGGTGTCGTGGTCAACGGCACAGCGGTGGGTCGCGCCACGGCAGGCGACGAGATCGAGCTCGTGCTTGACCGCACTCCCTTCTATGCCGAAGGCGGCGGTCAACTCGCCGACGCCGGCGTCATTCACTTGGCCAACGGGGCCATCATTGACGTCCACGACGTGCAGACGCCGATGAAAGGCGTCATTGTGCATCGAGCAACCGTGCGTGACGGCGACGTTGCCACCGGTGAGCAGGCGCACTCCAGCGTGGACATCGAGCGCAGAAAGTCGATCTCGCGTGCGCACACCGCCACGCATATGGTGCATAAGGCCATCCGCGAAGCTCTCGGTGAGAGCGCGACGCAGGCGGGCTCGGAAAACGCGCCTGGCCGCTTCCGTTTCGACTTCAACGCCACCTCGGCGCTGCCGCCCTCGGTGCTCGTCGACGTCGAAGCTCGCGTCAACGCTGTGCTGATGGACGACTTGCCGGTCCGCGCCGAAGTCATGACACAGCAGCAAGCCCGCGACGCCGGGGCGATGGCGCTCTTCGGTGAGAAGTATGGCGACGAGGTTCGAGTGGTCTCGGTGGGTGACTGGGCCAGCGAACTTTGCGGAGGCACCCACGCGCAGCGCTCCGGTCAGCTCGGCTTGATCAAACTCATGGGGGAGGCGTCCATCGGTGCCGGGGTCCGGCGGGTTGAAGCGCTCGTGGGGACCGACGCATACCAATTCCTGGCCCGCGAGCACGCCATCGTCGGCCAACTCAGCGACGTGATGAAGTCTCGCCCCGAAGAATTGCCTGAGCGCATTGACGCCATCTTGGTTCGCCTCAAAGAGGCCGAGCGTGAGATCGCGGCCGCACGCCAGCAGTCGGTGCTCGGCGCGGCCGGTGCGCTGCTGGACAAGGCTCGCGACCTACATGGTGTGACGTTCCTCGGTCACGAAGCCGCCGACGGGGTAGGCGCTGACGACGTTCGTTCGCTGGTGACGAACCTGCGGGGACGACTGGGAGACGAGCGTCCCACCGTAGTCGCAGTCACCGCGCCCAATAGCGGGCGACCGGTCGTGGTTATTGCCACCAACGAGCCGGCTCGCTCGGCTGGAGTGCGCGCGGGGGACTTGGTGAAGGTGGCTGCCGCCGAGCTTGGCGGCGGCGGTGGCGGGAAGCCGGACCTGGCGCAAGGTGGCGGCAGCGATGCCGCCAAGTGCGGCTCCGCTCTCGAGCGCATTGCCGTGGCCATTGGGGAACGCATCAGCCTGCCATCGTGATCCGCCCGGGAGTGCGCCTCGGTGTCGATGTCGGCCAGGCCAGGGTGGGTTTGGCGGCGTGCGATCCGCAGGCCCTCATTGCCACGCCCGTGCAGACCTTGACCCGCGACCACGATGGCCTCGCTGACATTGAAGCCATCGTGGCCCAGGCGCACGAGCGCGCCGCCGTCGAGGTGATCGTGGGCTTACCCCGATCGTTGTCCGGGGCCGAGGGCGCGGCAGCGGGCCACGCCCGCACCTACGCCGGCGCGCTTCACACAGCGCTAGCCGGTATCCCGGTGCGATTGTGGGACGAACGCTTGACGACTGTCGATGCCCACCGCGGCCTGCGGGCCAGTGGGGTCCCGGGTCGCAAACACCGAGAGTCCGTCGATCAGGTGGCGGCAGCGTTGATCTTGCAGGGTGCGCTCGATGCAGAGCGAACCAGCGGCAACCCAGCCGGCGAAGTAGTCGGTCAGCGAAAAGCGCGTCATTCAAGCACCCCCCAACACACCAAAGGAAGGCAGTCGTGAGCCAACCTCCAGAAGATGAGCAGTGGATGTCCCGGCGCGAATCCCGCGCCGCGCACGATCGTGGGGAGGAGGTTTTCGATCAAGACGCGG
>JBBSKS010000165.1:0-5850 GCA_038256095.1 Actinomycetales bacterium | reverse complement strand
TGCACCCGAGGGCATCGCCAACCGCTAGTCGAGCGGACGAAGCGTCTGTGGATGAGCGACCAGAGAGCCTGCGAAACCGCATACCCTGGTGGGCATGCCCGCAGACCTTGATGCCCTCCTTGAGGCCGCCGTCGCCTCTGTCGGGGGCGCGACCCGACCGGGGCAAGTGCAGATGGCCAAGGCCGTGCGCGACGCCGTCGAAGACGAGAAGCATTTGCTCGTCCAGGCAGGAACCGGCACCGGCAAGTCGTTGGCCTACCTCGTGCCGGCGATTGCCCACGCCATGGCCACCGGCAAGCCGGTCGTCGTCGCCACCGCGACCTTGGCTCTGCAGGCGCAGATCATCGACCGCGACTTGCCGCGCATCTCGGCAGCGCTGCGTCCGCTGGTGGGGCGTGAGCCCACGTTTGCGCTGGTCAAAGGCCGATCAAACTATCTGTGCAAGCACAAACTCGTTGGCGGTTTTCCGGACGAGGACGCCGACTCCCTGATGTCCGTCGGCGCGGTGGATGAGCAGCGGTCCAAGATGGGCGCCGAAATCACCAGGCTGCGCGACTGGTCTGAGGTCACCGAGTCTGGCGACCGCGACGAACTCGTCCCCGGCGTTAGCAGTCGCGCCTGGCGCCAAGTCTCGGTCAGCGCCAAGGAATGCCTGGGGTCGAAGTGCCCGCTGGCGACCGAGTGTTACGTCGAGGTCACCCGCGCCGCTGCTCACGACGTGGACGTCATTGTCACCAACCACGCCTTCATGGCCATCGATGCCTTCGAGGGCCGGCACATGCTGCCCGAGCACGACCTGCTGATCATCGACGAAGCCCACGAACTCACCGACCGCGTGACCTCGACGATCACCGACGAAATGACCGCCGGCACCGTGGGGGCATCCGCTCGTAGAGCGTCCAAATACGGCTCGGTCGACTCGCTGACCGACGCAGCCGAAGACTTCCAGGTCGTGATGGACACCTTGCCGGAAGGGCGCCTCGAGGCAGGTATGCCGGAGGCTATGACGCGCGCACTGGCTGCGGTTCGCGACGCCTCGCGTGGGTTGCAGTCCGAGTTGAAGGGCGACTCCTCGACTGCCGCCGACGGTGCGCGTCAGGTGGCCCGATCCGGCATCGACGAGGTCTTCGACGCCGCCGAGCGACTGCTCGAAGAACGCGAGCTGGACGTCGCGTGGATCGCCAAGGATCTGCGTGGCAACACGACGCTGAAAGTCGCACCCATGAGCGTGGCCATGATGATCCGCGACAAGGTCTTCGGTGACCGCACCGTCGTGATGACTTCGGCGACGCTGGAACTAGGCGGATCGTTCGACGCCGTGGCCGGGACCCTCGGTCTGCGCGGCGCCGGAGCCCCGGCATACACCGGGCTTGATGTGGGCAGCCCGTTCGACTACCCCCAACAGGCCATCGCGTATGTCGCATCGCACCTGCCGCCGCTGGGGCGCGAGGGGGCCGGGCCCAAGGTGTTTGACGAGATTGAAGCGCTCGTGCGTGCTGCCGGGGGGCGGACACTGGGCTTGTTTAGCTCGCGCCGAGCCGCGGAGGCCGCCACCGAAGAGATGCGCAAGCGACTCAAGGGCACTGACATCGAGGTGCTGTGTCAGGGCGATGACCAAACGCCCACGCTGGTGCGTCAATTCGCCTCCAAGGCGTCGACCTGCTTGTTCGGCACGATGTCGCTGTGGCAAGGCGTGGACGTGCCCGGTTCCGCCTGCCAGTTGGTCATCATCGACCGCATCCCCTTCCCGCGCCCCGACGATCCTTTGTCGGCGGCGCGCACCGAAGCGATCTCCCGGATGGGTGGCAATGGTTTTATGGCCGTGTCCGGCACCCACGCGGCGTTGCGGCTAGCCCAAGGTTCAGGTCGATTGATTCGGCGCAGCACCGACAGGGGAGTCGTGGCGCTGCTGGACTCTCGGATGATGACCAAAAGCTACGCGGGGTTCTTGCAGCGGTCGCTGCCACCATTCTGGCCGACCACCGACACGAAATTGGTTCTGGGTGCTTTGGCGCGACTGGACTCAGAGGCTCCGGCTATCGAGGCCGTACAGGCCCGCCCGGAGCCGTCGACGTTGAAGTCGAAACCGGTCGCGGTTGACCCACCCGTCGCTCGATCGCCGCGGACTGCGGTCACGGGTGGGCATGCCTGGACCGAAGAGCAAGACGACGAACTGCGTGAAGGCATCGAGGCGGATGTGCCGATCGAAGACCTCGCCGAGCACCTCGAGTTGGCGCCCGACCTCATCACCTCGCGGATGAACCAGCTCGGCTTGGTCGTCGCTGAAACTTCACCAGCAACATGAGCACGCGCGCATGAGCCCGACCGGCCCGCCGGCATACGCCCTGATCAGTGGCCCCGAAGAGATCCTCGCCGAGCGCGCGACCAACAGCGTGATCGCGCTCGCCCGCGAGGATGACCCCAACGTCGAGGTCATCGCGTTGCGCGCCGAGACGTACGTGGCCGGTGACCTGCCAATGCACGCCAGCCCGTCGCTGTTTGGCGGGCGCAAAGTGCTGGTCGTCAACGACATGGACGAAGCCGACGACATGCTCATCGAGGATGTCGTCAACCTGCTGGGTGCCCCCAGCGACGACGTCACGTTGGTGGTGTGTCACAAGACCGGTAATCGCGGCAAGCGGGCCCTCGATGCGCTGAAGAAGAGCGGCGCGCGGCTCTTCGAAGCCAAAGCGTTGAAGTCCGAGAGCGACAAGCACGCATTTGTGATGGGGGAGTTTCAAGACAACCACCGGCGCATCGACAAGCAGGCGGCAACGTCGCTGGTCAACGCAGTGGGCAAGGATGTCCGCGAGCTGGCCGGCGCCTGCGCCCAGTTGATGCGTGACCGCGCCGGTCTGATCGGGGTCGACGAGGTCGAGACGTACTACGGCGAGAAGGTCGAGACCACCGGGTTCAAGGTCGCGGCGGCCGCCTTAGCTGGCGATGAGGCCGAAGCGCTGCGGTTGCTGCGGCACGTGATGACCGGTGGGCTGGACCCGGTGCCGATCATTGCGGTGTTGGCTATGCAGCTGCGCCAAGTTGGGCGAGTTGGGGCGGCCGGTCGGGCGAGCGCCGCCTCGGTGGCCAAAGACCTCGGTATGGCGCCCTGGCAGGTTGATCAGGCACGCCGCGTCGCTCAAGGCTGGGATGGCCCACGTCTTGGTCGAGCCATCGAAGCCGTGGCGGCCGCAGACGTCGAGGTCAAGGGTGGTTTGCGGACGGGCAACACCGTCTCGCGGGCCCCGGAGTATGCGGTCGAGAAAGTAGTGCGCACCATCTGCGCCGAACGCGGTGACGGATTAGCAACCGCAGGTGCATACTGACGACCTAGCGTCAATGGTGTCGCCGGGGAGAGGTAGTCATGGCCAAGATGTATGACTCAGGACAAGAGGAAACATCCCACCGCGGAAACGACCACCCAGGGCTGCAAAAGTCGTACCACATGAATCTCGCCGATCAGATGGACGCTCAGTCGAATGGGTTTCCCTGGCCGTCCTTTATGACGACCGGCAGGGGTGCCGCCATCACGGCGGCTGTGGTACTGCTCATGCTCGTGTTGATGACGTGGCTGCTAGGAGGCTTTTAGCGCCTAAGCCTCTCAGACGGGGAGCACGTAAAAATAGATCATTAGGTAGTGCAAGGCCGCCGCGACGAGCACGAGGAAGTGCCACAGTTCGTGGAAGCCAAAGATCCCCGGCTTTAGGTTTGGCCGCTCGATCACGAAGATGACGAAGCCGGCGCTGTAGATGAGTCCGCCCGCAGCCATCAGCGCCAACGCACCCAGCGGTAACGAGATGCCCGCGCCGATTAACGCGACCGTGATCCAACCCAGCGTGATGTATAGCGTGTTCGTAATGTACTTCGGAACCTTGCGCCATACCGAGCGAAGCACGATGCCCATGATCGCGATAGCCCAGACCGCGCCGAGGACCGTCCACCCGAAGGTGTTGCGCACGAGCACGAGCGTGAGCGGGGTGACGGTGCCGGCGATCAACAAGAAGACAGACACGTAGTCGAGCGTGCGCAGCGCCTCGTTGACCTTCGGCGTGCTGTCGAGCCCGTGATGCAGCGTGCTGGTCGTGAACAGCATGACCAGCGAGGCGCCATACACGCACATCCCGACGATCTTCCACGGGTCACCCTGCACTGCGGCCTGGGAGATCAAGAGGCCGGCACCGAGCAACGCAAAGCATGCCCCGAAAAGGTGCGAGATCGTGTTGAACCGCTCATTCGTGACGTGAACGCTGCCATCCTTGCTCAGCGGAATGGCACCTGGGGTGCTGAGGTCCGGTGCGATGTCACGTCCTAAAGGGTCAGATGGCGGATGGGTTTCTCGAGGTGTCGCGCGGCCCAGAGTACCTACGGTGACCCACCGGAACCTGGGTGTCTAGCTGATGGGTCGCGTGAGCCTATGGGTGAGGCGAGGGAGGCTCCGGCGTCGCCGAAGATGCCTCGCCTGACCCGGGACTTTGCATCAGAACGATGCGGGCGTGGGCGTCGTCAATCTTGCACGCGAGGCGATGCACGCCGATGGTTAGGAGCAACAAGCCGAGTAAGCCGATGGAGCAAAGAACAAACACGTTCCCCTGGGCCGGGTAGTCAGCGGCGGTCCTGTGCGCGAGGGCGGCAATAGGACCGCCTAGCGTCAGGGCGAGTCCCCACCCCACAAGTCCCGCTCCGGTCGCCTCTCGGTATGCCTTGACCGCAGGCACCATCTCACCGCGCGCCAGTGCCGCATGAACCTCGCTCAGATCGGCCCACTTAACTGCCGTCAGGTCCGACTACGAGTTCGGTTCGCCCTGCTGTTCGGGGTGGTGCATCCCGTCCTGCGAAGTCACAGGTGACGCTCTCTTGCGCCGCGGCACACCGTAGAACGCGTATATCAAGGCAAGCACACCCAACACGATGAGGACAACATGGGTCGTGGTCATTTCGTGAGCCTAGTGAGCAAGAACGCCGGACTGACTCAAGCGCGACACCGATATCGCAGAACTAATCCTTGCCCGGGTAGTGGGCGTAACCCTCACGGAAGGTGGGGTAGGTGGGGCTCCAGCCAGTCTTGCGCAGCAGCGCATTGCTGAGTTGTTTGCCGTGGGCTTGCGAGGGATCTGCTGCTGGGGGAGTTGGCAGGTTGAGGCGATGCGCGAGGTATGCCGCCACGTCACCGAGCAAGGCGGGCTCGTCGTCGGTGCCGAGGTAGAGGGGCGCTGGAGGTTCGGTTTGAGTGAGCAGATGCACGGTGGCACCGGCGGCGTCATCGCGGTGAATCCGGTTGGTCCAGCGGTCAGGGTCAGTGACCTCTCCTCGCCTGACCTGGTCCACAAAGCGGGCAGGGCCCCGTCCGTAAAGGCCGGACAGTCGAAGGACCGTACCGTTGTGGACGCGATCGGTGAAGAGGCGCTCGGCTTCGAGCAGCCTCCGGGCGGGGCCGTCGTTCGGCTCGGCGGGGGTGTCTTCAGTGAAGACGGCGCTCGGGTCTCCGGCACCGAAGACCCCGGTCGATGAGATGAGCACGGCACGCGACGGGTGTTGCCCTGCTCGATCCAATGCATCCAGTGCTCGACCAAGTCCATCAACATAGGTTGCTTGGTACGACTCCTCTGTCCGGGGCCGCGCGGAAAGCGCAACGACGAGGTATCGAAGGTCGAGTTCGGGGAGCGTGGGGGCGTCGCGAGTGAGGTCTGCGGCGATGCCGATCAGCGGTGCCGGCACAAGGTCTGCACGTCTGCGGATTGCGGCCACATGGTGTCCGCGCTCTGCTAGGCGGCGCCCGATGTCCGCGCCGAGGTCGCCGCAACCTACAAGTAAGACGTCTGGCTTCACCCCAGCAGGGTACGTCGGTCGCCGACG
>JBBSKS010000164.1:0-5870 GCA_038256095.1 Actinomycetales bacterium | reverse complement strand
TCGGCGCCTACATCCGAGCTGTCGCCGATCAGCGTCGAAGTGATCGCTGGCTCGGTCTCCGCTACCACAGGACGCACAAGCCGGTGAGTTCGTGGCGATCACCGCCGACGTAGCCAGCAAAAATGGTGTGAGGATCATCCTCAAGAGAGACGAGGGCAGCGGTGATGACTGTGCTGCGGTCACGTCGTGCTGCTGGACCTGACCCTCAGCGAATAGACCCCAGGTGGGCGGCTTGGTGAGAGACCGGTCGTTAGGGTGATCGCGTGGTGTGGACCGCGGACGAATGCTTGCTGGGGTTTGCCTGCGCCCTGAGGGCTGCGGGGCTGTCCGTCACGCAAGATCGCGAGCTCACGTTTCTACGCAGCGTCACCCTTGTCGGTATGGCCGAGCGCCAGTCGCTCTATTGGGCGGGTCGAGCGACCCTGACCTCATCACCGGCGGATCTCAGCCCTTACGACCAGGTGTTCGAGCAGTGGTTCAGTGGCACCCGCATGGACGCCATCAGCCGGTCGCACCACATGCCACCAACCGTCGTGCAAGCGGTCCTTGATGACACCTCAGAGGGCGGTGCGGGAAGCAGCGAAAGTGAGGAAATGATCCGAGCCCTGGCCTCGGAGCGCGAAGTGCTGCGCCAGCGGGACATAGCGTTGCTAACGGCCAACGAGCGAGCCACATTGCGCCGCCAATTCGCCACGCTGCAACCGACGCCGCCGACGCGACGGTCGAGACGGCATACCCGCTCGAGCCGAGGGTTGATCGATGGTCCGGCCACCTTGCGCTCGCAGTTGCGCCGGATGGGGGAGCCAGGAGTGATCGCGCACCGCCGCCTCGCGCGGCGCCCACGCCGTGTGGTGCTGCTCGTCGACGTCAGTGGATCGATGAGTGCGTATGCCGACGCGCTGCTGCGGGTAGCGCACACCGTGGTGCAGTCCGCTCCGCGAAGCACCGAGGTCTTCACCGTCGGAACCCGGCTGACACACGTTACCCAGGCGCTTCGTCATCGCGATGCTGACCAGGCCTTACTCGCCGCGGGACGGGCCGTCGCGGATTGGTCTGGGGGCACCCGATTAGGCGAAGTCCTGGCGGCGTTTGTGGATCGTTGGGGCCGGCGAGGTATGGCCCGAGGGGCAGTGGTCGTGGTCTTCAGTGACGGTTGGGAACGCGCGCAGCCAGAGGTTTTGGGGGAGCAGATGCGACGCCTGTCCGCGGTGGCTCATCGGGTGGTGTGGGTAAACCCTCATCGCGGCAAAGCAGGGTACGCGCCTGTGCAGTCCGGCATAGTGGCTGCGTTACCCTACGTCGATGACTTCGTGGCGGGTCATTCGATGGCGACGTTCGAGGGCGTTCTGGAGGTAATTGCCGGTGCGTGAGGTTCTGCCGCAGTTGATGGATTGGTGGCGTGCCGGGGAGCCGGTGGCCATGGCGACTGTGGTCGACACGTGGCGCTCGGCGCCCCGACCGGCGGGAGCCTCGATGCTGATCGGGCCAGACGGGACAGTCGTCGGCTCAGTCTCTGGGGGCTGTGTCGAAGGTGCGGTGTATGAGGTGGGGCAGCAGGTTTTGGCTGATGGTCAGTCGGCGCTGCAGCGATACGGGGTCAGCGACGACGATGCGTATGCCGTGGGATTGACCTGCGGTGGGGTGTTGGACGTGTTCGTCGAGCGCGTCTCGAGCGAGCTCTTTGCGGAGTTGGGCGCGGTCGAAGAAGACGTCGCGGCGGGGCGGCCGGTCGCGGTCGCGACCATCATCGACCATCCCGACGTCGCGTGGATTGGCCGCAGGTTGGTGGTCCGTCCGCAGGGCGCTGGCCAGGTTGTCTCGGGCTCTCTAGGGTCGTCGCGTGCCGACGATGCGGTCATGGACGATGCTCGGGGGCTGCTGGCGACGGGGCGCACGGGCACGCTGGAGTACGGGCCGGATGGCGAACGCCGGGGGGCCGGGATGCGGGTGTTCGTGGCGAGTTTTGCGCCCAAACCTCGCATGCTCGTGTTCGGCGCGATCGACTTTGCGGCGGCCGTGGCAACCGTCGGCGCATTCCTGGGCTACCACGTCACCGTCTGCGACGCCCGACCCATCTTTGCCACCAAAGCGAGGTTCGCCGCCGCTGACGACGTGGTGGTTCAGTGGCCACACCGATACCTGGCGGCAGAGATCGACGCAGGCCGAGTGGACGATCGGACGGTGATCTGTGTGCTGACGCACGACCCAAAGTTCGACGTGCCGGTGCTGGAGCTCGCCCTACGAGGCCCACGAGTGGCATACATCGGCGCTATGGGTTCTCGACGCACGCACGAGGACCGACTAGCTCGTCTGCGTGAGACCGGTTTGAGCTCGCAGCAGGTGGCGAGGTTGTCTAGCCCCATCGGACTAGACCTGGGCGCTCGCACGCCGGAGGAAACTGCGGTGAGCATCGCAGCCGAGATCATTGCCGCCCGATGGGGTGGGCGTGGAGAGCGGCTGACGGAGTCGCGCGGCCCGATTCATCAGCGCGACAGTCTCATCGGACCCTGACCCGAAATAATGTGGTCGCCGATGACCGACGTGCGTGCCGTCCCCCGCCGCGAACCGGGGGAGAGCCCGAACAACGGTCATCCGATAAAGCCTCGAGGGGGCACCGGGTAGAGCAACTGAGATCTCAGGGAAGTCACAGGATTTAAACATTGCTATGTGACTTGAGTCACGTCATGATCGGAAGTGTGTAGATCGCCGTCCCTGCGTAACCCTGGAGGATCCATGACCCGCATCACCGTCAACGTCGACGGGGTGGCGTGCACCGACGACGTCGAGCCGCGCACCCTGCTTGTGCACTACCTTCGAGAGCAGGTGGGCAAGACGGGCACCGTCGTGGGGTGTGACACCAGCAACTGCGGAGCGTGCACGGTCCACCTCGACGGCAGGAGCGTGAAGTCCTGCAACATGCTGGCGGTCCAGGCCGACGGGCACGAGGTTACGACCATCGAGGGCATCGCCCAGGGCGGTGAACTCACGCCGGTTCAGCAGGCCTTTCACGAATGTCACGCCCTGCAGTGCGGATACTGCACGCCGGGCATGATCATGCAGGCCACCGATCTGCTGAACGAAAACCCGGACCCCAGCGAGCGCGAGATCCGTCAGGGCATGGAGGGCAACCTCTGCCGGTGCACGGGATACCAGAACATCGTCAAGGCAGTGCAGCAAGCGGCAGGAGCACAGCGATCATGACCACGGTAGAACAAGAAACCCAAGGCACAGACACTCAACCGCCTGAAGCTGAGATCGGCAAGGCGCGTTTGCGCAAGGAAGACCAGCGGTTGATCACTGGCCGCACCAAGTTCACGGACAACATCCAACTGACCGGGATGCTGCATTTGAGTATGGTGCGCAGCCCGTTTGCGCACGCCACCATCACCTCGATCAACACCACCGACGCCAAAGCATCGGCTGGCGTCATTGCCGTGCTGACCGGTGAGGACGTGAAAGACATCCAGGGTGGGCTCCCCACGGCGTGGCCCATCACGACCGAGCAGAAGACACCCAGTCACCCCTCGATCGCAGTAGATCGCGTGGCCTTCGCAGGCGAGATTGTTGCTGTCGTGATCGCGCGGACCAACGCCGCAGCCCGCGATGCCGCCGAGCTCGTGGACGTCGATTACGAAGATCTCCCCGCGGCGCTCGACCTCAAGAAGGCCGCCGCCGACGAGGTGTTGACTCACCCCGACCTCGGCACCAACCGCGCTGCTACCTGGGTCTTCGACTCTCAGGAAGCCGGCACCGGCCAAGACGTCGAAGACACCATCCGCGACGCCGAGGTGCTGATCGAGCGCGAATACCGCCAGCAGCGCCTCATACCTGCGTTTATGGAGCCCCGCTCGGTCGTCGTTGACCCCACCAGCGAGCAGATCACCATGTGGTCGGCCACCCAGGTGCCGCACATCTTGCGGGTGATGTTGGCGCTGACCCTCGGCGTGCCTGAGTCCAAGATCCGCGTCATCGCCCCCGACGTGGGCGGCGGCTTCGGCGGCAAACTGCAGGTCACGCCCGAGGAGATCATCACCTTCCTGGCGGCGCGTCACACCGGCAAGCCGTGCAAGTGGACCGAGACCCGCAGCGAGTCGTTGATCTCGGGGCACCACGGCCGCGACCAGTGGCAAAACCTGACGTTGGCGGCCACCAAAGAGGGCATCGTCAAGGGCCTCAAGGTCGAGCTCCTTGCCGACATGGGCGCCTATGCGGCCCTGATCGGCCCCGGCGTGCCGGTCCTGGGTGCCTTCATGTTTAACTCGATCTACAAGTTCGAGGCCTACCACTTCAGTTGCACCCCCGTTTACACCAACAAGACCTGGACGGACGCCTACCGCGGAGCCGGGCGACCCGAGGCCACCTTCGCCATCGAGCGGATCATGGACGACCTTGCCGACGAGCTCGGCATGGATCCCCTTGAGCTCCGCAAGAAGAACTGGATCAAGCACGACGAGTTCCCGTTCGACACCATCGCCGGGTTGCAATACGACTCCGGCAACTACGAAGCCGCCACCGACCGGGCCGTTGAACTGTTCGACTACGACGCCCTAGTCGCCGAGCGGGACCAGCGTCGCGCGTCAGGCGACCCGATCCAACTCGGTATCGGCATCTCCACCTTCACCGAAATGTGCGGCTTGGCGCCCTCCCGGGTGCTCGGCGCGCTGAACTACGCCGCGGGCGGTTGGGAGCACGCAGACGTGCGCGTGCTGCCGACCGGCAAGGTCGAAGTCGTCACCGGTGTCACCCCGCATGGCCAGGGCCACGAAACCGCCTGGAGCCAGATCGTGGCCGACCGGCTCGGCATCCCGTTCGAGGACGTAGAGGTGTTGCACGGTGACACCCAGGTCAGCCATAAGGGCCTAGACACCTACGGTTCGCGCTCACTCGTGGTGGGCGGCCAGGCAGTGGTCAAGGCAGCCGACAAGGTCATCGAAAAGGCTAAGCCGCTCGCCGCGCACATGCTCGAAGCCAGCGTTGAGGACATCGAGTTCGACCACGGCACCTTCAAGGTCAAGGGCACCGACCAGGGCATTGCGCTGGGCGCCTTGGCCTTCGCGGTCTTTGCCGCGCATGACCTGCCCGAGGGCATGGAGCCCAGTTTGGACGCCGAAGCGACCTTCGACCCGGTCAACTTCTCCTTCCCGCATGGCACCCACTTGTGCGCTATGGAGATCGACACCGAAACCGGCCAATCCACGATGCGCTCCTACGTCTGTGTGGATGACATCGGCAACGTGGTGAATCCGCTGATTGTCGAAGGGCAGATCCATGGCGGGCTGGTGCAGGGCATCAGTCAGGCCCTGTGGGAGGAGGCGGTATATGACGACAACGGCACCCTGGTGTCCGGGTCGTTCGTGGACTACACGCTGCCGACCAGCGCCGACACCATCAATTACGTCACCGACCGCACGGTCACTCCCGCGCTGAGCAATGATCTCGGCGTCAAAGGAGTCGGCGAGGCCGGCACGATCGCCTCCACGCCGGCGGTGGTCAACGCGGTGTTGGACGCGATCCGACAGTTCGGCGTGAAGGACATTCGTATGCCGTGCACGCCCGAACGCGTCTGGCGGGCCATCCAGGATGGCCAGGCTGGGGCATCGGAACCCACGACCGCCGATGCGATGCCGCACTTTGAGGCCGATGCGCCCAATCAGGATGATCCGGGAGGCCTGTCTGAGAACGGCAGTGCCGGCAACAACACCGAAGGAGCAGGCCAGTGATCCCCGCCCAGTTCGAGTATGCCGCGCCCGCCACCGTCGCTGACGCGCTCGCCTTGCTGGCCGAGCACGGTGACGACGCCAAGGTCATGGCCGGCGGCCAGTCGTTGATGCCCATCCTGCGGATGCGCCTCAACGCACCGGAGATGGTGA
>JBBSKS010000163.1:0-5874 GCA_038256095.1 Actinomycetales bacterium | reverse complement strand
TCCGGTTTCAGTCCGTTCAGGCCGTCGGCGCCGCCGTGGCTGGCGTTGAATCAGGTCAGGCACGGCGGCGGTCCACCCCTGTAGGTTTTGCCGAGTCGAGCGATCTCGGGCGCGGGGCAACATCGGCGGGTGCCGACAAACACTACGGCGATGGTGCGCGCGGACGCAGTCTTGTCCCGCGGTGAAGCATTCGCGGCTTCTGTGAGCACTTGCGTTGAGCAACGTAGTCTCCCGATCCGCGCCAATGGCGAGGTAACCCTCTGGGCCGACCAACAGGTCACAGTTGGTGCAGAACCACCGTGTGGAAGCGTGTTGACGGGCGCAGCTCGAGGTGAAGCCGCCTAGATTACCCAAACGCGCTGCCGGACAGGCGCCGATCCCCATCGCAACTGGGAGGAGCCGACAATCACAACCTATTTATTGAGTATTCTTTTGCCCTCAATCTTCTATCGGTATTGTCTTCTTGGTCATCATCGTCCCTGAAATTCGGCCAAATATGCGGAAGGGTGTAGTGGAATCTCAGAAAGAGTGCACAATAAGAAAGGTGTTTTCCGACTACTAAGTCGAGGTCCGGTTGCAGCGATGAGCTGCTCATTCCTAGGAGTCCAATTGCCATCTGAGCCAGCCACGCAAAGCATCTTTACCTTCCCCCGCGTGTTCTTTTCGGCAGTCGTTGCGCTGACTGTGAGCCTCTTGGTGGTAGTGACAGCAACGGGGCCCGTATCTGCTGCGGTGCGGGTGGGCCTAGGCACAGCCGGGGACTACTCTGTGCTCGGCGGCTCAACGGTGACGAATACTGGTCCATCCGTGATCAACGGCGACCTTGGAGTCAGCCCTGGCACGGCGATCTCCGGATTCCCCCCCGGAATCGTCAACGGCGAAACTCACAAGGCCGACGCTGTCGCGGGAACTGCGCAAAACGACCTCACCACGGCCTACAACCAGGCTGCCGGCCAACCCACAGACGTCACAGTCACTGCGGACCTAGCGGGACAGTCGTTGGTTCCGGGTGTCTACACGGGCGACACTCTTGCACTCAACGGTCAGCTGACCCTTGACGGGGCCAATGAGACGGATCCGGTCTTCATCTTTCAGACGAGTAGCACGCTCATCACAGGCTCGAGCAGTTCGATCGTGTTCATCAACGGAGCGAACGCCTGTGACGTCTACTGGCAAGTGGGCAGTTCGGCCACTATCGGAACCACCACTGACTTCGCCGGGACTGTAATGGCCCTCACGTCGATCACAGCCAATACGGGAGCCACCGTTCAGGGACGCTTGTTGGCGCGCAACGGTGCCGTCACCCTGGACACGAACACGATCTCCGTCCCGGACTGCTCCGACGCTCCTACCCCCACCACCCCCGAGCCGACCACCCCAGCACCCACGACCCCCGAGCCGACCACGCCTGAGCCGACCACCCCAGCACCCACGACCCCCGAGCCGACCACGCCTGAGCCGACCACCCCAGCACCCACGACCCCCGAGCCGACCACGCCTGAGCCGACAACGCCCGCACCTACGACCCCCGAGCCGACCACCCCAGCACCCACGACCCCCGAGCCGACCACGCCTGAACCGACCGCTCCAGCACCCACTAGCCCTGGCGGCTCTGGTGGTTCTGACCGTTCTGGCTCTGGCTCTGGTGGTTCTGACGGCTCTGGCTCTGGCTCTGGTGGTTCTGACGGCTCTGGCTCTGGCGGTTCCGGCTCTGACGGTTCTGGCTCTGGCTCTGGTGGTTCTGACGGTTCTGCTTCTGGCTCTGACGGTTCCGGAAGTGGTCAAGTAAGCCCGCTTCCGGTGGGCGGAGTTCAAACCGGTGGGAGCCCAGCTGGGTCAGGCGACCCGCTTGGCCTGATCACAGGCGCGATGTTGACGATTGCAGGCCTTGGTGGCTTGGTCCTGATCCGCAGCCGCAGAAACGCGGGAAAGGGCTGAAATGAGGCGTCGCAACCTCTCGCGCTACGGTCAACGGGCTGCGGCCCTAGCGTGTTGGGTCGCACTGGCATCCGGGGTAGGTCTGCTGGCGACGGCTACCGCAGTGGTTACTGTGCCTCAGTCTCCTTTGACCCCCAGTGTCGCTGAGCCCGGAGTCGACCCAACTCCAACTCACCGGGAGATCGCAACCGACGCTCAGGTGTCTCTTAGGTCGAATCCGGTGCCCGCGATCACTGACTCGTCGCCTTCGACAGAGCCCCAACGAAGGACGTCGACCAACCGGGCGAGCACACCGGAGGCGCCTGATGTGGAGGTGGGCACGGACCGCCAACCTTCGAAACTGTCGATACCAGCCATTGACGTAGATTCTGTTGTCAATGAATTGGGACTCAATGCAGACGGAAGCCTGGAGGTTCCGGCCCGTGGTCCGTCATATGACGACGCAGGCTGGTTCAACGGGTCCCCCAGTCCCGGCGAGCCCGGCCCGTCTGTATTGCTGGGCCACATCAACGGTCGTGGCGGAGCACCGTCGGTTTTCTACCGGCTGGCCGAATTACGGGCTGGTGACCTCATAACGGTAGAGAATGACGATGGCTCGAAGAACGTATTTGAGGTCTATCGGATCGATCAATATCCGAAGGATCAATTCCCCACCACAACCGTGTACGGCGATACGGCCGGGCCGGAAGTGCGGTTGATCACCTGCGCAGGAGCCTGGGATGCAGAGGTCAGTCACTACCGAGACAACACGGTTGTGTACGCCCGATAGCCCCGCAGAATTGGGTTCCGCGGATCTCCCCAGCTGCAGTGGGGTTCATAGTTTGAGTGCGCGGGCGCCTACCGGCGGCGCGTCAACATTCACGAGTACGTCGAGTTCCCCAGACCGATGTGACGTCAAACTCAACGAGCAACTGACGTCAGGAGTGACGCTCACAGCCACATACCGCTTTGTCCTTGATAGGGGAGCAGCAGCCAACCCTTAGTGTGGCTGATCGGAGCTCCTCATCGATGGTCATGCCTCCCTCGCATCCGCGGCGCACGCCGCTGGGGGGCGGCGGATCGTTCCATACGACGTCGCTTTCGACTTCATACGATTCCCACAAAATCTAGACGAGCGCGACCGCCTACCCCGAATGGCCGGTCATCACGCCCCTATCCGAATCCGCCGCGATTGTGAGCGATCTCCTGGCCTGCAGTGCGGGGTTCGCGAAAATCTGGGCGCTGCACGAAGTGTCAGTGCCCGAACGGGACGCACACGATCTAGTCGATGACGCAAAACGCTCGCAAATGAAAAACCGGGCCTACTGTCCGTGGTCGGTCGCCAACGGCTTAGGGGCACGGGGGAGCCCAGAACCTGCGGGAGAGAACGCAGGGGGTTAGGGACTCTCCATGGCACTGGCCACCGCCCCGCCGCTCACGCAGCGGGGCGCTCTGGGGCCGGGCGGCGGCGAAGACTGGCGTGCCGAAGAGCCGGCGGAAGATAGGCCATGTCGCGGGTGCCGACGTCGGTTCCCGGGGTGACGATCGCGTCGATCTTGCCCAGGACTTCATCAGAGAGAGCGAGAGCTCAGCTCCGGCAACCAGGTCATCGAGGTGATCCATCGTGCGAGGACCTAAGATCGCCGAGGTTACGCCCGGATGGGCGATGGCGAACGCCATCGCGAGGTGTGTGAGCCGCCAAGGCAGGAACTTTTCGATGACCCCAATCCGTCCGCACGGCGCGTCGGCCGTCCGATCGTGCGCGGCTTCGCCACAGACAAGCCTCGCGCGGACTAGGAACCGCCTAGCGCCATACCCCGCTCGTCGTGGGTGACGTCCGGCCAAGGCTCGCTGGACCATAGGAGTCCGTCGCGGGCCGCGTCGACGATCTCTTTGGCTGACGCCCGGATGGCTGACATCGCGTCCCAGTGGCGGTCAACGTTCGGCATACCCGATCTCGTGAGCACCGCATCGACGTCGTGGAGTTGCTCGGCCAACCAGGCCGTCGGGCCCGTTGGCATGGCAGGCTCGAAGGTGCGATCTCCAGGCTCGCCGCCGGTCATCGTTGGGTGCCAGTGCATCCGGTCGGCGGCTCCGGGTGCGGACTCCAAGAGGTCGATTCGGCATACCGCTGGCTCCAGCGACAGAGCGGGAGAGGCGTAGAGCGACCCACCGAAGTCCTGGGTCATGGGCCTGACCTCGACCCGGGTTAGCGTCACCGCGAGCGTGTCAAAGAGCCAGCAGCGTTCGGTCGGTCCAGCCATTCCCCTAGTCTGCACCTGTCTCGATGGAGCCTTAACTTGATTCATTCAAGACAAGGCTCGATGATGAGACGGTGGCAACTGACGCTGAGCGCGCGCTTCGTGGAGTTGCTCTGCGCGTGACCCGGCCTCGGCTTGCGGTGCTCGCCGCCGTGGAATCACACCCGCACGCCAGCACCGACACGGTCATCCAGGTTGTGCGACAAATCCTTCCGGATGTCTCGCACCAGGCCGTGTATGACGTACTGCGCGCACTGACCACGGCTGGGCTCTTGCGCCGAATTGAGCCCAGCGGCTCGGTGGCGCGCTACGAAACTCGAGTGGGCGACAACCACCACCACGTCGTATGCCGATCGTGCGGCGACATCGCCGATGTCACCTGCGCGACGGGCTCGGCCCCCTGCCTGACTCCTGGCGAAGATTACGGTTTTGTGATCGATGAGTCAGAAGTCACCTATTGGGGTACCTGCGCGGCATGCGCGACTTAGCCCCGCAACGCGAACTTCCTAGCCAGACCCCACCACCCCAAAAAAGGTACATCGTGACTGACACCGACCACGTCACCGTGGAAAGCAAGATGAGCACAGAGGAAGCAGGTGGTTGTCCGGTGGGCGATCACTTCCGTTTCCCGACCGAGAACGGAGGTAACCAGGACTGGTGGCCGAAGCAGCTCAATCTCAAGATCCTGCGCAAGCATGCGCCTGCCGCCAACCCCATGGGCGAAGATTTCGATTACGCCACTGCCTTTGCCGGGGTCGATCTCGATGCGCTCACCGCTGATGTCGATGAGTTGATGACGACGTCGCAGGACTGGTGGCCAGCAGACTTTGGACACTACGGCGGATTCTTCATCCGGATGGCGTGGCACAGCGCGGGCACCTACCGGGTCAGCGATGGCCGAGGGGGAGCAGGCGCGGGTATGCAGCGCTTCGCCCCGCTGAACAGTTGGCCAGACAACGCAAACCTGGACAAAGCCCGCCGGCTCCTGTGGCCCGTCAAGCAAAAGTACGGCGCATCGCTGTCCTGGGCTGACCTGATCATCTTCACCGGCAACCGCGCGCTGGAGTCGATGGGCTTCACGACTTTCGGCTTCGCGGGTGGTCGCGCCGACGTGTGGGAGCCCGACGAGGACGTGTACTGGGGGCCTGAGCAGACCTGGCTCGGCGACGAGCGCTACACCGGTGACCGCGAGTTGGAAGGCCCCCTTGCTGCAGTTCAGATGGGTCTGATCTACGTCAACCCGGAAGGCCCCAACGGTGAGCCCGACCCGCTGGGCTCGGCCCACGACATCCGCGAGACCTTCGGTCGCATGGCCATGAACGACGAGGAGACCGTCGCGCTGATCGCCGGCGGGCACACCTTCGGCAAGACTCACGGCGCCGCCGACCCTGACCCGCACATAGGGGCCGAGCCCGAAGGTGCCCCGATGGAAGAGCTCGGGTTGGGCTGGCGCAACTCCTTCGGCAGCGGCCACGGCCGAGATGCGATCACCAGCGGCCTCGAGGTCACCTGGACCTCGACCCCCGTGCAGTGGAGCATGAAGTACCTCGAAAACCTCTACGCCTACGACTGGGAGCTGACCAAGAGCCCGGCCGGTGCCCACCAGTGGCAGCCGCAAAACGGTGGCGGCGCTAACACCGTCCCCGACCCCGAAGACGGCACGCTGAACCGCCCGCCGACCATGCTCACCAGCGAC
>JBBSKS010000162.1:0-5904 GCA_038256095.1 Actinomycetales bacterium | reverse complement strand
GAACGTGACCATCAAGAACATCAAACGCACCGGCCGCGGCTACCGCTCGCACGACACCTACAAATGCCGGATCATGCTCTACAACGCCGCCCGGATGGCAGCGTGATCACCCGATCAAACCCGCAACATCACGCGGAAAGTCGAAGACCCGGGAACGTCGAAGATCGGTCACACACAGGCTCGACGGTGGCTCCCATCGGCGGCCACTCTGCACGCAGACGGCAGCTATTGCATACGAGATTGTGCGTTTCTTCATTCGTTGCAGCTCCCGAGGTCGGTCGAATCTACAGCGACGAGAGAGCGGGCACCCTCGCTCCGGGCAGCGAGCCGATAATCTGGACCCATGCGGATGTCGCCTCGGGTCAAGGACCGCCTGTTCTCGCTGATCTGTCTCGTCGCGGCTGCCGTGGTGCTAGTCGTCGGGTTCTCGCGGGGCAACCCCAGGGTGGCCCTAGGTGGGGCGGCGATTCTGATCGGGTATGCCGTGCTGCAGTCCGTGGCGACGCGGCTCACCCCGGGGGCTCGTTTGCTCGTCGGGTCCGAGGCGGACGCCCAGGAACGGTTGGTGCAGTTCAAGGCAACTCGCCTCGCGGGACAAACTGCGGTCGGTATCGCCATCGTGGGGGTCGCCTTGTCGATTATCTGGAATTGGGACGTCGGACTTTGGGTGGCCGGGGCCTGCGGTCTGGTGCTCTCCACGTTTGTAGGTGCGCTGGTCTACTACAGCCGTGTTGCTAAGGCCGCGCGATCAGCCCGGAACTAGGGCGCCAACACAGCGACTGGCTCGGGTGGGTTGTCAGGGGTGGCGCAGTCTGCGAGGCCAAGGGTTACGGCACACTGCCAACAGAGCAATGGTCTTCTGCATGGCGTGAGCCCTCTTCGTCGCGGCGTTCTAACTAGCCGGTATGACGTGTCCTAAGGGACCGCCGTTCCGTCGGCTCACCGTCAGCCTGGATGACCCGACGGGGGTGCCGAATCACACCATCAGCTCAGCAAGTCGTTCATGAGCGTCCCTCCGCGAGCGCCCGGCGGCTAAGGCTGAGCAGCGTCGAGTGCATCAAGCTGCTCAGGTGGAACGTCGGTCGTTTCGAGAGTTTCATCGGGGAGACTCCACATGTCGCACATCACTCAAATGTCACAGATGACACGAAGTTTGCATGTGTAGCGGACTTCCGCTAGTCCCAGGTGCCGGGGAGTTCAGGGACTGACGCGCGGGTCGCTCAAACCGTGGAGGGTCACTCAGAGGCTGGAGCCCCGCCGCAGGCTTCGGTGAACTCTTCCTGCGCAGCCTCGGAATCAGTGGTGTCGATGGCGTTGAAGGTGACCTCGCCCGATTCTTCGTTCTGACCGCCAGCCTGGGCCGCTTGAACCAACTCGATGAACGGTGCGTTGATCCGCTCCAATATGGGGGTCTGGGCTTCGGTGGCCTCAGTGCCGATCGCATCCACGCGACCTACGACCACACCGATCTCGGCGTAGTCCAGCGCGCTCAGCGACGACTCGGCCCCAGCGGCGAGGAATTCGCGTGCGTCGGCGGCACGAGCAGCCAGCGATGCGCCACCCTCGAAGAACGCCTTGCAGGAGGGGTCCGACATGGACGCAGCATCCGGCATACCGGCAGCGCCAGCAGCCTCACCCTCGGCAGGTTCCTCGGTTATCTCTGCCGATTCCCCAGGCTCCTCGGTCTCGGAGGCAACTTCCTCGGAGGGATCGAGCTCGTCAACCTCGGGAATGCCTTCTTCCTCGTCGCCCTCCTCCGCGTCGACAAGCCCAGCGACCGACCCAGGAGGCGTGGGGTCCGAGGTCGTGCAGGCAGCGAGCGAAAAGGTCGCGGCGCACAGCGCGAGCGCGGCGGTGGTCTTCTTCATTGCAGGGGTCTCCTTGATCGAGGCGTCTTGCGAGTGAGGCTATCGGGCGGTCAGGGCGTGATGACGAGCGCGTCGAGCACCAGGGCGGCGATTTCTTCGTCGCCGACCACCTTGTATGACGAATCCTCGGTCGTGCGTCGACCCGCAGCTCGGCGGGTCAGGGCGTCGGTGGACATCATGATCGAGGTGGTCACGACGTCTTCTTCGGGATGCTCGACCTGATCGGCAGCGTCCTCGGCGGCGGTCTCTTGCGACCCGGTAAACAACGTGTGCCCGACGACCACACCGTCGCTGCCATGCGCCATACGCACCCCGACTCGGGCCGTGACCGGGCCGGTGCTCTCCAAGATCACCGTCTGACCTGCCGGCAGATCTAGACGACGGGTCAAAATGCGGGGGAAGGCGTCAACGATGCGGGCCACGAAGGTCGACGCGGCGGGACTGTCCAGGTTGCCGATCCGGCCCAGGGCTTCGCGGATGTCCTGCTCGTGCACCCAAATGTCGATGAGGCGGCGCTCCAGAAGGTCCGCCAGCGTGATCTCGCGGTCCATCGGGCCGTGCACGATCGTCTCGACGGTCAGCTCGGGGTTGCCTAGCGAAGCCAGCCGGTTGAACATCAGCGTCTCGAGCTCGTCGACCAGCGCCTCCATGCTCTGGTCCTTGCGGGCTTGCACGCCGTGCTCGAGCCAGGTCGTGAAGGTGCTCTTAAGATGGTCCTGCTCCAGTAGTTCGACCTCGGGGTAGTCGCCTCCGTCGAAGTACGCCTCCAGCGAGGCCACGTGCGCGACGTGATCTTTGATACTCCACCCGGGGCACACGGTCTCCGCGTCGACCTTGGCATCGGGGCACGAACGGGCCAGATCGATGAAGGAACGCATCGCCTGCCGGTAGGCCTCGACCAAGTCGACGAGTTCTTCGGGAGCGGAGGGGTGCAACGGCATGTCAGCAACCTTACCTAGCATGGAGGTATGTCGTCCGTGGTCCAGAGCCCCCCCCCGCCCCGGGGGACCCTGCCGTCAGGCCCGGCGGACGCGTTGGGCGTGCGCTGGCTCCCGATCGTCGCGGTCATCGCGGGCGCCTTGGTTGTGGCCCTGCCTACTGCTGCTCTCAGCGGCGCAACGACACCGTTGCTGTTGGCCGACGCCGGACCGTTGGTGCGTTGGGGCCAGGTGGTCATCGGTGTGGTGCACAACATCGCGGCTGCCGTCACCATCGGGTTGCTGGTTGTCGGTGGCTTTTTCGCGCCGGAGTCCAAGAGCTCCCGGCGTCGTGAGACGGCCGCTCGCAGTGCAGCACTCACCGGCGGCGTTTGGGCAATCAGCGCCTTGGCCAATCTGCTGGTTGGGTTTGCCGAAGTGTCGACCATTCCGCTGGGAGCCGAGGGTTTCTGGCAGGAGCTCCTCGTGGGGGTCCAGGAGTTCGAGCTCGTGCGTCTGTGGGCCATCGAAGTCGTGCTGGCCGTGGTGGTCGTGGTGGTCGCCGCAGTTGTGCGCACTCGATCGGGGCTCGCCTGGGGTGCGGTGCTGGCGTTTGCCACTCTGGTTCCGGTGGCCTACACCGGTCACTCCATCAGTGACGAGGGGCACGAGACTGCGGTGACGGCGCTCGGCATACACCTGTTCTCAGTCAGCGCCTGGGTCGGCGGCCTCCTCGCGTTGGTGATGCTCCGGCCGGTGTTGGGGTCCGCGTTGACCGCGACCGTGCAGCGATTTTCGACGATGGCGTTGTGGTGCTACGTCGCGGTCGGATTTTCCGGACTGCTGTTTGCTCTCGAGAGCGCCGAAACGTGGAGTGACCTCCGCAGCGATTATTGGTTGGTGATCTGGGGCAAAGTGGTGGTGCTGGCGGTTCTGGGTTTCTTCGGTTATGTGCATCGGGAGCGGCTGATTGCTGGGGGCTTGGATCGCGGCGGAGCGTTTGCCCGGTTGGCCGGGATCGAAATCCTGGTGATGTCTGTGGCGCTCGGCCTTGGGGTGACGCTGAGCCGCACTCCGCCCCCGCCGGCCCCAAACAACTTCGTCCTCAGTAATGCGGTGGGGCTTACCGGCTACCGGGCGCCGCCCCCCTTGGGCGCTAGCGAGTTGCTCACGGTGTGGCAAGCCAACTGGCTCTTCCTGGTGGTCGCTGTGGTTGCGATGGGCACGTACGCCGGGGGCGTCCAACGGCTAAACGATCGCGGTGACACCTGGCCGGTTATGCGCACGAGCATGTGGATGCTGGGCTGGCTGCTGCTGATCTATGTCACATCGGGTGCCCCGGGGGCCTATGGCCGGGTGATGTTTTCCATGCACATGGTGATGCACATGGCGCTCATGATGGCGATTCCGATCTTCTTCGTGCTCGGCTCGGCTCCGACGTTGGCCCTGCGCGCCCTGCGCAGTCGAACGGACAAGACCCTGGGGCCGCGGGAAGTGGTTTTGGTAGTGCTGCACTCTCGGTATGCCGCGGTGCTCGCCAACCCCGTCGTGGCTGCGGTGATCTTCTTCGGCAGCTTGGTGGGGTTCTATTGGACGAAGGCGTTCGAGTTGGCCCTGACCACTCACACCGGCCACGTGCTGATGATCGTGCACTTCTTGCTGGCTGGCTATGCCTTCGTGTGGTCGCTGATCGGGACCGACCCTGGCCCCCCGAAGTGGTCGGCGCCGCTGCGGCTGCTGGTCCTCATGGCCACCCTGGCCGCGCATGCCTTCTTTGGTCTGGCCTTGATGACCGGCACCTGGCTGCTTGCGCCAGGCTTCTACAAGACCCTGGACCTGCCCTGGCTCACCGACCTGCTCGGTGACCAACAACTTGGGGGTGGCATCGCGTGGGGCATCGGGGAGATGCCTACGTTGGCCTTGGCGATGCTGGTGACCCTCGACTGGTTGCGCCGCGATGAGCGTGATGCCCGCCGCAGCGATCGGCAAGCTGACCGTGATGAGGATGCTGAGCTGTCTGCATACAACGAGCGGTTGGCGTCGATGTCATCTCCTCCGAAGGGTTGAGGCTTATGAAGATCGCGCTCATTCAGTTGGCGTATGGCGATTCGGAGACTCCCGCCGACCGGCTGGAGCGGGTGTCTGGCTTGGTGCGGGAGCAGCGTGGACATGACCTGATCGTGCTGCCGGAGTTGTGGAGCGCGGGGGCGTTCGACTATCGACGGTGGCCTGAGCGTGAGCAGCAGGTCGATGGTGAGGTTACGGCTGCTCTTGGTGCCGTGGCCCGCGAGATCGGTGCCGTGGTCCACGCCGGGTCGATCGTGGAGCGGCCTCTGGATGAGGCCGGTCCCGAGGGCAAGGGGCTATGGAACACGTCGGTCATCGTCAGCCCCGATGGGGGCGTATGTGCGACGTACCGAAAGATTCACCGGTTCGGGTTTGGCTCCGGTGAGCCGAAGCTAATGGAGGCCGGCTCGGACGTCGTGGTCGTGGACCTACCTGCTCCTGCCGATGCTCTGAGGGTCGGGATCTCGACCTGTTATGACCTGCGCTTCCCCGAGTTGTACCGGCGGCAACTTGATCTTGGCGCCGAAATGTTCGTGCTGGCCTCCGCATGGCCCGCCGCCCGAATCGATGCCTGGCGCACCCTGCTCAAAGCGCGCGCTATCGAGAATCAGTGCTTCATCGTCGCCTGTAATACCGCAGGCACCCACGCAGGAATCGAAATGGGCGGCCGTAGCGCGGTCGTTGACCCATGGGGCAATGTCTTAGCCGAGGCGGGCATCAACGAAGAAGCGCTCTCAGCCGAGATCGATCCGACACAGGTAGAGCAGTGGCGCGATAGGTTCCCGGTTTTGACCGATCGCCGCCTTTAGATCGAGCCGCTGGCCTGGGCGCCGAGTCGCCTTCGGCGGTGGCGGCTCGTGCATGCTGACCACTGTTGTGCATCGTATTCTGCGGCGCGACACGTAATACGGACCTTGCCGCGCAAATCTACGGTGTACGCGTTACCTTGTCCTAAATCTAACTCTTGCCGATTGTCGGCAAGTTACGAAAGGAATTCGCTGTGGGTCTTGGCCTAGGAATCATCCTCATTGTTGTTGGGGCCATCCTCTCGT
>JBBSKS010000161.1:0-5920 GCA_038256095.1 Actinomycetales bacterium | reverse complement strand
GGGCTCCGGTGTCATCGAGCCACAAACTGACCCACCAGATCAAGGTTGGCGCCGATGTCGCCCGCGGTGACAATCACCGCTTGCACTTCGATCTCGAAGGTCCACACCGCGCTGCTACTGCTGGCGCTGCCCGGGAGTGTCGACGAGGAACAACCCACCCCATCGACCTTCACTCCAGCCTCCGCCTCATCGATTGCTCCGCATCTCGCCAGTCGTCGTCGAATGCACAGTTAAACGTACCGGGCGCCTCCGACAGCGCCGACCTATGATGGCGCTGACATGAACCAGCGCATCCCCCACGATCGGCGTTACCTCTGGCACGCCGCCAGGCTGATTTTGGCGATCATCATTCTGGCTGCGGTGGCGTTTTGGGGCGGGTTGGCGGCAACCCGGATCTGGCCGGTCACGACCCAAACGGAGTACTTCACCGCCCAGGTTTCGTTGGCCGGGGGCTTCGGGGCGACCTCGACGGTGCACACCCCCACGGTCTTCGGCGACATCGATGTGGACTTCGACGGCCCCGTGCCGGCCCCCGGAATCGAGGCCCACGTCCAAGTGCGACAGGACATCACCAATCTGCTCGGACAGAGCCGGATCGCCGTCGAGGACCTAGAGCCAGACCAGGCCGAGATCAGCGACGCCCTCACGGCCGCCATCACCGGGATGGCCTGGCGATTCGTCGGCGGTGCACTGATCACCGCAGCCGTCTGCGCCTCCCTGTACGGGCTTGGCCGGCGACGACGCTCCTGGGTCAAACTCGGGATCGCCTGGGGGCTGGCGGCAATCATAGCGATCGTCACCCCCGCGCTCGCGGCCTACCTGACGTACCGACCGACCTCGGTGACGGCATACCGCACCACGAGTTTGTTGGCCACGGTGCAGCAAAACGACAACCTGCTCACCGCCATCAGTGGGCAGGCGCAGGCTGCGGGGCCGTACCTGCAGAACCTGTTTGCGCTGTCCAACGCGCTGCAAACCGAGTTCGCCCCTGCTAACGACGACACCGAGGCGGCGGCGAAGTTCTTGCTGATCTCGGATATGCACGGGATGAACTTCTACTCACTCGTCCAGCAGATCATCGACACCGAAGGTATTACCGCCGTGATCGACACCGGCGACCTGATCAACTTTGGCCGCGTCGATGAGGGCACGCTGGCCGACCTCTACGACTCCATCGAAGACCTAGGCGTCCCGTACGTCTATGTTCGCGGGAATCACGACGCTGCCTCCGCCGGGGATGAGGCGTTCCTCGCGCGGTTGTCGCAACTGCCCAACGTCATCGCCCTTGAGTCCACGGAGGGCGAATACCTTGAAGCGGCCATCAACGGTGTCACCCTGAGCGGCTTCAACGACGTCCGGTACTTCAACCAACGCACCGACGACTTCGGCACCCCACAGGTTGAGATCGCCGACCGCTTCAAAGAGGCCACCGCCGGGCGCGAGCCCTCCGACATCGTGCTCAGCCATCAGCCGTATGCCGTCCGCCGACTCACCGCAGAGGCCGTCACCGTCAACGGGCACATGCACCGCGCTGACGTCGACGGTCAGCACATCGGGGTCGGCACCTTCAGCGGTGGCGGGTTGTTCAACCACTTCATCTTCCCCGACGCCGCCGAAGACCCCACCGAGACCAGCGGTGAGTTCGAAGAGCAGCCCTATGCCTTCGACATTCTGTCGTTTGACCAAGACTGCTCGGTGAAATCGCTGGCGCGATACAGTTATCGCAACCTGGTCTCGGGGCGACCACAGTATGACGACGTGTCGCTGATCAACGGGGATACCATCGACCCTGATGCGCCGCTGGAACGCACCTGTGGGCCGGATCAGGCCTTGAGCGTTACCGCGATCGCGGAACTCACATCGCAGGCCCCGCCTTTCGTGCGAAGGTAGCCCGATGAACGCCGAGTCCCCTAGGTCGAGCTCCTCGACCGCCTGGGCCATCGTGGCCGGGCTCGCTGTTGTGGCCGTTACGTTCTTGATCTTCATGTGGATGATGTCGCCGAACCCCGACGAAGGTTCGCCCAGGGATGAAACTGCGGTGGCCACTCCGGCCACGCCCGAGACGGCACCGTCTGACGAGGCCAGTTCGGTGGCCGAGACCGGGGCCACGGACACCCCAGCGCCAGCCGATCCAGAGGTTGCCGACGACGCCGCCCAGCAGAGCGCCGCCCAAGAATTGACTCCCGAGCAGGAGGCTTTCCTGCTGGATCTGCAGCGCCGCGATGCCGATGACGTGATGGCCTTGGGCGAGGTGGACGCACCGGTGGTGATCATCGAGTACTCCGACTTCCGTTGCCCCTTCTGCGCTCAGTGGGCTACGGAGGTCAAGCCCGAGCTGCAGAACTTCCTGGACGACGGCACGCTGCGCATCGAATACCACGACCTCGCGCTGCTTGGTCCGGAGTCGGCCAACGCGGCAGTGGCAGCACGTGCCGCTGGTCAGCAGGGCAAGTACTGGGAGTACCACGACGCCCTTTTCGCTGCGACGGTTGCTGGCGACCACCCCGACATGCCGGCTGACAAACTCATCGATGTGGCCACCGAGGTCGGTGTTCCCGACCTCGAAGCCTTTGAGGCCGGCCTGACCTCAGCCGAGCTCATCAAGGCCGTCGAGGACGAAACCGCAGCCGCTCGAGAGTTGGGCATCACCTCGACGCCGACGTTCCTGATCAACACGGCAATCGTGCAGGGCGCCCAGCCTGCTGACGTGTTCATCGCGACCGTTGGGTCCGAGGCGAAGAAGGCTGCCAAGTGAGGATTGTCGTGGCCCTTGGTGGCAACGCGCTCCTGCAGCGCGGCCAAGTGCCCGACGCCGACTCCCAATTGCGCAACATCAAGATGGCCGCCCGCGCGTTGGCCCCGCTGACCGATGAGCACCAGGTGGTCATCACTCACGGCAACGGACCTCAGGTGGGGGTCTTGGCGATGGAAAGTGCGGCCGATCCGCGACTGACGAAGTCCTACCCCTTCGATGCCCTCGGCGCGATGACGCAGGGGCTGATCGGCTACTGGATTTTGCAGTCGATGGGCAACGAGCGGCCCTACCGGCAGTTCGCGTCGATCATCAATCAGACGCTGGTCGATGCCGACGATCCGGCCTTCGCTAACCCCACCAAGTTCGTCGGCGAGGTGTATGACGAGGCGCAAGCCCGTGCGTTGGCGGACAAGAACGGGTGGCAGGTCAAGGCTGACGGTCCCCACTGGCGCCGGGTGGTGCCCTCACCTCGACCTCGCGAAGTCATCGAGACGGCTCTCATCGACCACCTGCTCGATGAGAGCATCATCGTGGTCTGCGCTGGCGGCGGCGGAGTGCCGGTGGTGCGCACCTCCGCCGGTGACCTCGCGGGGGTCGAAGCCGTGATCGACAAGGACCTCTCAGCGGCTCTGCTGGCGGGCCGATTGCAGGCCGACCGGCTGCTGGTCCTGACCGATGTGGAGCACGTGACGCACGGGTTCGGGACCGACCACGAAGTGCCGATTCGGCATACCACTGCCGCGGAGCTGCGGGCGATGGACTTCCCCGCCGGGTCAATGGGGCCCAAAGTCGAGGCCGTATGCCGATTTGTCGAGAACGGCGGCAAGGGCAAGGCCGCGGCGATCGGGACGTTGAGCGCGGCTGCCGAGTTATTGAACGGTGAAGCGGGCACCTACGTCACAGCCGAGCCGAGCGCCTAGTCCACGGACGTGCCCTTCCAATGAAGGGCTTCGACGTGAGACATCCACGCCCCGCGCACCGGCGTCCACTCGCGTATGTCGACCGCATCCACCAGACCTTGGGCTTGCATGGGGTCATCGCGCAACAACTCGAGGACCTCGTCACTGCTGGTGGCGTCGAGCACGAGCAGTGCCCCAGCGGGGTCGGCCCCTGGGAAGGGTCCGCTCAGCAGGAGCGTCTCGTCACCGGCTAGGTCGCTCAGGAACTCCCGGTGCGCAGGTCTGTGCTCATCGCGCCCGGCGACGTCATCGGAGTAGGTGTACAGGACGGCATACATCGTCATGGGGTTGATCCTGCCACCCCCAGCCCTCCAGGGTGCCGGTTGTTGCAGCGCGGCTCAGTCATTGAGCGCGGCGTCCAGGTCGGCCCACAGGTCTTCGACGTTCTCGATGCCGACCGAGAGGCGCAGCAGGTTGTCGGGCACGCTCTGGACCTCAGCCGTATGGTGCCTGCGACGTTCGATCTGCGACTCCACCCCACCGAGGCTGGTCGAGTGGGTCCACAACTCGCACCGCCCGCAGACGGCATCGGCTGCATCTGCCCCACTGAGCCCATCACGAGCGGGGATCTCGATCGCCACGATCGAACCCCACCCGGGGTAACGCACCCTGGAAACGCCCGCGTGCGCCTGCAACCGTTCGACCAGGGCCGCCGCATTGGCTCCGCTGCGCTCGATCCGCACCGCCAGCGTCCGCAAGCCCCGCAGGGCGAGCCAGACCTCCATCGGTCCGGGGATGGCACCGCGACTGGTGCGGTGCATGTGTAGGCGCTCGGCCAATGCACGACCAGACTCGGTGTCAGGAGTGACCGTGACACCGAGAATCACGTCGGAGTGGCCCGAGATCGCCTTCGTCGCCGAGTGCACCACGACGTCCGCGCCATCTTCCAACGGGCGCTGCAACAAGGGAGTCGCGAACGTGTTGTCCACCATCACCCGCGCGCCGACCTCGTGCGCCGCCCCGATGACGGCTGGCAGATCGGCCACCTCGAGCATCGGGTTCGTCGGCGACTCCGCGATCAGCAAACGTGCGACGGGCTCCTGCGCCAGCGCCGCGCGGACCTCATCGGTGTCGGAGATGTCCACACTGCGCACCACCACTGCCCCCGTAGCGGCGAGGTCGGCCAACAAACCGGTGGTCCCGCTGTAGGCGTGGTGCGGCGTGACCACGACCCCACCGTGCGGCACCTGGGCAACGACCGCCGAAATGGCTGCCAGACCCGAGGCAAAAGCCAACGCCCGGCCGCCTTCCAGTCCCCCGACCGCCTCTTCAAAGGCGTCCCAGGTCGGGTTTCCGACCCGCGCATAGATCAGGTCCGAGCCCGCTTGATACGTCGAGGTCAGGGTGATCGGCGCGTTGACCGGCGCACCAGGGGTGTGGGCCGGACGGCCCAACGCCACCGCTTGGGTGTCTAAGGACCATTGCTTCGGGGCCATCGTCGTTACTCCTGGTTGGTTGGTTCGGACAGTGTTTGCGTGGATCCATCAGCCGGCGCGGCCTCCCCGGCGTCGCTTTGCCGGGTCCGGTATGCGGCAGCGGCCATCCGATTGCTACACGACACACTGCAGTATCGCCGCGAACGGTTGCGCGAGAGATCAGCGAAGATGTGCTCACAGCCCTCGGCGTCACAGATTTTCAGCCGCTCGGTCTCACTCATCCGGATGACGTCGACCATCGCCATCGCGGCCTCGACCGCCATCCGCGTCGCCAAAGGCTCTTCGGGATTGGTGGCATGAAGGTGCCAGTCGAACTCGTCGTGGCGCACCACTTGAGGCAGGGCCGAAGCCTTGCGAAGCATCCCGTTGATGCACTCCACTTGAGCCTCGGTGTCGTCTAACCACATGCGGCGCAGCGTGGGACGCAGCGCTCGCACCTGCGCCAACTCCTCGGCGTCACCGGCGTGCTGTCCCTTCCAGCCCTGGTCGACGTAGAAGGTCGATAAGTCGTCAACGGACATAAGCGCATCGGGGGTTTGGGCAGTGTTCACCAACGCTGCGGCGCTCTGCAGCGCCTCTTCTGTGTCATGAGCAAAGACCATGTTGACTCCTGACGTTTCATGGTTGTATCGTCAGGAGTGTAACGCGAATGACCCATGACGATTTCCGTCGAAGCCCACTCCAACCTCCTGAGGAGGAACGATGACCGTAACCAGCACGCCTTCAATCAAACAAGGTTTCACCCTTGCGCTCATCTCGGCGGCAGCTTT
>JBBSKS010000160.1:0-5934 GCA_038256095.1 Actinomycetales bacterium | reverse complement strand
GTTCCCACACCGGTCGTCCAAGCAGTTCGGCAGCGGCGGCCTCGCTGGGGTTTTTTGCTGACGGGCAATCGTGGTGCTTTGGCGCTTGCGCGCTGATGGTGCTGAATTGGCCGTTGGGCTAGCAAGCATTGGGGGCGAGTCAGGCGGTCCAGTTCAACAGTGAGCCGCCGATGATGACGAGCAGGATCCAGAATGCTGCCGCCATGAACGGAAAGGCGAGCACTAGTAATGGTCTCGTGCTGTAGAAGTGAGTGCTGTAGATGAGCAGGACCAGCCACACTCCGAAGAGAAGGACCATCGCCCACCCCGGAGCTGCGAGCCCGGCAGAGAAATAGAGGGGCGCCATGAGGACCAGCAGGGCGATCCCGACGACCGAGGGCACGTAGGTAGCCCAGGTTCTACGCTTCCGACCTTCCGCGAGCTGGGTCATCTTTTGAGGTTACACCGGCTGGGCGAAGACGTACTTCACTTGGAGATAAACGCGAAGCTGTGCTGTCGGGCCGGCTGCCCAAAGCCAAGGAGGGGATCAATCAAGTTTGATCACGTCCACGCCACCCTCCGCGTAAGTCCGTTTAGGAAACCCTCACCAGTCGGGGATACCCCAACGGGAATGTGGTTCATCCGCGAGTCAAGCTCCCTGCGAGGTGAATACGCCGGTCAATGAGCCGGACGAACTCCGCCAGTGAACACGGTTGCGATGCTGTGGGCCTCCTCGTCGAGTAGGTTCCGTGGTCGTTGCTTCCAGTCGGCGCCAATGCTGAACCCATCTCCGGCGAAGCGAGGAAACACGTGCAAGTGGAAGTGGAAAACTTCCTGGAATGCGGCTTCCCCATCCGCGACGAACATGTTGATTCCTTCGCAACGCAATCTGGTCCGCCTCAAAGCGCAAGCCATTTGATGACCCAGGGACCACACATGAGCACTGGTGTCCGCATCCAAATCTTCCAGCCCGACAGCATGAGTCCGCGGAACGATGAGCAGGTGTCCGGGGGTGACGGGGTTCGAATCCATAAAGACGACAGCAACCTCGTCTTCAAAGACCATGCTGGTCTCAGCATCACCAGCGATAATCGCGCAAAACACACACTGCTCGGTTCGAGCGTCAACCATCGTTGAATCTTCTCATCGGGCACCCACCCGTCCTACCCATTCATGCGCACTCCGATGCATCACGCTAGCTAGTACTGCTTGCTTCCGACCGCTCCGCATGCCCCTCGGCATGCGCACCACGCCTTGTGACCGAATGCGGATCCCCATGTGACGATCACGGCAGGGATCGGCTGGACCGCTAGGTCGTGTTCGCAGACGGTTCCTCGTAAGGGACAGATGACAAAGGCTGTACTGTCGGGTCACCGATGTGGGCCCGCCCCAGCGGAGATGCGCAGCAGACGCTGCCCGGCTGCTGCGACGAGGTCGGGTCGGTCTATTGGCACGAACGTCTTTGCCCGGTCTGCCCAGACGACCTGTGTGTCGAGCAGGGAGGCAACGCGGCGCCCGTCACGTGCGGGGAAGAAGATGTCATGTCGTGGCCAGACGCGTGCCAGGCCGATGAGCTCTTCTTTTAGCCAGTACCAGCGAGCGAACTCGACGCCGGACAGCGTAGGTGTGAGTCCGGCCGCTGCGGTTGCGAATCGTCCATTGCGCGAGCCTAGGCCAGCCCACCGACAAGGGTCGGTACGCCTCTACAACTGCGGGGATCCGAATGGGCGCAGGGTGCGCGATCGCATGGCAATCTAGTTCTAGTTGCGAAGCCTTCCCATACCCGCAGGACGATCGGTGCCCGGGTCGCCGCGGCCAACCCCGCCCTGCTTGCGCCGACCTGCCGGGCAACGCGAGGGGCGAACAACACCTCGGGGTCGAGCTGGTGGGTCGACTTCGGCCGAGCTGACGGTCCGGAGTTGGCCATCCTGGGTGATGCCGGTGACCAGAGCGCAGTGCACGGCCGGGCTGTCCCACGCCGGGTCAAGGACCCGGCGGGTGGCGTCGAGGTCCTCCGTATACCGCAACTGCAAGGTGTCGCGCTCACCGCGGAGTTTGTCGTCGGCTAGGTTCAAGGTGGCTCGACGGGGCTTGTCCCGTTCAGCCGCGCCGACGCAAAAGGTCTCGACGCATTCGACGGTAGCCGACCCGGCGAGGGCCAGGGACGCCAGTCGCCCGGCTTGTCAGATGGTGTTGAAGGCGCTGAAGACCTGCCCGCGGTGCTCAGCGGGTATCCAGAAGCCGGTGAGGAACGCCAACGCCGCGTCGATGACGCCGCGGACCAGGTAGGGAATGAACAGCAGGACCGGGCTGTCGAGTCGGTCATCGAGGCGTCCAAACAGAAGCGGGCCGATGGACGCCCTGACGCTGAGCGCGGCGACCAGCAGGCCGAAGTCGCTCTCATCGACGCCGAGCTGTTCGGTGGCCAGGACGACCGGGAGCGCCCCGTGCCCCCCGGTGCTGCCGCCGCGAGGGGGCGACGACAGCACCGGGGTCGGTATTTTGCTGGTGCAGCAGGATTCAGGCCGGAACGGCGGTCTGGTTGCGGCGAAGGAGCCAACTGACTGCCGGGTAGCCGGTCAGGAGGCCGAGGATGACTCCTATCTGCATGAGGAACCAGAAGGTGCTGTCGGTTACCGGCGGCATCAGGTCGTTGAAGTGCAGCAGGAGCATCCAGCCGACCATGCCGATGTCGAACGCGGCGACGGTGATGAAGGCGGCCGCGAAGGCAGACCCAATCGAGATGCCGTGGGTGCTCCCGGTCTGCGAGCCACGGCTGGCTACCCGCTCATAGATCGTCAACATCACGAATACAAGGGCGGCGATGATGAGGATCATGGGCCACATCGCCAGACCCGCGATGGTCCAGCCGACTGCAACAACGAACGGCACCGCAATCAGGTGTGCCACGGCGGATGCCCCTCCGCCGGGGAGCACGGCGACCGCCGCGCTGTCGGCCTCTCCAGCGATGCCGGCAGTGCCGCTCGTCGAGGCGGGCTTGATGCGCCCCCGGCGCAGGTAGATCGCGACGGCGAACGGGCCGAGGTAGAGCGCTGAGGTGATCCACACCAGCTCTGTGGCGACACTGGGATGCCGTCGACGGAGCAGGTAGATATCGAAGGCGATAAAGGCGGCGCTGAGCAATGACAATGTGATGTAAGTCCAGGCGACTGGGGTGAGCCAGTCGGGGACGGCGGAGCGCATGTCCATGAGGGTGTTGGATCCTTTGTGATTGAGGAGTGGTGGGCGGATTCAAGTGGCCGTCGGGACTGACCTCTAGCCGGTCCTGCAGATCCACGATGGCTCTCCCAGCGGGGTCAGACGGTGCTGCGGTCGTGCTGACCGCCGACTGGCTGGACCCGGCGTTCGCCGAGCATCGCTCGCACGCTCACCGGCAGAGAAGGCGGCAGCGAGCAGGGCTGCGCCACACGCGAGGCTCAACACGGCATTGGGACGCTGCATCAGGCCTCCAACCCGCTCAGCTCGGGGTCCAACCGGGCCGTCACGACATAGTTGTCCAGGTACGAGCCCGCCTCGGCGTCGAAGTCGCCCGAGCAGGTGATCAGCACGAGCTCGGAGGGATCGCGCTCGGCGTAGATCTCCTGCGTCGGCAACGAGTTCTTGGGGTACTGCCGCGCGTCGTAGACGACGAATACAGCCGTGCTGCCATCGGCGCGCCCGACACGAACCTCGTCACCAACCTCCAGCTGATCGAGGGCGTAGAACACCGCCGGACCCTTCTTGTTGTCCACGTGGCCCACGATGAGAGACGGCGGCCCGCCGGCGTCACCGGGATAAGCGCCCCCGGTGTACCAGCCGGCCTTCGCGTAGTCGGTAGGCACCTGCAAAGAGTTGTCAGGGTTGAGCCCCAGGTCGACCAACGATGAACTCACCTCGATCGCGGGGATGTCAACCGTGACCGGCGGGACGTGCAACATACCCCGGCCAGCAGGGGCCTGGACCGCGGGAAGATCACCACCGGCCTCCGGCACCGGCGCGGGACTCGTGCTCGGCGGCGTCGTCGACGGGCTGGGCGGGGTGGCAGTGGCGGGCGGGAAGTCAGTTGACTCCTGGACTCCCTGCTCGGCTCCCGCAGCGCCCTCGGGTACGAACCTCAACCCCAAGGCCATGGTCACCACGAGCGCGGCCACACCCGCGACCAGGGCGATCCACGACCAGTCACGGTGGCGGTGGTGGCGGTGCCGTGCTGGTCTGCGCTCGGCTCTAATCTCAAGAGTGTCCATGATTCCCTATCTGATGATGGCGATCTCTTACTGCGTCCAGCAGTGGTGACACGTCACGCGGTGGTCGTGGTACCCATCGACAGTGACTCTTGACGACGGTTGCGCAGTAGCGAGCCCGCACCGACTAGCACCAGCGAATCGGTGCCACGCAGCAGCACCCAGGCCGGCCGGACGGACGGACCGGCCGTGCCACCGGCACTCTGTGAACAGTAGCCAACGGCGCTGTGATCGCGTCGTGTGCTTGGAGCATCCGACAACGCGGCAGAAGCTTCAGGGGCAACTTGGACAAATTTTTACCTTCCACAGTGCTTCCACGACCGGATGACCCGTCAGAACTTTCGAGCTGATTCCCTCTAAGCATGCTTCGGAGCCGTCACCCTGATCGGATTGCCGAGGTTTGTCATTAAAGGGGTCTGGCTGCGCGCATGTAAACGAGACGCGTTTGCGCATCCAGCACCACAATCAACGGTGGCATTGCACTGCCAAAGCGCCCTCGACAGATGGCGCCTCACCGGCCATGCCGCCACCCACCGTCGACCGAGCATTAGCATCCAGCGGTCAAAGCCAGCCGCATCTTGGCGTTCCACAGGGCAACGGTGCCGAGCGCACGCGACTGTGTCAGTGGGGGGACGGTGGGTGGCACACATTTGGCTTCTGATCCTCATGCGTCAACTGTGTGTCACACGGTATCCCGTGCCGGTCACGCTCGGCGTAACGATGTGCGCGCGAGACACGGTGCGCCTGGGTTTGGTAGAAATGGCGTGTGCGCTCCCCTCAGACCCTGTCCGAAGCGGACCGGCGGACCGTCGCGGCGTGGGCGGCGGATTGCGCAGAGCATGTGCTGGGAATATTCGAAAAGGAAGCTCCAGGGGATAGGCGCCCACGCGATCTGATCGCCCGAACACGGGAGTTCGCCCGCGGCGAATTAGACGTCGCAGGTGAGATCCGCCGCCGTTTCGTCGGCGGTGTTCCAGCCAGTGAGAAGTTCTCTCCTGCTGCGGCGGCGGCCGCACGAGCTGCCGGGCAAGCTGCGGCCACTGCTCACATGGGTGGCCACGCCCTTGGGGCCGCCGCTTATGTTGCGAAAGCCGCTGGCCTTGCCGCACCTGAGCGACAAGATGCGGTAGGCGAAGAGATGTATTGGCAGCTCCACCACATGCCGCCAGCGGTTGCAGTCGCTCTGCGTTCACTTCCGCCTGTAGGAAAGAACGCATCCGGACCCCTCGGCCCCGGACTACTCGCCACGGGTCTCCTCGGCAGGATTGTGGCTGATCTCCAGACAGGCATTGTGAGGGCGAACCCCATCGACACGAGCAACGAAAGCCATCATCTGTAGAGAGATTCACCACGTCTGCGTTCCGCGCGCCGATCGGCAATGAAGCACGATCACGGGGGCACGATCTCGCCGGGTGTGCGTCCGTTGACCCACGGCTGCGCAGTCAGAGGTCCAGGACGGGGGCGAGGGCATCGAGCAGCTCGGTCAGCCCGGCGCCTGCGGGACCCTCATACTCCCCGATCTCGAAGCCGACGAGGTTGCCGGCCGCGACCGCCGCGGCGCACTCGTGCAGCTCCTGCAGGCTCAGACCGTGCGGGACGGTGTAGTCGGTCCGGACAATCCCCGGCTCCAGGACGTCGCAGTCGAGGTGAAAGTAGACTGCGCGCCCGTCGACGGCGTCGGCGATCCCGCCCAGGTAGCCGGTCTGGCTGTCGG
>JBBSKS010000159.1:0-5989 GCA_038256095.1 Actinomycetales bacterium | reverse complement strand
TTGGCCGACCTGATCGTGCTCGGCGGCTGTGCAGGCATCGAAAAGGCTGCGCTCGACGCGGGCCACGCCATCACGGTGCCCTTCACCCCGGGACGCACTGATGCCACGCAGGAGCAGACCGACGTCGAGTCCTTCGACTCGATGGATCACTCGGTTGACGGCTTCCGCAACTACCTGAGCGCTGGGCAGCGTCTGCAGGCCGAGTACCTGCTGGTCGATAAGGCCAACCTGCTCAACTTGAGCGCGCCTGAGATGACGGTGCTGGTCGGTGGGCTCCGCGTGCTCGAAGCGAGCCACGGGCAGTTCGGTGTGCTCACTGACCGCCCCGGCACGCTGACCAACGACTTCTTCGTCAACCTGCTCGACATGAGCACCACGTGGACCTCAACGGCCGGCTCTGACATCCAAGAGACCTTTGAGGGTCGAGGCGGCACCGGCGAGGTGCTGTGGACCGGCACGCGAGCCGACCTTGTGTTCGGCTCAAACTCCGAGCTGCGCGCGGTGTCCGAGGTCTACGCGAGCTCGGACTCCCAGGTGAAGTTCGTAAACGACTTCGTCGCGGCCTGGGACAAGGTCATGATGCTCGATCGCTACGACGTGAGCTGATCTCGAATCCGAGCGGCCAGGTTGAGCCACCTTGCTCGGCCTGGGCGTTCGCCTTCGGGGTATAGGTTCACAAAATGGCTGCGTAGCCACACTGCTCAACTCGACGGCGTCTGGCGAGACACGGTCTTGATGGAGCGCCGCAACCCCTCGATATGAAGCCAGGCACCCGCGCCTAGACAGCCTCGGGGTCTTGGTCGGCGGCGTTCGTGGCTTCGCGCCACGTCGCGCCGACGTTGCCGCCCACCGGGAAGCCGCCGTGCGCCGACAACATCGCCGCGGTGTGCATGAGATTCCAGGCCATAATCGTGGCGTTCTTGTTGGTGAACTCGCTGTCGTACCCGGCAGGCACGTCCGAGCCCGGGACTTTTTCGCCATAACTTGGGCCCGGCCCGATTTCACCCAGCCAGCCGCAATCGGCCTGCGGTGGGATGGTGTAGCCGATATGGGACAGCGCGTAGAGCGTCTCCATTGAGCAGGCTTTCACGCCGTCCTCGTTGCCGGTGACGACACAGCCCGCGGTCTTGCCGTAGTACAGGTACTGGCCTTTTTCGTTGGTGTGGCCGCTGTAGGCGTAGAGCCGCTCGATGGCCAGCGTGGCCACGCTCGACTTCACGCCCAACCAGATCGGGGTTCCGATCACCAAGATGTTGGCGGCCATGATTGTGGCGTGGATCGCGGGCCAGTCGTCGCGGTCGTCGCCGATAGTGGTGGAGTCCTCGACCATGCCGAAGCCGATGGTGTGCTCGAGCATATGAATGGACTCCACGGACACCCCCTCGGTCCGCATAACTCCCACGACCCGCGACATCAATTTGCCGGTATGCGACGCTTTGGGATCGCGCTCCAAAGAGCAGTTGAGGAAAACAGCGGACAAGTCGGAGAACTGGCTCATAGTCGGCACGCTATCTGACCAACCCACCCCGGTGGTTGCACTTTGAAGTAGATAGTGCAAAATCAGCGCGTGGCAACTGAGATGGCGATAAACTAACACACGGCACGGCGCAGGCAGACCGCTGCGTCGATCACCGCGTGCGCCCAAGATCTCGTCGTCACTCGTGGTCTCGATGGGTTCACTCTCGATGAGCTGGCCGAGCAGGCGGGCGTCTCTCGCCGCACGCTCTTCAACTACTTCCCCGGCAAGCTGGACGCCGTAGTCGGCCTGAAGCCCGAACTAGGTGCCCGCGACGAGGCTGAGTTCGTCGCTGGCGGGCCCACCGGCGATCTCGTCGAAGACGTCATCGCGATGACTCGCCGCCTGGTCGACACCGGCGAGCTGACACCGACCGAGTTGGCGCGCACGCGCCTGGTTTTGGCGGCGGAGCCACGCCTGATGGCCTACTCCAACGAGCGGTTGGGCCGCGACTGCGCTCACCTCGCCGACCTCGCGATCCAACGGCACGGAATCGAGTTTGGCCGCGACCGTGCCGAGCTGTTGGTGCACGTGCTCGCCTGCGCCCTCGATGTCGCTTTGAGTCGATTCATCATCCTTCACGATGAGCCCATTCCTTCGTGGGCTGACGTCTTGGCAGACACCATCCGTGACGTGCGCGGCTTGTTCCGCTAAGCCGCTCACCCCCAACTCTGGCCTCGTCGTCACGGCCGACCGCAACACCCCAGATACCCCGCACGAACTCTGTAGGAGCACATCTCATGGCGAAATTCCTCTACCGACTGGGCCGCGGCTCGTATAAGCGCTGGCCGCTGGTGATGGCCCTGTGGCTGGTCGCGATGGTGAGCGTGGGCGCGGTGGCGTTCACGATGTCAGAGCCGACCAGCGACGAGTTCACCATCCCCGGCATCCCCTCGGAAGAGGCCGGTGACCTGCAGCAGGAGCTGTTTCCCGGGGCCGCGGACGCCTTTGATCAAGCCACTGTCAATGTCGTTGTTTTTGCTCCCGAGGGTGAAACGCTCGCCGATGAGGACAACAGCGCTGCTGTCGACGCGCTGATTGCCGAGCTAGCGACCATCGACCAGGTCCCGCCTGACGTGCTCCTCAACCCAGCGATCGCAGGGCCCGAGCAGACCCAGCAGATTGTCGACCAAAAGGTCGAAGCAGGTGCGCCGTTCGAGGCTGCCGAACAAGACGCTAGCGCGGTGTCGCCGCTGAGCGAGGATGGCCGAATTGGCGTCATGAGCTTCGCCTTCGGCGTCGAGACCGTTACTGAAGTGTTGCCTGCAACGCAGGACGCCGTGCTGGACGCGTTGGACGTCGCCCGCGATGCCGGGCTGCAAGCAGAAGCCAACGGCCAGGGTATGACGAGTCTGGCCCCGCCCGGCCTGACCGCCGAAGCCATCGGCATCGGTGTGGCATTGATCGTCTTGGTGTTGACCTTCGGATCGTTGGTGGCCGCGGGGTTGCCGATCCTGTCGGCGCTAATCGGCGTAGCCATCGGCATCACTGGAATCACGGCCGCCACGGCCTTCACCGACGGCATCGGCTCCACCACGCCGGTCCTGGCCAGCATGATCGGCCTCGCGGTCGGTATTGACTACGCCCTCTTCATCCTGGCGCGCTATCGCTCCGAAATGGAGCGCACCTCCAACCGCTCCGAGGCCGTCGGACTCGCCGTGGGCACCGCGGGCTCGGCTGTCGTGTTCGCTGGCCTGACCGTGCTCATCGCCTTGTCTGCGCTCGCGGTCGTGGGCATACCCTTCTTGACCGCGATGGGTCTGGCTGCCGCCGCCACCGTGTTTATCGCCGTGCTCGTTGCGCTGACTTTGCTCCCCGCCGTGCTTGGCCTGGTGAAGTCCAGAGCGTTCGGCGCAGTGGTGCGCAAGCACGAGCCCAAGCGTGACGCCGACCTGGCCATCGTCAACAACGGCGTGCGCTGGGCTCGCCTAATCGGGCGCCGCCCGATCATCGCGACACTGATCGTCGTGATTGGCCTCGGTGGTCTCGCGATTCCGCTGAAGGACCTCTACTTGGCCTTCCCGACCGACAGCACCGCGTCAACCGACACCAGCGCACGCAAGGCTTCCGACCTGATCTCCGGTGCTTTCGGGCCGGGCCGTGAGGCTCCGCTCCTTGCTGTCGTCGACGCGCGCGATGTGCCCGAGGCAGACCGCGGCGCCGCCTTCGGTGAGGTCGCTGCGTGGGCCGGCGAGCAGTCTGGCGTCGTCAACGCGCAGGTCGCAGTCACCAACGAAGAAGGCACCGGCGCTCAGGTCTTGATCACCCCCGCCGCGGCTCCGGACGACCCCGCCACCCAGGATCTCTTGACAGCTCTTCGATCTACCGAGGCTGACACCGAAGCATCCACCGGCGCAGACTTGGGCATTACGGGTCTCACCGCGGTGACCACGGATGTCTCGGACCGGCTCAACGACGCCCTGCCCGTCTACCTCGCCCTGGTGATCGGGTTGGCGTTCATCTTGTTGGTCGTGGTCTTCCGTTCCATCCTGGTGCCGCTGACCGCAACGCTCGGCTTTTTGTTGTCGGTGCTGGCCACCCTGGGCGCCACAGTGTTGGTGTTCCAGGAGGGTTTCTTCGGCCTCCTCGACAAGCAGCCGATTATCAGCTTTTTGCCGATCTTCGTGATCGGTGTGGTCTTTGGCTTGGCGATGGACTATCAGGTCTTCCTCGTCACCCGCATGCGCGAAGCCAAGGTGCAAGGGATGAGCTCACGGGACGCCATCGTCGACGGCTTCCGCAACAGCGCTCGAGTGGTTGTGGCTGCAGCCGTCATCATGACGTCCGTCTTCGGTGCGTTCGTGTTCCTGGACGACCCGATCATCTCCACGATCGGCTTTGCCTTGGCGGTTGCGGTCGTGTTCGACGCCTTCATCATCCGTATGACGCTCATCCCTGCGTTGCTGTTTATCTTTGGCGACGCTGCCTGGTGGATGCCCAAGTGGCTTGACCGCATCGTGCCGAAGGTCGATGTCGAGGGCGAGACGTTGGCCTCGGTGCGAACCGAGATTGCCGATCAGCCTGTTGACGACGACGTTGCGGTCGGCCGGCGCCGCGCGGGAGTCTCAGCCTTGGTTTAAGGCGGGTCTGGATGCGGTCGGCATACCTGAAAGGATCAGGGCGTGAAGTTCGACATCATCTGCGCCGGCGGCGGCGGGGCTACGACTGCGGTCCTGCACGCCCTCGCAGACCGGGACCTTGCTGGCGGATTGGGCGGCGAGGTGTCGGTGCTGGTGGTGGACCCGGTGCCGTTGGGAGACCCCGCTCGGCACCGCACGTGGAGCTTTTGGGCCGAGGGCACGCCCAGCGTGGCTCCCGCGATCTCCGCGTCGTGGCGACATGTGCGTGTTGCTGGGGAGCGCTTTGACGAGGTGCTGGATCTCGACCCGATGCGCTACCACTTAGTTCGTTCTACAGACTTTGCGGCGTTCGTCAACGACCAAGTGGCGCGGGCTCCGCATGTGCGCCTGACCCGGGTCGTGGCCGGTGTTGAGGCGGTGACGCAACGGGGCACGACGACCACCGTCACCTGGGACGGTGGGCAGGCAAGCGCCGATCTGGTGTTGGACTCCCGACCATGTTCCCCCGCTCGAGCGCCCACCGTGTGGTGGTGGCAGCACTTCCGCGGGTGGCTCCTGCCCGCCGGTGCGGTCGAGGGCATCCCGGCCAGTCTGATGGACTTCCGGACGCCGCAGCCGGAGGCAGGTTTGTCGTTCGGCTATCTGCTGCCCCTGCCCGACGGTCGTGCCCTGGCCGAATACACCGAGTTCTCCCCGCTGCGACTGGACGAATCGGGTTACGACGAAAGAGTCCGCTCGTATCTCGACCTTTTAGGTGTCGACGCCGACGTCGCGCCCGAGCATGTCGAGACTGGGGCGATCCCCATGACCAACGCCGTGTTTGCCCGGCGTCCGTCCTCGCGCGTGTTGCGCATCGGAACCGCCGGTGGCGCGACTCGTGGCTCGACCGGATACACCTTCACTGCGATGCTGCGTGATGGGCACGCGGTCGCTCAGTGGGTTGCCAATGGGGGACTTGCTGGGGGTAAGGCGATTGAGATTCCGGCGCCCTATCCCGCTCGCCATCGCTGGTTGGACTCGGTGCAACTTCAAGCGTTGGCTGGTGAGCGCGTTAACGGGCCCGAGTTCTTCACCCGTCTGTTCGCCGCTCAACCGGCCGCTCGCGTGCTCCGCTTCCTCGATGGGGTGAGCACCCTGGCGGAGGACACGGCCGTGATTGCGTCAGCCCCAATACTGCCCATGATGATGGCTGCGCTCGACGACACAACCGCTCGAATCCGCTCGGCCACCACATCACTCTCCGGAGACGAGCCCGACCCCGATCGTGTCGTCCCCGCCCGGCCCACGCCTGGACGCGATCGCAGACCCTGAGCTTCTACACCAGCATCGCGGACCCTACGCGGTCGGCGGCTTTGGCTCCGATGCGCTGCGTGATCAGCCCTTCCCGCCCTAT
>JBBSKS010000158.1:0-5991 GCA_038256095.1 Actinomycetales bacterium | reverse complement strand
GCGTGCCATATCGGGACAGGAGAAGTGCCCCAACGCCACGAACGGCCAGCATTCATCGCCGCAAACCGACGATCGCTGAGTCTCCGCCTCAGATGGCGATGAGATGATTCCGGGGCGAGGCAACACCGAGGAGGACCCTGATGCCGACACTGCGCTACTTTGCCGCTGCCGCCGAGGCCGCTGGCACCAATCAAGAGGTCATCGCTGGTGATGATGTCGCCGCCGTGCTGGCCGCGACCTGCGCTGCCCACGGGCCGAAGATGAGTCACGTCGTCGGGCATAGTTCGCTGCTGCTGGACGGTCGATACGTCTCCGACCACGACACCCCACTGAGCGCCACCGACGTGCTGGACGTGCTGCCGCCCTTCGCCGGCGGATAGGGGTGACGGCCCAGGCTGACTACGTCGTCTACCGAAGCAGCGGGGGTCGGGCGGTCATCGCGGCCGCCACCCTCGGCACCGGCATGACGATGCTCGACGGCACCGTCGTCAACGTCGCGCTACGCACCATCGGCGAGCAACTGGACGCCTCGTTGGCTCAGTTGCAGTGGATCACCAACGGGTACTTTCTTTCGCTGGCCTCCCTCATTTTGCTCGGCGGCGCACTCGGGGATCGCTTCGGACGTCGCAAAGTCTTCGTGATTGGCACTATCTGGTTTGCGGTGGCCTCTCTCGCCTGCGGCCTTGCACCGACCGCAGAGTTGCTGATCTTCGCTCGCATCCTGCAGGGGGCGGGCGGCGCGCTGTTGGTGCCGGGCAGCCTGGCGATGATCCAGGGGGCCTTCGCCCCGTCCGACCGCAGTGCCGCCATCGGCGCCTGGGTCGGCCTCGCTGGGATCGCCACCGCTATGGGGCCGCTGATCGGTGGGCTGCTCATCGACTTCGCGTCCTGGCGCTGGATCTTTTTGATCAACGTGCCCGCTGCCGTGGTGGCAGTGGTGATCGCCCAGCGGTCGGTGCCCGAGTCTTGCGACCCACAATCGACCCGCGGGTTCGACGTCAGCGGCAGCGCGTTGGCGGTCATTGCGCTGGCCGGTGTGACGTATGCGCTGATCGAGTGGGCCGGCGGGCTTGGGCCGGCCGCTCTAGGTGTCGGCGGCATCGCCGGAGCTGCGTTCGTATGGGTGCAACGCCGCTCGAGACATCCTCTGGTGCCACTCTCGATGTTTGCAAACCGCACGTTCAGCGCCGCAAACTTCATGACCCTGCTGGTGTATGCCGCGCTTGGCGCCATCCTCTTCTTCCTGGTCCTGCAATTGCAGACGGTCGCGGGATACACCGCGCTGCAGGCTGGCCTCGCGACGCTGCCGATCACGATTTGCATGCTGGTTCTGGCCGCTCGAGGGGGGCGTCTCGCGGTCCGGATTGGGCCGCGCATACCCATGTCGGTTGGGCCTGTGGTGATGGCGGTCGGCACGCTATGGCTGCTCAACGTCGGGCCTGCGACGAACTATTGGGTCGATGTGCTGCCCGGGTTGACCGTCTTCGGTCTCGGTCTCGCGCTGATGGTCGCCCCGCTGACCGCTACCGTTTTGGCGGCCGCGCAGGACCGGCACGCGGGGGTGGCGAGCGGGGTCAACAACGCCGTTTCACGCACCGGGTCGTTGCTCTCAGTAGCTGCGCTGCCGGTCCTGGTCGGGCTTAGCGGCGATGACTATGCCGTCCCGGCGGTCTTCGACACTGGGTTCGAGCGGGCCTTGATCGCTTGCGCAGTCCTGCTGGTCGTCGGCGGCATCAGTTCGTGGCTGCTGATTCCCGCCCAGCTGGACGACTGCCGCCCCGACTAACCGACCATGCAGCGGGACCAGTCCACTTCGCACAGTGCCGTCGAGAACGCAAAACACCCGCGAAACACGCCGAATGAGGTGCGTTTCGCGGGTTCTTTGGTATGTCGAGTGAAGTCTTAGCCGCCGATAGCGCTCATCGGTCGGCCGGGCTGCAAAAAGCCGGGGTCGTTGATGCCGTGACCGGGGAGTTTCACACCGATGCTGTCGCGGAACATCTGTGCCAACTCCTTATCGGTGGCGCCCTCACGAAGCGGCGTCCGCAGGTCGGTCTCGCCAGCCGCAAACAGGCAATTCCGCAGCTGACCGTCAGCCGTGAGTCGCACCCGGTCGCAGGCCCCGCAGAACGGTGACGTCACCGAGGCAATGATTCCGACCGTGGCCGGACCGCCATCGACGTAGAACCGCTCGGCCGGGGCGCTGCCGCGCGCAGGCACGGGTGTCAGGTCGTATTTGGGTGCCAGAAGCGCGTGGATTTCGGCGCCGGTGATCATCGACTCGCGGTGCCAGGTGTGCCCAGCATCCAGCGGCATTTGCTCGATGAACCGCAGCTCGTAGCCGTGCTTCAGGGCAAAGGCCAGCAGGTCAGGGGCCTCGGATTCATTCACCCCACGCAGCAGCACCGTGTTGAGCTTGATCGGTGACAGCCCTGCGTCAGCAGCCGCTCGGATGCCGACGAGCGTGTCGTCGAGGCGATCCCGGCGGGCCATCTGCTTAAAGGTCTCGGTCTGCAAGGTGTCGAGGCTGATGTTGACCCGGGCCAAGCCAGCGTCTTTCAACGCCTGCGCGGCCTTGTCGAGCCCCAGGGCGTTGGTGGTCATCGAAACATCCAGCGGCCCTTCGACGCCGGTCATCGCCGCCATCCCGGTGACCACGTCGACTAAGTCGCGGCGCAAGAGCGGCTCGCCTCCGGTCAGCCGCACCTCGGTAATGCCCAGAGAGACAGCCACCGCCGATAGGCGCAGCAACTCCTCGGTGGTCAACATGGTGGTCTTGGCCAGCCACGGCACCCCCTGGCTAGGCATGCAATACGTGCAGCGCAGCGAGCAGCGGTCAGTGAGCGATATGCGCAGGTCGCGGTGCACCCGGTCGAATCGATCGATCAGCGGGCCAGCAGTGGGATAAGGAAGATCAGCCATCGTCACTTCATGGTATGCGGTCGGCGCAAGCCTTTCGTCTGACGCCTTTCTTTCCTTGCGCTCGCGGGCTAGGTCACCCGGTGTTGGTGGGTGTAGACGTTCAGTGAGGTTTCGCGCACAAACCCGGCGATCGTCATACCTGCCTCGTGGGCGGTCTCAATGGCTAGCGAGCTCGGGGCCGAGACCGCAGACAGGATCGGGATGCCCGCGAGGTAGGCCTTTTGTGTCAGTTCGAATGACACTCGACCGCTGACTTGTAGCACGTGCCCGCGCAGCGGCAGCAAACCCTGCTGCATCGCCCAGCCGATCACCTTGTCGACCGCGTTGTGCCGCCCGACGTCTTCACGAACCACTAGAGCCTCCCCCTCGGCGGTGAACAAACCCGCGGCATGCAGCCCACCAGTGCGCTCAAAGGTCGGTTGATCTTCGCGAAGGCGGGCGGGCAGCGCGAGCAAGGTCTGCGCGCTGACCACCACCGAGTCACTGCTCAGGTCGTATGCCGCACGTACGGCGAGTGCTTCGATGCTGGCCTTGCCGCACACCCCGCAGGCGCTCGACGTCGCGAACGATCGGGCGAGGCCAGCCTCGAAGGGGTCGACCACCCCGGGTGCCAGTTGGACCTCGATGATGTTGTAGGTGTTGACGTCGGTCCCAGTGCCGTCATCCATGACCGCACCTGCGCAATACCTGGCGGTCGTCACGTCCTCTCTGCTGGCGATGATGCCCTCGGCGTGCAGGAAGCCGTGCAGCCACTCGATGTCGTGACCGGGGGTGCGCATCGTGACGGTCAGTGCCCGCGAGCCGATGCGCAGCTCCAGCGGCTCCTCGACGACCACGGTGTCCGGGCGAGTGCGGCTGCTGACCTCACCGGTCGTGGCATCGACGGACAACCGCAGCGTGCGCTGCCGCACAGTGACGCGACCCATGGCGGTCCTCCAAGCTTGACGATCTGTGAGCGCAGTATGCCGCAGCGCCAGTGGCTTGCTATGCGTGCGCCCGAATTCACACGGGAGCGTCAATCTTGGCGCACGCTTAGGTGCACCCGCCTCAGGGAGTTCGGACCGACTGAGCGTGCTACAAGAGTGGGGCCCTGGCGTGACTAGTGCCACACGCTCAAACGACGAAAACTGTGCGCCAGTGCAGTCGACGCCCAGTCTCGGCAGGGAAGATGGTCAACATGCCTACAGATCGTGATTTCGACCTCGTCCTAGTCGGCGCCACCGGATTCGTCGGACGGTTGACCGCTGCGCACCTGGCCCGTGCGGCGCCACCGCAAACCCGCATTGCGCTCGCTGGCCGCAACCTCGACAAGCTCAAGGCCATCCAGAAGGACCTGCCGGAGGCCGCCCACCACTGGCCCCTCTTCACCGTCGACGTCACCGACCAAGCCCAGGCCGATGATCTCGCCGCTAAGACCACGGTGATCGCGACGACCGTCGGCCCCTATGCGGCATACGGCAAGCAGCTCATCGCGGCCTGCGCCCACGCGGGCACCCACTACGCCGACCTGACTGGCGAAGTCCTCTTCGTCCACGACACCATCGACACACTGCACGATGTAGCGCAGGCCAGCGGAGCCCGCATCGTCAACTCCTGCGGTTTCGACTCCATCCCGTCCGACCTCGGGGTGATGCTCGCGGCCCACGCAGCCGAGGCCGACGACAACGGCCGACTCGTCGACGTCACCCTGCACGTGCGCCGCGCCAGGGGCGGGTTCAGTGGCGGCACTATCGACTCGATGCGCCAACAGGTCATGGCTATGCGCGAAGACCCCACCACCCGTCGCGTCGTCGCTAACCCGGATGCCCTGGCGGCGCAGCGGACGGCATACGGCAAAGGCCCCGGGCCCATCGGCAAAGACAAGGCCACGGGCCGCTGGCACGGGCCATTCGTGATGGCGAGCTATAACTCGCGGATCGTGCGTCGCTCCTGGTCGCTGACCCACGGCAATGCTCCGCTGCTCTACGACGAGGTCACCGACACCGGCCGGGGCGCCAAGGGGGCGGCCACTGCCTACGCCGTTGCGGCCGGGACCGGCGCCGTCATCGCAGCCATGGCCACCAAGCCGACCCGCATGGTGCTCGATCGATTGCTGCCCGCACCCGGCGAGGGGCCGAGCAAGGAGAAGCGCGAAGCTGGACTGTTTGAGATCGAGGTCGTCGCACAAACCACAAACGGCACGGTGTACGTCGCAACGGTCGCTGCGCCGTTCGACCCCGGATACGACGGGACAGCCATCATGCTTGGCGAGTCCGCGCTGGCGTTGGCGGCGGGCGAAGGCACCGACCGTATTGGTGTGATCACCCCGGCGACAGCTCTGGGCGAGGCACTCGTTGACCGGTTGCGCGCGAACAACTTCACGCTCGAGGTCACCACTCGATGACCCCTCGCGCCTTCTACCGCGCGGCAGCCATCGCCGAAGCGGTCACCTGGACCCTGCTGCTCATCGGCATGTTCCTGAAGTACATCACCAAGACCACCGATCTCGGGGTCAGCATCGGCGGGGCACTGCATGGACTGGTGTTCCTGATCTTTTGCGTCGCGACCGTGATCGTGGCGGTCGATCAGCGGTGGTCGCTTTCTCGGACGGCCTGCGGTCTGGCCGCCGCTATCCCGCCTTTAGCCACGATTCCCTTCGAGAAATGGGCGATCCGCAAGGGGTTGATCGGTCGGCGGTGGCGTCTGCGCGGCGAGTCGCCGACCACGATCGCCGAACGCGTCGTGTCGGTCGCGGTGTCCAAGCCGCTGGTCGCGGGTGCGGTCATCGTCGTAGGTGTGGCGGTCGTTTTCGGCATCTTGCTGACGCTTGGTCCACCGGTCCAGGTCGAAGCGCGTGGGTGACATCCTCAGCGACATCTGGGATCGGTCGACCACCACTCAGCACCCGCCATCACTCGTGGTCGTCGCCGCTCTGGGCGTGCTTGCGCTGATCATCGTGGCCTCGCCCGCGGGCTACCGCACGATTCGGCACGGCGTCACGGTGCTGCACGAAGCAGGCCACGCCGTCGTCGCGCTCATGGTCGGGCGCCGGTTGTCCGGGATCCGTCTGCACTCGGACACCTCGGGCGT
>JBBSKS010000157.1:0-6025 GCA_038256095.1 Actinomycetales bacterium | reverse complement strand
GATCCGCGCTCGGCCACGAACGAACGCTCGTGTTGCGGCTGCCAAATCCACGCCCGCACGCTCTGCCCGCCTCGCAACTCCGCGACCATGACCGCGTGATCGGCCTTGCCGTGGACGAAGTTTTTAGTGCCGTCGATCGGATCCACGGTGAACGCATGGTCCGCCTCGGCATAAGCCGCCAGAATCGAGGGGTCAGCCGCGCACGCTTCCTCACCCAAGATCACTGCGCCGGGGTATGCCGACCGCAACCGAGCAGTGATCGCGACCTCGGCCTCCCGGTCGGCCACCGTGACTAAATCCCCCGGGCCCTTCTCGTGGATTTGCGAGTCAGCGAGCGCCCTAAAGCGCGGATTGATGTGCTCCTCGGCGACCTCACGGAGCAGGTTCAACACGTCATCGGTCTCCACGCACACACTCACTTCGCTGATCTAGGGCTTAAGTCCATCAACCATACGGTCCACAGCCTCGCCAATCGCGTCAGTGCGCGGCGGCGCGGCGACACGTTTGGGCCTCAGACCACGAGTTGCTTGCTCCCCGGTGTCGTGATCGCCGCGCCCTTAGCCGGATGCGGTAGCAAGAACCCCGACGTCACGACCCCCGGGGTCGCCTCCGCGACCTCAGCTGTTGGCGCGATGACATCGATGAGTGCCGAGCCCGCGCCTACCGTAGAGGCCCCAGTCGCGAGCGCGGCCACGGCCCCCGACTCGGCCCTACAGGCCAAAGAAGTTGCGTTGGACACGTCGGTCTACTTCGGCCCGCACCGCTACGACGTGGGCAGCGCTACCCTCGAGCCCACCGACGGCGGCGGCGAACTGCGCGTCGATGTCGTCGCCGAGAACATCAGCGAGCAGACCTCCGATCCTGCGGGCAGCGCCGTGTGGTCGTCGGTCAACGACCTTGCGGCCGGCTACTCCGCAGATAATCTCAGCTCCACGCCAGCCAAGGCCAAGGTGGCCGGAGACCCGACGTTCGATGTCGACGAGACCTTCGTTGTGGACGAAGCAGTCCTGCACTTCGGAGAGCTCACTGAGAATCTGTCACTGGTGCCACTGGGCGGTGACCCGGCGACGACGCAGCCAGCCACGGAGGTCACCCTCCAAGCGCAGCCAGCGACGAGAGCGACCGAGACCTGAATATCAGCATCGCAGACTTCGCGCTCACCTTGCCCGACGGGACAAGCGCCCCTGCAACGGGTGGCGGCTACCCCGGCGTCAATGAATCGGTTGTTCCCGGCAAGAGCACGCCCACGGTGTTGATTACTTTCACAGTGCCACTCCAGACTCTGGGCGACTACGTGTTCACCTTCGCCCCGGGCGACACGACTGAACCAATCCAGATGCCGTTCAGCGTCGAATAGCCCACGTATTAAGCAACACAACCAGCACGATCGGCGCTACCTCAGCTCCCAGACTGAGGTAGCGCCGCTGTGTCCGGCCAAGATATCGAGGGTCGTCGCCGCAATGGCGATCCCAACACCAACGATGAGCACCACGATGCGCCCCGACGGATGCGCCAGCCACGGGGCCTTGGCCAATACAAACGGCGACCATGTCAACCAGGCAATCACCGTTGTCGCGCCTAAGACCATGCCCCACACCCCCGCGAGACCACCCCAGTGCGTGTGATCAGCCAGCGCAGTGCCCTCCGCGGGGAAACCCTTGAGCATCTTCTCCCCCGCCTCTTTGGTCAGGAATGCCGTGACCGCGCTGACCGCGCCCACCAGCGGCAGCCCCCAGCCCAACCACACCCGGAATCTCTTGATCAGTAGCGCACCGATGAGCGCCAGCGAGTTCACCGCAATCAACACCACAGCCCCGTGCACCAGCAGTGGGTGCAGCGGAATGCCGTCGATGGTCCAAGTCATTACACCCCGGCGTGTCGTCGCAAGCGACTCAGCAACGACGTAGCGACCGCGTCCGGGGTCAACCCCACGCGCTCCAAGACCTGGTTGCGCGAGCCGTGGTCGAGGAACTCTTGACGCACCCCAAAACACCACACCGGCGGTGCAACAACCTCACCGGTTGCAATCGCGTGACTGATGGCTGCACCGACGCCACTTCCGACCACGTTGTCTTCGATCACCGCCACCGCCCCGGCGTTATTGCTGAGCGAGATGAGATGCGATGAGACGGGCAGCACCCAGCGAGGGTCCACGACGCGCACCGATAGCCCCTCGGCGCGTAACTTCTCAGCGACCATGCCTGCGGTTGCAACCATCGAGCCGACCCCGACAAGCAGCACATCGGTGCGCGAGCCGGCGTCGCTGTCTTCGGACACCACATCGATGTCCCCGTGGGTGCGCACCGCGTCAATGACCTCGGGCACGCTGCCCTTGGGGAAGCGAATGACCGAGGGACCGTCATCAATGTCGACGGCTTCGCGCAGGGCCTTCGCGACCTGCGCGCCGTCGCGTGGGGCGGCCAACCGCAGACCGGGCACGATCGCGGCAACCGACATGTCCCACATACCGTTGTGGCTGGCCCCGTCCGGGCCGGTGACTCCAGCGCGGTCGAGCACAAACGTGACGCCTTGCTTATGCAGGGCGCAGTCGAGCAGCAGCTGGTCAAAAGCGCGGTTGAGGAAGGTGGCGTACACCGCGACCACCGGGTGCAGGCCGGCGAAAGAGAGCCCGGCGGCCATCGTCACCGCGTGCTGTTCGGCAATACCCACGTCGAAGACCCGCTCCGGGAACTTCTTGGCGAAGGGGGCCAAACCGACCGGGATCAGCATGGAGGCCGTGATAGCCACGATGTCGGTGCGCTGCTCCCCCAGTGCGACTAACTCGTCGCTGAATTCGTCGGTCCACCCGCGGCCAGAGACCTCCAGCGGCAGCCCCGTCTCAGGGTTGATCACACCGACGGCGTGGAAGCGGTCAGCTTCATGGCCGGTGGCCGGGGTGTATCCGTGGCCCTTCTCGGTCAACGCGTGCACCAACACGACACCATTGAAGTCGCGGGCACGTCGCAACGCCGTCTCCATCGCGTCCAGGTCGTGGCCGTCGATGGGGCCGAGGTACTTCAGACCCAGATCCTCGAACATCCCCTGCGGACTGACGATGTCCTTGATGCCCTTCTTCATCCCGTGCAGCGCGCCATACATCCGTCGTCCAACCAGGGGCGTTCGGTTGATGTGACGCTTGCCCCAACCCAGCACGTTTTCGTAGTTACGGGTGGCCCGCAGCGAGGCGAGATAGTCGGCCATACCGCCCAGCGTCGGGGCGTAAGAGCGCTCGTTGTCGTTGATAACGATGACCAGCGGAAGGTCAGGGTTGGCCGCGATGTTGTTGAGGGCCTCCCACGACATGCCACCAGTGAGCGCCCCGTCGCCAATGACCGCGATCGTATGCCGGTCGCTCTCGCCACGCAGTCGACGCCCGGTGGCGATACCGATGGCCCACGACAACGACGCCGAAGCGTGCGAGTTCTCGACCACGTCGTGCTCGGACTCGGCGCGGCTGGGGTAGCCGGAGAGCCCGCCCTGCTTGCGCAAGGTGGAGAAGTCTTGGCGACCGGTCAACAACTTGTGCACGTAAGACTGGTGGCCGGTATCGAACACCACGGTGTCGCGCGGGGAATTAAACACCCGATGGATGGCCATGGTGAGCTCGACGACGCCGAGATTAGGGCCAAGGTGGCCGCCAGTGCTGGAGACAGATGCCACGAGATAGTCGCGGATTTCGTCGGTTAGGACAGACAGGTCATCGCGACCTAATGCCTTGAGGTCGTCTGGGCTGTTGATCGTGCTGAGCAAACCCACGGCGCACGCACCCTTTCGGCGTTGAATGAGGCCCCGAGTCTACGTGTCGGGGTCGTACCTTCTCAGACGGGGCTCAACGTTTGCTGATGGGCGCGCGCACCGACAGTGCCTCCAGCATCAATTCGGCACTGCGCAATGCTGATCGAAGCCGCAGCCCCTCTGCGGTGAGCGCCTCGAGGACGTCGCCCAGGCTCCCGGTGGGCAGCACCGGGCCCAGTTCCGGGCGCACATCGCGCCATGCTCCGCGCATCGCACCGAGCTCGGCTTGAAGGTGTCTGACCGTGACCCACGCGAGGGCGACGGGGTGGCGGCGCCATGCGGAGTACGCCCGGTAGTCGGCGGGGCACTGGTCGAGCAACCAGGACACCGCAGCGGACTCCCAACCGGACACTCCGGCTGGCGGCACCCGCTCTGGCCACCCTGGCGGTCCACTCGACATACGAACAAGTGTACGACTCGATCTGAGTGCCGTTGACGCGTCTAGGCCGTGACCAGCGCCGCGTTGTCGCTGTTGAAGGTGCTGGTGTTTCGTTGGCGATTGCGCCCGACCTCACCTGCGAGCCGTTACGCCTGGTCCCGTTAGCGGTCGATGATCACCCGGTAGTCCTCGAAATACTTCTCATACTGTCGGCCCGGCAGAGCGCTGGGTTGCGCAGGCTCACCGCGCAGTGGCGTTACGTCGATGGCTACTGGCGGTCGGGGACGGCCGAGCACGATCACCATGCTCCGTTGGACGCCGAAGTCCCAGAACCTTGAGCAAGAGCCCGGTGGGCTGGGCGGTTCGTTAGATCTTGGAGGGTCTGAAGCGCCAGCGTGGCTTGGTCGACCGGCACCAAAATGTGGTCGTGGTGGAACCCCGCCAACACGTTGCAGCTGACACTCGCTTCACCTAGGGCAGCTGCGAACGCAGCCGTCAAACCCACTGCTTCCAACGACGAATGCACCGTCAACGTGATCCACGAGGCCACGAACTCGTAGCCGATACCGGCCACGTCTGCATACTCACGGCGCAGGACCATCGTCACGCCTTCGTTCTCGTGGATAAGCGCCTGAGCCGGAAGTCCGTGTGCTTCTTGTTCCGGGACCGAGACATACACGAATTCACCTTCGCGGATCGTGGGTTCGAGGGTGGACAACATGGTTTCGAGATCGGTGAGCCCAGGCATGCAACAACCTTATTCACCCTCGCCTCTACACGATGGATGCGTTGGACCCGCAGTGCGGAGATCCGTTGCCAGGTCTTCGCCCTGCGGACCTTCCCGCGTTGGACGTAAAGCACGAGCGGCACAGCGTGATCAGAGCGACGCGATGTAACCCTCCAGGCGAAGGGCCCGATAGCCCTCACGCACGGTGCCGCGAGGTGCAATCCATCGCGGATCTGCGGTCGTGAAATGCTCCTGGCGGCTTGCGTTCCACCAACTCACCAAGGGCACCGTATTGGCCGGTTGGGCGGCATCGGGCGAGTAGACGTACCCATCGAGTCGATACAAGGTGTATCCGTTCCGCCGGCTCCCGATGGCGCCTACATGGCTCGGGTCGGAGGTCAGCCGATTGTCCTGTCTGCTCGAACTCCACCAGCTGACGAGCGGCACCGTTCCAGCGGGCTGGGGCAGTGAGGGATCGAACACGTACCCGTGCCGACGATACAGCCCATAGCCGTCAGGGCGGTGGCCGCTTACCCGAGCATGTACCGGGTTCGACGTGGTGTGGTTGTCGGAGCGACCAGGGTTCCACATGGAGAACAGGCTCAACATCCCGCGGGGATTGTTCTGCAGCACGATCCGTAGCCGACCGAAGCCGTCGGACCTCCGCTCAGCCGTGTTAGACACCACGAACGTCGCTTCCGCCCAATCACCTGGAGCGGCGCTCAAACTCACCGCCCCAGAACCGTCAAGATCGTTGGTCGACGTCGAACGAGTATTCGGCCCTGCACTCTCCACCCCATCGATAGACCAGGTCCGCGGCGTCAGTCAAGGGCGAGACTCGGAACCAACTGGGCCGGCGATCGTGAATCTCGTCGCGCCGCCAGCACGGACGCGAAGGATGGGCGACTCTTGCAGCATCCGCTCAATCCGGACACCGGAGTTGGCGCCATCGCCAGCCGTGGTGCAGTCGCCGTTGGTGTGGACTCCGACGATCCTGGCCGTACTGGCCTGCCAAATCGCTGAGCCCGAGTTGCCGCCCAGCGTGTCGATGTCGTTATAGAACAACGAGTCACCAGAGATGTTGGTCAATGGCCCAGCCTCAATTCGCTTAGGCACACCGGCCG
>JBBSKS010000156.1:0-6046 GCA_038256095.1 Actinomycetales bacterium | reverse complement strand
GCGCGAGATTTGCTCAAGCCAGACGAGACCTAACGTCGCTTCATCAAAAGCAAGTTGCTGATGCACTGGAGAGAAAAGGCGCCCACGGGACACCACCAGGGAGCCGCACCATGCGCAAGAACAACTCAGCGCCGCGCTTGCCCCAGCAGGCGTTCCCCTGCCCGGCGCCCTGTATGCAGCCACGAAGTATCCGACTTCGGCTCCCACTTCGGCAGTGTCGCAACGGCAGCGGGTCCCCGACCGCTGGCGCCTACTTCCGGGCCCATGGAGACGCCATGGCTCGACACAGCCGAGCTCAGGGCCTGGGTGCGACTCATCGCGGTCCTGGGGGTGAGATTGACCGACGAGGCTCCCGAAACTCCCTGAAGGTGCTGCGTGCGGGTCACCAGGTGGGCTGGTCGATGGGTTGTCAATACGCGGTCGTACGCTGAGGCTCGCAGGTGGCTGGCGCTGCTCCGACTGGCTCAAGCTCTTTCTCTCCTCGATCGGTGGACAAGACCTCTATGGCAGCCAAATGGTGGACCCTCATTGCCGTGTGCACGGGGCTCTTTGTGCTCCTGCTCGACATCACGATCGTCAACGTGGCGCTCCCGGACATCCAGCGTGACCTCGACGCCACGCTGTCGGACCTGCAGTGGGTGATCGATTCCTACGCACTGGTGCTCGCCGCGCTGCTGCTGACGGCGGGGTCGTTGGCCGACTTGTTTGGCCGCAAGCGCGTCTTCGTGATCGGCGTCGCCCTCTTTGGGGTGGCGTCTTTCCTGTGCGGGATCGCGCCCAACATTTTGTCGCTCACGTTGGCCCGTGGCTTCCAGGGTGTCGGTGGCGCAGCCATGTTTGCGACGGCTCTGGCCTTGCTCGCGGCGACCTTCAGCGGCAAGGAACGTGGCGTCGCGTTTGGCATCTTCGGAGCCACTACAGGCATTGCGGTGGCAATCGGCCCGGTGCTCGGTGGTGTGCTCACGACCGGCTTGTCGTGGCGCTGGATCTTCTGGGTCAACTTGCCGATCTGCGTGTTCGCGATCATCGTCTCGCTGCGCAAGGTCAACGAGTCCAAGGACCCCAATGCCGGCGCTCCCGACTGGATCGGCTTCGTCACCTTCAGTAGCGCCTTAGGCCTGCTGGTCTTCGGGTTGATCGACGCGGGGGTCCGCGGTTGGGGTGACCCTCTCATCTTGGGCGTGCTCGGCGGCTCCGCGGTGCTCTTGGTCCTCTTTGTGGTGAGTCAGATCACGCAAGCCAAGCCCATGTTTGACCTCACGCTGCTGCGCAAACCGACCTTCGTCGGCGGGCTGATTGCCGCCTTCGCGGTGTCGTCGTCGATCTTCTCGCTGCTGGCCTACCTGGTCATCTACCTGCAGAACGTGCTCGGCTACTCCGCGGTGGAGGCTGGCGTTCGACTGCTCTTCTTGTCGATCGCGTCGTTCTTCTCGGCCACGATCGCCGGGCGGCTCACGTCCAAGGTCCCGGTGAAGTGGTTGATCGCGCCGGGTTTCTTGGCGCTCGGGGTGGGCTTGAGCCTGTTGCTGCTTATTGACGTTGACTCATCCTGGACGGCGCTGATCCCCGGCTTGACCGTCTGCGGCTTCGCCATCGGGATGATCAACGTGCCGCTGGCCTCGACGGCTGTCGGTGTGGTCGAAACCGACCGCGCGGGTATGGCGTCGGGGGCCAACTCGACCTTCCGGCAAGTAGGTGTGGCCACCGGGATCGCGGCGTTGGGCTCGATCTTTAGTCGCATCGTGACCGTCGATATTAAGGACGAACTGGCTGGCACTCCGGCTGCTGACCAGGCCGATCAGATCGCCGCGGCCGTGACCGGTGGCCAAATTGAGCGGGTCGTCCAGATGGCCCCCGCCTCAGCCAAAGATCTCATCGAGCAGGTGGCCACGGTCGGCTTCGTGGACGCCCTCAACCAGATCACCCTGATCGCTGCGGTTATCGCCTTCGTCGCTGCGGTGGCCTGTTTCTTCCTTATCCGTCAGGAAGACTTCGTCAACAATTAGCCAGCGTGGGCACACTACGGCGGTTCGAGCTGCATCATCGCGTCTGTCAGTGAGGACTGACACAGTGGCTCCTATGTCAGACAACCGTTCCGTTTTGGTCATCGCCAATGCCGCTGCGGGGTCGGCGTCCACTGAGGACGTGGACTTCGTGCTCGATGCGCTGAGCGAGCGTGCCGAGACCGAGGTGGTGGTTCCAGAGGACGGCGACGCGATGGCGCAGGCGCTGCGGTCGGCCCGCGGCCGCGATGTGGTGGTTATGGGAGGCGACGGATCGCTCAATTGGGTGCTGGGCACCTGCGTGGAGCAGGATCTCTTCGGTGGGATCGGGACGATTGGGCTGGTGCCGATGGGCACGGGCAACGACTTCGCCCGCGGGATGGAACTTCCCCTCGACCTCATCAAGGCGGTGGAGGTGGCCCTCGGAGGAACGCCTCAGAGCTGTGACCTACTGGTCGATGAGGACGGCCACGTGGTGATGAACGCCGTGCATGCGGGCATCGCGGCGAACGCAACGGGCAACGCTCAATCGATGAAGGGGGCGTTGGGGATCGGGGCCTATGCCATCGGTGCGCTGGAGGCGGGGATGAGCACCAAGGGCTGGGAGGTGGCGGTCTGGGTCGACGGAGAAGAAGTGTTAGACGAGGACCACGACGCCCTGATGGTCACCGTCGCCGTGGGGAGCTCGATCGGCGGTGGCACGTCCGTCGCGCCCGACGCGGAAGCGACCGACCGCAAGGCCGACGTGATGATCGCCACCGCCCTGGGTGCGTGGGAGCGGCTGACCTTCGCCGCCGATCTACGCAAGGGCACCCACGTTGAGCGCGACGACGTGCAGATCGTGCAAGGCAGCGAGGTGACCATCCGAGCTGTAGACAGCGGAGAGAAGTTTTTGGTCAACGCGGACGGTGACGTGGGGCGGGAATACACCGAGCGCACATGGACCCTTCGACCCCGCGCTTGGGTATGCCGAGCGCCCAATGCCTGATCCGTCAGGTCCGCTCCCGGCTGCGAGTGCCGGGCAGTTTTGGGTCCAGCCATAAGGCCAGAACGGCCAGGCTCAGCATGAGGCCAGAGATGACAACGGAGTTGACCGCTATCAGCGAGTACCCCAGCTCGCCAGCGTCGATGAACGGGTAGGGATACCAGTCAACGAAGGCCCCACGAACCAACGTATAGACGAGCCACAGGACCGGGACCACGAGGAACGGGCCGAGGTCGGCGCGGTGCACGCGGTCGCGAGGGCCGAACGCCAGCCAACCAATGAGAGCGAAGAGGGGAACGATGACGTGGAGTAGGCGGTCGGCGAGCAAATCTGCCCCATTCAAGTTCAGCAACGGTCGAAGCCGGAAAAAGTGCACGATGCCGCCCCCGAAGCAGATGACCACGGCGTCTAGTCGGAGTGCTCGCCACACAAGTCCATCGCGATCCGGTTGGGTCGCCTGGATAAAGGCGACCAGCGCTACCAGGACGTTGCTCCAAATTGTCAGGTAACTGAAGAATCTGACGACCCGCGTGGCCAGGCCAGGCGGATCGGTCTGGTCCAAGATGGCATTGCCCTGAACGACAAGAACAAGTTGCAAGATCACCGCGAAGCTGGCAACGGCTGCTGTCAGCGCGTGGAACGCCCGGGCACGGCTCCTTGCATCGGACATACGGACCTCCGGTGTTACGCCTGACGTAGTCGATAACGACGGCCCGACGTGGGTGCACCGAGGGGGTCGCACGTTTCGCAGAGTAGAGACGTGGACCCCGACGTCGATCGCCGTGCGCAGAGCGAACGAGTCGATCGCACGAGGAGAGACGAAACAAGGCAGAGTGGCGGGATGCACTACATCGGCCTCGATCTCGCCTGGGGTGAGAAGAAGCCCACCGGGGTCGCAGTCATCGACGTCGACGGGCGCTTGTTGCACGTGTCGTCCCAGACCGACGATGCCAGCATCATCACGGCCCTGTCGGCATACGCCGAGGGTCCGTCTCTGGTCGGGGTTGACGCCCCGCTCATTGTCACCAACCCGACCGGCAACAGGCCGTGCGAAAAGGCGTTGAACCAGGACTATCGGGCCTTCCAGGCTGGGGCCCACCCGTCGAACACGGGCAAGCCGGAGTTCGCGCTGCAACCTCGGGGAGCGCGTCTGGCCGACGCGATGGGCCTCGACATGGACCCGCACTCCACGGCCGAGCGCCGCGCGATTGAGGTCTACCCGCACCCGGCGACCATCGCGTTGTTCCGCCTCGGGCGGACCCTGAAGTACAAGCAGCGCACCGGTCGCACGGCGACGGACCTGCGGCTTGCCCTGCTGCAGTTGATGCACCTCGTCGAGACTCTCAAGAACGCACAGCCGGCGATGCACGTCATCGATCACCAAGGTTGGCGCGATCTGTTTGCCCAGGTCGAGGCCGCCGCTCGCAAGAGCGAACTACGCCGGGTCGAGGACCAAGTCGATGCCGTGATCTGCGCGTACGTGGCGATGTATGCCCAAACGCGGCCCGACGAAACGACCATCTACGGCGATTTCGAGACCGGCTACATCGTGACCCCGGGTCTGCCGGATGGCCACGAAGCGTCGAACGATCCGCACCCCAGCATTGACTCCCCGGCCCGATCGGCCGTGCGGCTTTACGAGGAGTTGAGGCCTGAGATCCTGAGCGTGACCGACGCCTACACCGATCTCATCACGTCCATGCTGGACGACGCTGGCATCAACTACTTGAGCGTGACCGCGCGCACTAAGAGTGTGGCCTCGTTTGCCGTCAAAGCCCATCGGCGCGTTGAGGGTCGGCCTGAATTCAGCGACCCGATGCGCGAGATCACCGACCAAATAGGCGTGCGGGTCATCACCTTTGTGCACAGTGACGTCTCGGCAGTGGCCGATCTCCTTGCCGCGCAGATGACGGTGCTCGACGACCGTGACATGGGGCAGGAGACAGCCCAGGAAGGTCGCTTCGGTTATTCGAGCCGTCACGTGCTGGTGGCGGCTGATGCTCCGGAGGACCGGGAAGCGCTGGCGGGGCACCGGGCATCGGTGCAGGTCAGGACGGTGCTGCAGCACGCGTGGGCTGAGTTTGAACACGACATTCGATACAAGGGAACGGTGCCCGCAGAGTTCGCGCCGGATCTGGATCGCAGATTTACGCTCGCCGCAGGGTTGCTGGAATTGGCGGATCGTGAGTTCTCGAAGATTAGGGATCGTCTGCAGGAGAGCATGACCGAACAGCACAGTGAAGTGGACGAGGACGATCCACGGATTGGCGCACAGGACCTCGCTTCGTTCCTCGCGGGCCGCTTTGCCGACGCCGGGTGGTCGCGCACCGATCACTACGAGTGGATCTCCGGGTTGTTGCTCGAGGTCGGCGTGACCTCGCTTCAAGAGTTGGGTTCGCTGTTGGCTTCGGCTGGGACGGCAGCGATCAACGACGGGATGGACTATCGCTATCCGCCCGGTGCGGTGCGACGCCTCGACGATGCCCTGCTGCATACCTTCAGCGAGCGGTATATCGACCTGTCGGGTAACGCTGAGCGGCGAGATGCGTTGCGTGCCCGGTTAGATCGGCTGCGATTAAAGGTCGATGCACCAACGCAGGCGCCTTCTGCCTAGGCCCGGGGCGGGGATCGCTTCGCACTTCGTCGGAGACCTCACCCTGCGGGTCTGCGGGCCGATCGACCCCACGACGGCATGGCAGAGGTATGCCGAGCCGCGCCTTTGGTCGACCTGGGCACCTCACATCCGCGGTGTGGACTACGCGCTTGACCGTCTGCATACCGGCACCTCTGGCGCGGTTATCGGTCCCCTCGGGCTGAGGCTGCCCTTCACGATCGACGCTATCGACGAGGAAAACCGCACCTGGTCCTGGACCGTGCAACTCCGCACCCGGGGCCACGCGCTCGTCACCGTCGATCTAGACCACGGCGTAGAGGCTGGAGGCACCGGCACCGCAACGTGGTTGAGGCTGCGAGGGGCGTGGCCAGTCATCCTGGCCTATGCACCGGTGTCCCGATGGGCGCTGCGATACCTGGTGCGCTGACACGCACAACCTCCTAG
>JBBSKS010000155.1:0-6166 GCA_038256095.1 Actinomycetales bacterium | reverse complement strand
GCTCGGCCCGCTGCGCAGTGGCGCAGGTCGTCTTGCCGCGCAGGCTGGGGTGCCGCTGGTGCCCGTTGCGGTGCGCGTGGTGATGCGCGGGTCGCAGTACGCCGAGGCGTTCATCGACATCGGCTCACCCGTGCGCGCAGATGAGTTGGCGCCGGTGCTGGGGCAATCTCTCGTTGAGCTGGACGAGACGCTGGCCGCCACTGCGGCCACGCGTGATCTCCCCGGCTATCGCCGCGTCGTAGCGGGTCGGGGCTCGGTCGACGGGTGGATCTCGGTGCTGACCCCATGGCGCCGATGAACGTGCTGCGCACTGGGGTCCAGGGATTCCTCGCGGTCAAACTGCTGACCTTGGCGGTAAACCTGGTGAGTTTCCCGGTGCTCAAGCGCAGTGGAACGCACCGCCTTGGCGCAGGCCCCACTGACGACAGCGGCTTGAGTGAGGTCTCGGTGCTCATCCCCGCGCGCGACGAAGCAGGCCGCTTGCCCGCGACGCTGCCCGCGATGTTGGCCAACCATCAGGCAGAGGTCTTAATTCTCGACGACAACTCCACCGACGGCACACCCGTGATTGCCCAAGACATCATCGACGCGTCGGGTCACCCGCGCGCTCGAGTGCTGACCGGCGAGGCGCTGCCGGAGGGTTGGACGGGCAAGGCCTGGGCGTGCGAGCAGCTAGCTGCCGCCGCTGAGGGTGACACGTTCGTGTTCTTCGACTCTGACGTCACCGTGGAGCCTGGGGCGCTCGCGGCGATCGTGGCCGAGAAACGGCGCGTAGGTGCTGACGTCTTCTCCGTCTTTCCCCGGCAGGACACAGACTCGCTGGGGGAGCATTTGGTGGTCCCGACTATAGATGCGGTGCTGCTTAGCCTCCTGCCCCATTTCCTGTTGAAATTGCCGATTCCTGCTGCCGCCACCGCCCACGGGGCCTGCTTGGTCTTCGACCGAGGCAGCTTTGCCGAGCTGGGTGGTTTTGCGTCTGTGCGCCACCGGATCGTCGAGGATGTGGCGATGGCACGGCATACGCGCAAAAGTGGTTTGCGACTGGGGTTGGCGTTGGGCGGGGACCTGCTACACGTCCGCATGTACACCTCGTATGCCGACGTGATCCGCGGCCTGTCGCGCGGGCTGATGCCCATGGCTGGCGGGTCGAAAACTGTCCTGGTGCTGGGCTGGGCCGCTCACGCGGCGGCATACTCGCTGCCGTTGATCCTGCTGCCGCGCGACCGGCGATGGGCGGCGCCGCTGTTGATGGGCATGCTTGAGCGCAGCCTCGTCGAAGTCAAAACCTGCCGGTATGCCGGCTGGCAAGCGGTCCTGAGCCCCGCGATCGCCCCGGCGATGGTCCCGTTGGTGCTGCGTGCGTTGCGCGGTCGGCCGACCTGGCGGGGCAGGACCTACGAGTGAAGTCGTCGCTTCCGTCACCGCCTCCATCGCCACTGGTCGGCCACCTGGGTCAGTGGGGAATCAACCCCCTCGGCGTCCTGGAGATGGGCGCACAGGCCGCCCGAGCGCAAGGCGTTTCGACCTTTGAGTTGAAGTTGTGGCGGCGGGCCCTGGTGGGGTACTCGCCGGAATGGAATCGCGGGGTGCTGGGCGATCTCGAGACCTTCCGCAGCCGTGGCGGCCTGAGCGAATTGTCGCCGTATTTGAACGCTGGCATTGTGCAGACCGACGCCCCGGAGCACCGACCGCAACGCAAAGTACTCAACCCCGGCTTCACCAAGACCGCCATGAACGACCTCCAAACCGGTATGCAGACCTCCATCGTGCGCAACCTGCCGACCGGCGATTTCGACGCGATCGAGTGGGCCTCCACCGTGGTGCGCGCCGTCTTGTCGTCCACCTTCCTCGGGTCGGAGGACGTCGACCCGGTGCTTGACCGGTGGCTGGGGCCAATGGAGCAACCGTTGCCGATTCCGTTCCTGCCCAGGCCCATCCGCTTCCGGGCGATGAACGCCCGTCTCGAAGCAGCCCTCGCCGACCCCCCGCCGGGAAGCCTGGCCCAGACTTTTGCCGCCCACGGCGGCCTGCCCGAGATGCGGGTGGCGCTCGCGGCCGGATACGACACCACTGCCCACACGCTGGCCTGGTTGCTGGCGCACGCCGCCCAGGACCCCAGCCTGCTGGACCCTTCGCGTCACGATTCGGCTATCAAGGAAACTCTTCGTCTTTATCCCGCCGGCTGGACCGGCAGTCGGCGGGCCAATAAGGACATCACCGTCGATGGCGTGGACATTCCCAAGGACGAGTTGGTGCTCTACAGCCCCTACCTCACCCACCGTGACCCCGACCTCTGGGACGACCCGACGGCATACCGACCGGAGCGTTTCGACACCGGCAAAGCGCCTGCCTGGGGGTATGTGCCGTTTGCGGCCGGGGAGCGGACCTGCCTGGGCCGCCACTACGCACACCTGCTGATGCGCACCGTGCTCGAGGCCATTGCTGGGCAGACGTTGCGGTTTGTCGGTGGCGACCTCAGCCCACGCGCCGGGGTCACCCTGCGACCGGCCGGTCCCCTCCACCTCGCACTGGGCGCCCCCCGTCACGACTCGCCAGAGCGCTCCGTACGCTTAGGATCCACCCCAGAAGGAGCTTCATGAGCAAGATCGTCATCATCGGCGCCGGGCTTTCCGGCCTGTCCACCGCGTGTCACCTCAGCCGCACCGGTCACGACGTCACCGTCGTTGAATCGCGCTCCCAGGTGGGCGGCCTCGCAGGGGAGAGCCACGCGCAGGGCCACGTCTTCGACCTCGGCCCCACCGTGCTGACCATGCCCGACCTGATCGAGTCGACACTCGCGGCGGCTGGCGGCAGCATGGACCTGCTGCCGATGACGCAGCTCGACCCGGCATACCGTGCGTTCTTCGCCGACGGCTCGCAGATGGACATCTGGACCGACCTAGCCACGATGCGCGACCAAATCGCGCGGATGTGCGGGCCCGAGGACGCGAAGGCGTTCGACGAGTTCGTGCCGTGGCTCAAGCGCCTTTACGACATGGAAATGCCCAACTTCATTGACCGCAACTTCGACTCGCCGTTGGGGTTGGTGAGCCGCCCCAAGCCCGCCGTGGGCCTGGTCAAAATGGGTGCCTTCGGCGGCCTCGGGGCTCTGGTGGCTAAGCGCTTCAAGGACGAACGGCTGCAACGCCTCTTCACCTTCCAGGCGTTGTATGCCGGCCTCGCGCCGGCCGAAGCGCGCGGCATCTATGCGGTTATTTCGTACATGGACGCCATCAACGGAGTCTTCTTCCCCGATGGCGGCATGCACTCGCTGCCGAAGGCGATGGCCAAGGCCGCTACCGACGCTGGGGTCACGATCCGCCTCGACACCCCGGTCACGGTGCTGCCCCGGGACAGCTCCGGGCGGGTGACTGGCGTGGTGCTGGGCGACGAATACCTCGCCGCCGACGCCGTGGTCTGCACGACAGATATCACCACGGCATACCAAACGTTGTTGGCTGATGTGCCCAAGCCGCTGTCGCTGCGCCGCCCGCGCTACTCACCCTCGGCGGTGGTCTGGCACGTCGGCACCAAGGACGGGGCGGCCGACAACCTGCTGCACCACAACATTCACTTCGGTCACGACTGGGACGAGAGCTTCGACCAGCTCATCGACGACCAGACGTTGATGCGTGATCCGTCGCGTTTGGTGACGATGCCAACGGTGACCGACCCCAGCCGTGCGCCCGAGGGTGGTAGCACGATGTTTGTGCTGGAGCCGGTGCCAGACCTGTCCGGCAGCATCGACTGGAAACAGCAGCGCGAGCCGATGCGTGAGCGGCTGCTGGAGTTCTTGGAAAAGAGCGGCTACCCCACCGACATTCGCACCGAGCAATTGGTCACTCCCGAGGATTGGGCCAACCAGGGTCTCGCGTCGGGCACGCCGTTCTCGCTGTCCCACCTGTTCCGTCAGACCGGTCCCTTTCGGCCCCGCAACGCGCCACGCAACATCCCGGGCCTGTTCTTCGCGGGTACGGGCACCACGCCTGGCGTCGGCGTGCCGATGGTCATCATCAGCGGCAACCTGGCCGCCCAGCGCGTCATGTCCTACTTGGAGGCCAAGGCCGCATGAAAGATCGCGCGCCGACCCCGGATCACGCGATCTGTCGTCAGATCACCAGGGAGCACGGCACCACCTACTACTGGGGCGCCGCGATCCTGCCGCGTGAGCAGCGTTATGACGTGTATGCGGTGTATGCGCTGTGCCGGATGGCCGACGACATCGTCGACGCACCCGGTGCCACCAGCGGTGATTCGCGGACGGTCGCGCAAACTCAAGCCGAGTTGGCCGCGTTTGCGGAGCAGTTCAGCATGGCGATGTCTGGCGAGCGGGTGCAGGAGCCCGTGGTGCGGGCGGCGGCCGAGACCGCGTTGCGGCGAGAGATCGACCCGGAGTGCTTTGACCGGTTCTTCTCCGCGATGACCCAAGACCTCACGGTCACCAGCTACCCAACGTATGCCGACTTGCTGGGCTATATGGACGGCTCGGCGGCGGTGATCGGCGAGATGATGCTGCCGGTGCTTCGACCCACGGACCCGCGAGCCCTCGGTGGCGCGCGGGATCTGGGCTTGGCCTTCCAGCTCACCAACTTTCTTCGCGACTTTGCCGAGGACCGCGACTTGGGCCGGACCTACGTGCCGCTAGAAGACCTGAACCGCTTCGGGGTGGACCGAAAGATCGATCACGTCACCGACGAGTGGCGCTCGCTGATGTCGTTCGAGGTTGGCCGCAACCGGGAGTTGTATCGCAGCGCCGAAGACGGCCTACCGTTCTTGCCGCCCTCCTCGCGCCGGTGCGTGCAGACCGCGAAGAATCTCTACTGCCGGATCCTGGACCTGATCGAAGACAACGACTACGACATCTTCGGCGAGCGTCTGCGGGTCCCGACGTGGCGCAAGGCCACCTATTCTGCGCGGCTCTTGGTGACCCCTAGCCGGATGGTCACCAGCAGCCGCTGAGTGCGGCGCTCGCGGTCAGGCCCAGAGCAGCGGGGTGAGCGTCACGGTGAGCACGATGACGATCAGCGACAGCGACCACCCGAGCCGGGCGTAGTCGCCGAACCGGTAGCCGCCGGGGCCGTAGACCATCATGTTGGTTTGGTATCCAATGGGCGTGAGGAACGAAGCCGACGCGGCGACCGCGACCGCAATGGCGGCCCCTCGTGGGTCGAGGCCGGTGGCCCCCGCCGCAGTGACGGCGATCGGCAGCATCAGCAAGGCGGCGGCGTTGTTGGTGATCATCTCGGTCAGGATCATGGTCGCCAGGACCAGCCCCAGCAGCACGCCTCGGTCGCCGTAGTCGCCGAAGAAACTGACCATCCCCCCGGCTATCACCGAGGCGAGGCCGGAAGTCTGCATGGCTGCCGCGAGGCCGAACGCCGAGGCGATGACAATGATGACCTCGACGTCGACGGCCCGTCTGGCTTCCAGGGGCGTCATCACTTTGGTCAGGACGATGAGCACCGCAGCGATCAGCGAGCCCTGAAGGATGGGCACCACCTCGGTCGCGGCCAGCACCACCACCGCAAGCAACAATGCGACGGGTATCCAGCCTCGCCCGGTGGTCGTCGGGGGTGTTCCGCTGAGGTTGGCGATCAGAAGAAAGTCGGCCCGGTCACGCCAGCGCTCACGAAAGCCTGGGTCGGAGACAATGATGAGCGTGTCGCCGAGGCGGATGGTCTCTGTGCCGAGCCGGCCTTCGAGCATCTGCCCCGATCGGTGGATGCCGAGAACGGCAGCCTGGTATGCCGATCGGAACCCCACGTCTTTGAGTGTGCTTCCGACCAGGGGTGAGCGAGAGCCGACGACCACCTCGAAGTATCGGACGGCGGGGTTTTCCAGGTCCAGGACGTGGTGCAACTCGGCCGAACGCAGACCCTTGATGGCCTGAAGCTCGACGATCTTGGAGACCTGACCGACGAAGTGCAGTCGGTTGCCCCCGCGCAGCACCGTTTCGGGACGCACCGGCGCGATCGTGGTGTCACCCCGATCGACGGAGCTCAGGAACACCCCCGACAGGCCTCGCAGTTTGGCTTGCTCGACGGTTTTGCCGTCGATGGGGCCGCCGCTGTCCACCAGCATCTCGATCGCAAATCGTCGGCTGCCTTCTTCGAGCTCGCTTGCCGCTGAGCGTCGATCGGGAAGGACCGCGGGCGCGATCAGGATG
>JBBSKS010000154.1:0-6171 GCA_038256095.1 Actinomycetales bacterium | reverse complement strand
TGGCCCCGAGCTCGCTGACCGTCTCGAGAGCGAAGGCTACGACCGCTACACCGCGGTCACGGCCTGATCTGAATCTGGTCTGTTGCGCATGAGCGAACCGTTAGGTGTAGGGGAGTTGGCCCGTATTCGGGCTGACTTCCCAATCCTCGCGCGCACCGTGCGTGACGGTCGTCCGCTGGTCTATCTCGACAGCGGTGCGACCTCGCAGAAACCCTCGGTGGTCCTTGACGCGGAGCACGAGTTCTACACCAAGCACAACGCAGCGGTTCACCGTGGCGCGCACCAGTTGGCTGAGGAGGCGACGGAGGCTTTCGAGTCTGCTCGCGCCACGATCGCTGCGTTCCTGGGTGGGCAGGCTGACGAGATCGTCTTCACCAAGAACGGCACCGAGGCGATCAATCTCGTGGCCTACGCCTTGAGCAACGCCGGGGCACCTGGTGCGCTCGACGGCGCTGACCCGGCGGCGGCTGCTCGGTTGCACATCGGCGTCGGCGACGAAATCGTTGTGTCCGTTATGGAGCACCACGCGAATCTGGTGCCCTGGCAGGAGTTGGCTCGTCGCACTGGCGCCACCTTGCGCTGGATCGACGTGACTGACGACGGCGCTTTGCAGGCTCCAGAGACTGTGATCGGCCCAAAGACGCGGGTCGTGGCGTTGACGCACGTGTCGAACGTGTTGGCCACGCACAACGACCTCGCTCCGTATGTCGACGCGGCTCGCGCCGTTGGCGCGCTGGTGGTTGTCGACGCGTGTCAGTCCGTGCCGCACCTGCCCGTTGATGTCTCGACTCTGGGCGCGGATTTTGTGGTCTTCACCGGCCACAAAGTGTTGGGCCCCTCGGGCATTGGCGTGTTGTGGGGCCGGCCGGAGTTGTTAACCGCGATGCCGCCGTTCCTCACGGGCGGCTCGATGATCGAGATCGTCCGGATGGAGGGCTCGACGTACGCACCGCCTCCGCAGCGCTTCGAGGCTGGAGTGCCCGTTGCGGCCCAAGCTGTCGGTTTGGCTGCGGCCTGTGACTACCTCACAGAGGTGGGCATGGACCGAGTGGCCGCTCACGACCAAGTCTTGATGCGGCATACCCTCGCGGCGTTGGAAACCCGGCCTTGGGTCACGGTGCTTGGCCCGACGGATCCTTCGATCCGTGTCGGTGCCGTCGCGTTCACCGTCGAAGGCATCCACCCTCACGACGTCGGCCAGGTGCTGGACGACCGAGGGATTGCCGTGCGCACCGGGCATCACTGCGCGTGGCCGCTGCACCGCCGCCTCGGCGTGACCGCCAGCACCCGGGTCAGTTTCGGCATCTACACGACGACCGACGAGATCGACGCCTTCGTGGCGGCACTCGACGAGGTTCCCGCCGTCTTCGGCGTGACGGTTTAGGGACTGACGATGGATATGTATGGCGAGTTGATCCTCGATCACTCCAAACGACCCGTTGGTGCTGGGCTGCGCGACGGCTCGAACGCCGAGGTCAGTCACATCAACCCGACCTGCGGCGACGAGGTCACGCTGCGTGTCCACGTTTCCGACGTCGATGGCGTCACAGTGCTGTCTGACCTCTCCTACGACGCGTTGGGCTGCAGCATCTCGGTGGCCTCCACGTCGATCCTGAACCAAGAATGTGTCGGCGAGCCCGTGACGCAGACGCTTGCCACCTACGGCCACGTCAAGGCCATGCTGACCTCACGCGGCACCGACTCCGGCGATGCTGAGCAGATCGGCGACGCGGTGGCCCTGGCCGGTGTGGCGAAATATCCCGCCCGGGTGAAGTGCGCGCTGCTGGGCTGGACGGCATACCTTGATGCGCTGGCGCAGGCTGGCGTCGATATATCTTCAACTTCTTCCGCACCAAACACCTCCAACGTGAGATCCTGAGCGAAACGTCCGAAAGGCTGACTGATGAGCGAGACCATGACCCCCGCAAATGTTGCTGATGTCGAAGAGGCCCTGCGCGATGTTGTTGACCCCGAGTTGGGCATCAACGTCGTTGACCTAGGGCTGATCTATGGCGTGACGGTCGACCCGCAGGCCCACTCCGTCATTGACATGACCCTGACCAGTGCTGCCTGCCCGCTGACCGACGTCATCGAGGAGCAGGTTGGCCAGGCCCTAGAAGGCTTGGTGTCCAGCTACCGGATCAACTGGGTCTGGATGCCGCCGTGGGGCCCGGACAAGATCACCCCCGATGGCCGCGACCAGCTGCGCGCCCTGGGCTTCAACGTCTGAGTGAGTGAACCGCGCCGCATCGACGTGCCCGTCGAGCGGCTGGAGCGCTGGGTTGCCGGTTTTTCCGAGCGCCATGGTGAGTCGATGTGGTCCCTGGACGGATCTGCATACGTGCTCACCGGGGCTGACGGATCGTGGGCGGCGTTCAACGCTTGGCGGGCAGCGACGTCTATACCGCCAGACCTGGCTTCATGGAGTCAGTCGCCTCAGTGGCTGGGCGTCATCCTGATCCGCCGCGGGGGATATGCCGTCGGGGTGGCCGAGGGGAAGACTCTGTCGGCGCACAAGTGCGGAACGAAGTACGTCCAATCACGCACCGCCGCCGGGGGCTGGTCACAGCAGCGCTACGCGCGACGTCGCTCTAACCAAGCCGACGGGCTCGTGGGTGCAGTCGCGGAGCGAGCGGTCACCATTTTCGCCTCCGCTGACCTCGGCGGTCTTGTGGTGGGCGGCGACAAGCCTTTGGTCGCGCAAGCCCTAGACGACTCCCGCCTCGCCAGCCTGCGCCATACGCCCCGCCGCGGGTTCTTCGACATCCCCGACCCTCGATTCGCGGTCCTGAAGTCCGTTGCTGAGCGCGCCCGGAGCGTAGCCGTCAGGGTGTGCAATGCGCCCGATAGTCTCTAGGTGAGTAGTTCAACTCATGCAATCAGAAAGCTGGGAAAAGTCATGGCACAGCAGACGATCCGCGCAAACATGTGGCCGAGTCGCAAAGGGGCCACCGAACAGGCGCTGACCGACGAAACGCTGCAACGCATCGACTCATGGTGGAGAGCTGCGAACTACCTGTCGGTGGGCCAGATCTACCTGCTGGACAACCCCCTCCTGCGCGAGCCGTTGCGACCTGAGCACGTCAAGGCGCGCCTGCTCGGCCACTGGGGCACCACTCCTGGACTGACCTTTCTCTACGCCCACCTGAATCGGGCTATCACTGAACGGTCCTTAAGCGCCCTCTACGTCACCGGCCCAGGACACGGCGGCCCCGGTCTGGTGGCCAGTTGCTACCTGGAGGGCAGTTACACGCAGACCTACCCGGACATCACCGGCGACACCGAGGGCATGAGGCGCCTGTTCCGCCAGTTCTCGTTCCCCGGCGGCATCCCCTCGCACGTTGCCCCCGAGACACCAGGCTCGATTCACGAGGGCGGCGAACTCGGTTATGCGCTGTCGCACGCCTACGGGGCAGCCTTCGACAATCCGGAGCTGCTGGTCTTTGCGGTGGTCGGCGACGGCGAAGCCGAGACCGGGCCGTTAGCCACGTCGTGGCACTCCAACAAGTTCGTGAACCCGCACACCGATGGCGTGGTGCTGCCGGTGTTGCACCTCAACGGCTACAAGATCGCTAACCCGACAGTGCTGGCGCGGATCCCCGAGGACGAACTCGCCGCCCTGATGCACGGGTATGGGCACACGCCGCACTTTTTCACCGGCGGCTTCGATGACGAGGACCACGGGGCCGCGCATCGTAGGTATGCCGAGTTGCTCGACGTCGTGCTCGACGAAATCGCGCAGATCAAGGCTGACGCTGCTGCCCGGGACGCCGCGGGTGAAGCGCAGGAGCGACCGCTGTGGCCGATGATCGTCTTCCGCACGCCGAAGGGCTGGACCGGGCCGAAGGAAATCGACGGCAAGCGCACCGAAGACTCATGGCGCTCTCACCAGGTGCCCTTAGCCAATGCGCGCGACACCGACGAGCACCTGCACAACCTCGAAGACTGGCTGCGCAGCTATCGTCCGGAGGAACTGTTTGACGACAGCGGCGCGCTGATCCCCGAGATCACTGCGGCCAACCCACCGGATAACCTACGAATGTCGACCAACCCGATCACCAACGGCGGGCTGGTGCTGCGCGATCTGCGTATGCCGGATTGGCGCGACTACGGCGTCGAGTTGGACGGATCGATGACCGAAGCGCCCCGCATACTGGGTGATTTCTTGCGCGACATCATCACGATGAACCCCGATAACTTCCGGATCTTCGGCCCGGATGAGACCGCATCCAACCGTTTGCAGGACGTTTTCGAGGTCACCGATAAGCAGTGGATGGCTGGCTACCTGCCGAACGATGAGAACGATTCGATGGCGCGGGTAGGGCGGGTGATGGAGATGCTCTCGGAGCACCAGTGCCAGGGGTGGCTTGAGGGTTATCTGCTGACCGGTCGGCACGGGATGATGAACTCGTACGAGGCGTTCATCCACATCATCGACTCGATGTTCAACCAGCACGCCAAGTGGCTGAAGGTGACCAACGAGATCCCGTGGCGTCGCCCGATCGCCTCACTGAACTACCTGCTGTCATCGCACGTGTGGCGTCAGGATCACAACGGCTTCTCCCACCAAGACCCGGGGTTCATCGACCACGTGGTCAACAAGAAGGCCGACATCATTCGCGTCTACCTTCCGCCGGACACCAACACGTTGCTCTCGACCTACAACCACGTGCTGCGCACCAAGCAGTACGTCAACGTTGTAGTCGCAGGCAAGCAGCCCGCGCCGAACTTCCTGTCGGTCGATGAAGCCCTTAATCACTGCACCCGAGGGCTGGGCATTTGGGACTGGGCCGGCACCGAGGTCGAGGGCGAGTCGCCGGATGTGGTGCTCGGCTGCGCTGGAGACGTGCCGACGTTGGAGGCTGTCTCAGCAGCGGCCTTGCTGCGCGAGCACATCCCGGAGCTCAAGGTGCGCCTAGTCAACGTGGTCGACCTGATGCGTCTCCAGGATGAGAAGGAGCACCCGCACGGGCTGTCCGATCGTGAATTCGACACCATCTTCACCCCCGACAAGCCGGTGGTGTTCGCCTATCACGGGTATCCGTGGCTGATCCACCGACTGACCTATCGCCGCACCGGGCACTCCAACTTGCACGTGCGTGGATACATCGAAGAGGGCACGACCACCACGCCGTTCGACATGCTGATGATGAACAACCTGGATCGCTATCACTTGGTGCTGGATGTGATTGATCGAGTGCCAGGCTTGGCTACTCGGTATGCCGGGTTGCGCCAGCAGATGGTCGACCAGCGACTAGAGATTCGTGCTTACACCCGAGCCACCGGCCAAGACAGCCCAGCCATCCGCGCCTGGGTCCGCGCCGACGTGGGTGAGACCGCGACCGCTGAGGGTGGCCCCGCGATGCCCCAAGACACCGGTGGCGACAACGAGTAGCCCGCTCTGACCCTCATCGAACGGCAGGAGATGCACCGCACATCGACGCAATCCGGTGCATCTCCTGCGTCTCGATGGGCCAGGAGTCGTTCGGTCTAAAGGTCGTCGGTGTTGAAGGTGTCGCAGGAGTTGGGGTCGCCGGAGTTGTAGCCGGTGAGGAACCACTTTTGACGCTGCTCGGCTGAGCCGTGGGTCCACACATCGGGGTTGATGCGGCCGGTGGCCTGCTTCTGGATGCGGTCATCGCCTACTGATGAAGCTGCGGACAGAGCCGACTGAATCTGTTCGTCGGTCACAGGCTCCAGCAATTCCTGACCGCCAGCGTCGACGGTCTCCGATGCGTTGGCGACCCACACGCCAGCGAAGCAGTCAGCCTGAAGTTCAACTCGAACGGCGCCTGACTCGGGGCCCTGACGGTCCTGCTGCGAGCGGGCCAAGGCTCCCGTGAGGTTCTGGATGTGATGGCCGTATTCGTGCGCCACGACATACATCTGCGACAGCGAGCCCCCGTCGGCGCCCATGGCTTCGAGCTGGTTGAAGAAGCTGACGTCTAAATAGATGGTCGAGTCCACGGGGCAGTAGAACGGCCCGACACTGCTATCCGCTGCGCCGCAGCCCGTGTTAGTGCTGCCCTCGAAGAGCACCGTCTGCGCGGGTTCGTACTTGTCGTACGCGCCGCTCCAGTAGTCCTGGACGCTGATGACGGCGCCGACCATGCGGCAATCGACTCGCTCGTTGGCGTCTGCGCCCGTCTTGCACTCTGGGAAGGGGTCAGC
>JBBSKS010000153.1:0-6206 GCA_038256095.1 Actinomycetales bacterium | reverse complement strand
CCGACGCCGCGGGGCGCATCCAAGAACTCGGTGGCGCGCACGTCTCGATCGATGCGCTTGGGGTCCCGGCGACCGCCATCGCATCCGTATGCAGTCTGCGCCGCCGAGGTAGACATGTGCAGATCGGCCTATTGCTGGGAGAGGCATCGACTCCGCCGCTGCCGATGGACCGCGTCACCGCTCACGAGCTCGAGATGTACGGCTCGCACGGGATGGCGGCTCACGAGTACCCCGCGATGCTGGCGTTGATTGCCGACGGGCGTCTGAATCCAAGCGCCCTGGTCGGCGACATCATCAGCCTCGACGACATCCCGGCTGCGCTTGCGGCGATGGATGCGCCGAGCGCCACCGTCGGGCTAACGGTGGCGCGTCTACCTGCACGCGAAAGCGTTTAGCGCGGCGGCATCCGCAACGCGCCGTCAAGGCGGATGACCTCGCCGTTGAGCAGCGGGTTCGACACGATGTGCGACGCCAGCGCGGCATACTCACTCGGTTTGCCCAGTCGTGAGGGGTGCGGCACCAGCGCTTCCAGGCTGTCTTTGACCTCGCCGGGCAGGCCGTCCATCATCGGGGTTTCCATCACGCCGGGAGCGATGGTCATCACGCGGATCGCCTTGTCGGCGAGGTCACGCGCTGCGGTGATGTTGAGCGCGACGATGCCGCCCTTCGAGGCCGCGTAGGCCGCTTGGCCGATCTGCCCGTCGTAGGCCGCGACGGAGGCGGTCATCAGGATGACCCCACGGTCGCCGTCCAATGGTTCGTTGTTGACCATCGTCTCGGCGGTCAAACGCATCACATTGAAGGTACCGATCAGGTTGATCTCGACCACGGTGGCGAACGCATCGAGCTCGTGAGTGCCGCGCTTGGACAGAATGCGCCCAGGAGTAGCGACCCCGGCGCAGTTGACCACGATGCGCAGAGTGCCTAGCTCTTGGGCCACCGCGATCGCGGCGCGGACCTGGTCTTCGTTGCGGACATCGGCGGGGGAGAAGCGGGCCCGCTCGCCCAAATCGGCCGCAACCTCTTCGCCGGGTCCGCCGGGCACGTCAACGAGCACCACCGAGCCGCCGTCGTCGAGAATGCGTCGCGCGGTGGCTAGGCCGAGACCGCTAGCGCCACCGGTGATCAGGGCGACGACATCTGAGGTGATCTGCACGTTGACTTCTTTCGCTCGGGGGCTATTTCTTCTGCAACTGGCGGGATATCACCAGTCGTTGGATTTGGTTGGTGCCTTCGAAGATCTGGGTCACTTTGGCTTCGCGCATGAAACGTTCCAGCGGGAAATCCTGGGTGTATCCGGCCCCGCCAAGCACCTGCACGGCGTCGGTGGTGACCTTCATCGCGGCGTCGGTGGCCACCAGTTTGGCGATGGACGCCTCCAGGCTGTGCGGCTTGCCGACATCGCGTAGACGGGCTGCCTGCAGGTATGCCGCTCGCGAGGCCCCGACAGCCGCGGCCATGTCGGCGATCAGGAAGGCCAGTCCCTGGTTTTCGATGATCGGCTTGCCGAACTGCTCGCGTTCCATCGCGTATGCCGTCGCTTCGTCGAGCGCTCGCTGGGCCAGGCCCGTGGCGGTGGCGGCGATGCCCATTCGGCCAGAGTCCAGCGCTGCCATGGCGATGGTCATGCCTTGGCCGACCTCACCCACGAGGCGGTCGGAGGAGACGAAGACGTTGTCGAAGATGACGTCGGCGACTGGGTCGCACGCAAGGCCCATCTTGCGCTCGGGGGCGCCGAAGCTCAGGCCATCCGCATCTGCGGGGACGAGCAGCGCGGACAAACCGCGGGCGCCGTCGTCGCTGGTGCGCACAAAGCTCGAGTAGAAGTCGGCGTGCCCGGCGTGGCTGATCCACGACTTGGTGCCGGAGACGGCATACCCGCCCGCTGTCGCGGTTGCGCGGGTCCGCATCGAGGCGACGTCGGAGCCCGACTGTTGCTCGGAGAGGCAGTAGGCGCCGAGTTGGTCGCCGGAGAGCATGCCGGGCAGGTATTTCTCCTGCTGCGCAGCCGTGCCGAAGGTCGCCATCGGGAAGCAGGTCAGCGCATGGACTGAGACGCCGACCGCGACCGACATCCAGGCGTAGGCCAACTCTTCGAGCACCTGAAGGTAGACCTCATACGGTTGATCGCCACCGCCGAACTCTTCGGAGTAGGGCAAGGACAGCAAACCGCTCGAGCCCAGAAGGGTGAAGATCTCGCTGGGGAATCGCCCTTGCGCCTCGGCCTCGTTGGCGGCGGGCAAAAGTTGCTCGCCAGCGATCTCTCGGACCAGGGCTAGGAGTTCCTCAGCTTCTTCGCTGGGAAGCACGCGTTGCACAACCATGCCTTGCACTGTATCCAGTGACGTCGCGGCAACATCCAATGACGTCCCGACACTATCCAGAAAGAGCACGAAACTGACGAGTTGGTCTCCTTATTGTCTGGGATACCAGCGGACCGTTTGGGGTTGAAAGCCGTTCGATAGTCCCCACACGACGGCTTGCGATCGTGTCCTGACGTCAATCTTTCGGTAGGCCGAGCGAATGTAGGTCTTGATGGTGTTGGTGCTGAGGTAGAGCGCGTCGCTGACATTTTGGTTGCTCAGACCCTGGCAAATTAACGCCAGAACTTCGGACTCACGGGAAGAGAGATCGACGTCGTCACCTGGCCACCGTCCTAACGATTCGTTGCCCTCGGGGCCCCGATCAGGAAGGACCTGTTCCCCCGCGTGGACGCTACGGATGGCCTCCATGAGTTGCTCCGCGCTGACCGTTTTGGACACCACCCCAGCCGCACCAGCTCGTAGCGCAGCGATGACGAGTGCTGGCTCGGTGTGCCAAGTGAACACCAGGACACGGGATGACGTGTGGTTCATCAGTTCGGTTCGTGCCGCTGCGGCACCGGGACCTTCACCGAACGTGTCGAAAAGCACCACATCGACATCGCTTCTGATATCCGTCCGACTTGCGTACTCCACGACTTCGATATCGCCGGCAAATCTCACGAGCGCGTGGGCGGTGCCCGCGATGACGAGGGGGTAGTCGTTGGCGACCGCAACCCGAATCGCCCGAGGAGCGGCGTCACACTCAGGCAGTGAGAACGACATGGCCGCTGCTCTCTATGCGAGCCGTTGGGGCCGTACGCAGATCCAACAACTAACAAAACTAGGGGGCCCCGAACGGTGGGTCGTTCTGACGGGACCCTGTTCTGACTTTACGCTTCGGAATCTATCGAAAGAGTGACCGAGATCACACGCGATGTGCGTTTTCCCTGGCTTGGGAGCGCCGGGGCGGGCATAGCGGATCCAGGTGATCGCGATCACCGGACGGCATACGCCGCGCGGATGATGATCGTCAACATCCCCTAGAAAAAGCGACTGAAATCCCCGGACAGGGTCTCGGCGGAATCCAGCGTCGGGGTCAACGCCGGGATGGTCCGCACCATCGAGGCGAGTATGCCGAGCCCCGCGACCAGCGTCCAGATCGCGCCACCCATTCGGTCGGTCAATGGCGAGATGAATATTCGCGGTGCTGAGGGCCACCGGTATTGAGGTTCAGGGCCAGTGCGCGTTGGCCGGGTTATTGTGCTTCAGAGCCACCATCGGTGTGCGTGGGAGCCACCGGCTTACGCTCCTTCCACCATGTGAGGGCCACGTGGTGGAAGGAGCAATACCGATGGTACGGAAAATTAAGACGAAGATTGTGCTCAGTCTCCGCGCTGAGGGCCTGTCCGGCCGGGCGATCGCGGCCTCCCAGGGCATCTCCCGGAACAGTGTCGCCAATGTCCTCGAGGCCGCCGACCGGCTCGGCATCAGCTGGGACGAACTGCGGGAGAAGCCCGAGGCCGAGGTGTACGCGCTGCTGTTCCCGGGCAGGGGTGAACATCAGAGCGTGTTCGTCCAACCCGACTGGGCTCAGATGCACCGGCAGCTGGCCAAGGTCGGGGTGACGCTGAAGCTGCTGCACGCTGAGTACGTGGATGCCTGCGCCGCCTCGGCCCGGCCGGGGATGGGCTACGACCGGTTCTGCAAGACCTACCAACGCCACGTGCTGGTCACCGGCGCCGCCTCCAGGGTCGGGCACAAGGCCGGGGTCAGCGTCGAGGTCGACTGGTCGGGCCCGACCATGCGCCTAGCCGACCCGGCCACCGGTAAGAAGGCGACCGTGTACCTGTTCGTGGCGTGCCTGCCATTTAGCCGATACGCGTTCGTCGAGCCGTGCCTGGACATGAAACAGGAATCCTGGCTGCGCGCCCACGTGGCGATGTTCGAGGCCTTCGCAGGTTCGGTGCCGCGGATCATCTCGGACAACCTCAAGACAGGTGTGATCTCCCACCCACGGGAGGGCGAGATCGTGCTCAACGACGCCTACCGGCAGCTGGCCGGGCACTACAGCGCTGCCGTGCTGCCGGGCCGGATCCGGATGCCGAAGGACAAACCGAGCGTGGAGAACACCGTCGGGCACGTGGCCACCTGGGTCATCGCCGGGCTACGCCAGCAGTCCTTCACAACCCTGGAGCAGCTGCGCACCGCGATCTACCGGCGGGTGGATGCCTACAACCGGGAGCCGTTCCAGAAGCGGGCCGGTTCCCGCCACGGCGTGTTCACCACAGAGGAGCAGTCCTTGCTGCGGCCGCTGCCCGCGGTGGCCTACGAGATCAGCCGATGGGCCTACGGACGCCGCGTGGCCAAGAACAGTTACGTGTCCTGGCAACGCAACTTCTACTCAGTCCCCTTCACCCACATCGGCGCGCGGGTGGACTTGCGGGTCACTGACACGATGCTGGAGGTCTACCGGCACCAGGAGCGCCTCACCAGCCACCGACTCGTACCGGCCGGTACGGTGAACCAGTACCGGACGAACGAGGCCGACCTGCCCGAGGACCGGCGCTGGCGCGAATGGGACGGGCCACGCGTTAGAGGGTGGGCCGAACGGATCGGACCGGGAGCCCTGCGCATCATCGAGCGGATCTTCGAATCCGTGACCATCGAGGAACAAGGCTTGGACGCGGCCCTGGCGGTACTGCGGCTTTCTCGTCGCTACTCCCCGGCCCGGGTGGAGGCCGCCTGCCAGCTCGCCCTGCGCAGCCAGGTCGCCTCCCCGCGGTACGCGCACCTGCGCCCGATCCTGGAGACCGGACAGGACAAGGCCGGGTCCCTGCCACCGCAGGCCCCGCAGGAGACCTGTGGCTACGTGCGTGGGGGCGACTACTACGCGGGAGGAAACCGATGAGCACGGTCGATATCGAGACGAAACGCAAGCTGCGCGAGATGAACGCCGGCGACCTGCTGACCGCGATCGAGACCCAGGACGAGGCCCTGAGCATGGGCCTGGCCTTCGAGGAAAGGATCCAGCTGGCCGTGGATGAAGCGTATTCGGCGTTCACGCACGCCAAGATCACCGGGCTGCTGCGCCGGGCCGGGCTGCGCTACCCGAACGCTGACCTGCGCAGGGTGGACCTGGTCGAGGAACGCGGGCTTCAACGCGCCACGCTCACCCAGCTGGGCACCTGCTCGTTCGTGGAACGCCAGCAGAACGTCGTGTTTCAGGGTTTCACCGGTTCGGGGAAGTCGTATCTGGGGTGCGCGCTGGCCAAGCAAGCCTGCCAGCACCGGATCCGCGCCCACTACATCCGCATGCCCGACCTCGAAGAGGCCTGGACCCTGGCCCAGGACAAACCCTCCGGGGCCACGAAGTTCCTGAACAAGTACGCCTCGTTCACGCTGTTGGTGATCGATGAATGGCTCCTGGACCGACCCTCGGAGGCGATGCGCAGCATGCTGCTCGAACTCATGGAACGCCGCTACGACGCGACCTCCACGGTGCTCTGCACCCAATACCAGCAGAAGGACTGGCACCAGCGCCTCGGCTCCGGGGTGCACGCCGATGCCATCATGGACCGGATCATCCACAACACCATCTGGATCGAGACCGGGACCTACAACATGCGCGAGCACACCAGCACCAAGAACGGCTAAACACCCTGTAAAGAGCCAGCGGCTCCCAGCCGGGCGACCGCTGGCCCTCTACGGCAATAACAATGGCTCCACGGCGCGATATCCACAGGCTCCCAAACCACCAAATACTCATTTGTCAAGGTGGATGAGACCACTAGACGGTATGGAGTGACCGCTCGGGTTGTCTGGGGGGTTGAGGGCCGGAGCCTCACTCACACATGGTCGTGGGTTACCGAGTAGGGGCGTCCTGCTTGGCCTATCCGACAGTTG
>JBBSKS010000152.1:0-6231 GCA_038256095.1 Actinomycetales bacterium | reverse complement strand
GTCCGCAGCCTTGAACACTTCCCGACTGTTGCGAGAAAGCTCGGAGGACCTGACAGTTCGACTGGTGGTGACCATTCCTTATGTTCTGAACATATTCGGAATTTGTCAAGTGGACACGAAGGACAGCGCGGCGTGCTCAGTTCTTCTTGTGTGGCATGAGGATGAGCTTGCCGGGACAACGCTTGCAGATGACCACGGTCCCGTTTTGGGCGACGCTGGTGTGGGCGAGCCCGCGAAAGGCGGTTTCGCCAATGGTGGCGACCGCGGCAGCCTGCTCGTGATCGACGGCGTCAGGCTTTGCGCAGTATGCGGTCAAGATGGCCTCTTCCGCATACGTGGCTCGACCAGTGCCGAAGACCGCGTCGCCGATGGCGAAATCCACACCTTCGCCGATCTCACTGATGACCCCGGAGGCATCGATCCCCGGAGTCGCCGGAAAGGTCTGCGGCATCGGCATGGAGCCCGACCGTAACTTGGCGTCGAAAAGATTGGCCGAGGCGGCGACCACGGTGATCTGGACTTCGCCGGCGCAAGGCTCGAGTGTCGGGGCTTGTCCGAGGTAGAAGACTTCGGGCCCTCCGGTGTGGTCGTACATGACTGGTGCGTGCATGAGGTTCCTTCCAGAAAGGGTGCGATCGGCATACGCCGCCGACGCCGAGGTGTGGACACGAGACACTCACATGGTGTCGAGGTGAGAGATCACTTCCTCGAAGGTGATCGCGATCAGTTTGCCGCCAGCCTCGGTGGACCAGTCGACACCCAGCCCGGCGATGAGTTGATCAGTCGACGTGGAGACGACGCCGTGACTTTCCCAGCGTCGGCGGGCTGCGTCCTCCCCGATGGCGTTGGGTGACCCCCGGCGTCCTGAACCGCTTGCACGTTGAAGCCCTCTTCGACCATGACTATCGAATGGAAGACGATGCACACGTCACGGGCACGGAGCATCAATGAAGACATCGACATCGAGCGGATACCAAGAGGACGCGTATCCGAACCAGGAGCGGCTAAGCCACATCCTCCGATCGCAAGCAGGCCGTCACGGGAGAACCTGCGTCGCTGTACCCACCGTTACCGGAGTGAGATGACAATGAGGTGATCTGTGCCACAGCGAGGGTGAGGCCGCAATAGCGGAAGCTTGACGCCGCCAACCCAGACTCTGTGGCAGGCATGGGCGGGCTCGTGACTGATGAGTTCTTGGGGGTCGACGAGGTTCCACGCTACGAGGTTGGCTCGAGCCCCGGTGGTGATCGTGCTGTTGCTCGGCGGCAGAGCCAGCAACTACGGCTCGAGTATGACGACTTGCCAGTCGCTAAGGCCGCTCGCATCGCAGGATGTCGAAGTGGTGATGAGGATCCGCTCGTCAGCCTCGGCTGCCTCGCCGAAGGAATCGATGTCGTCGAACGAGCACGGCGCGAACGGTTGCACGCCACTAAGGCTCAGCTCCGAACTCCACGTTGTCACCAGCTCAGCGCCACGGCTCTGGCCGTAGGCCAGCGCGAACTCCGAATCATCGCGAGCGTTGATGACGTTCAACTCGCGTTGCACATCCACCCAGACCGGCGCCATCGGGTTGGACGAGTCGATGAAGACAAAGACCTGCTGCGGGTCTTGCAGCGTGGACTCGGACGCGGCGAAACCGCCGAACAGCACGCTCATTAGCACGAACCAGATGCCAAGGGGCTTCATGCGAGCCGCATGTCAGCCGCCCGCATTGAACAAGGCGGCAATCTTGAACTCGACGTCATCTTCGCTGGCGTCGATGCTTGCGGCTTCGACCAGCGACGACACCGTCGACAACTCGTCGAGGTCGGCCTCAAAACCCACGGTGTAGACCGGGATGCGAAGGCCAGCGATCATCGTGTCGACCTCGCTGAACTCCAGGCCGTCGGTGGTTTCGCCGTCGGTCAGGACCACCATGATGGGCTTGACTTCGGGGTCGACCTGGCGCTCGGCATCCAGCATCGACAGGCCGAGCACGATCCCGTCGTACATGGCGGTGCCGCCACTAGGGGCGAGGTCTTCAGCGATCGCCGCGAACTTCGCCTGCTGATTCAGGTCGAATTCGCCGATCTCCATGCGCTTGGTGGCGCTGTCGTCGAATTCGACAACCCCCACGCTGGTGGTGGGCTTGATGAACTCACGGGCCGAGAGCATCGCCTTCTGCAAGGCCGTGATGCGCGAGCCGTTCATCGACCCGCTGACGTCGACCACGAAGACGGTGGCCACACGCCGCCCGCCGTCCTTTTTGTCCTTCCAGACGTTCTGCGCCTCGATCAGCGCCGCACCGGAGGGGGTCTTCAAGGTTGGCGTGTAATCGGCCGGGTCGAAGCCCAACTCCTGAGAGCGGTCTTGCCACTCCGGTTGCTGCAAGAAGTCCCCGAAGAGGTCGAGCACCTCCTTGTCGGCCGTGGAGAGCTCGCCGACGCCGACGAGGGGGTTGTTGTGTGCCGCGCCAAACGGAATGAAGGTGTAGCCGCTGTCGAGGGTGTCGGTGTTGGTGAAGGTCTGCCACTCCATGACGAAGGTGTCCAGGGTGCCGGTGTCGCTCTCGACCGAGTCGCGCATCTGCAAGGTGGTCAGCGCCACGAACGGCACCTGACGCTGGAACTGCTCGAAGACGCTGGCCACATCGGGGGAGGTCAGGTTGGCTTCGTCGCCCTCGGCGATGGCGTCCAAGACGGTGACCAGGAAGTTGAGGCCGGTGCTGGAGGCAAAGGGGTCGGTGTAGCCCATCACCAGGTCGCCAGCGAGCACGGCGTCCACCAACGTGGCGGCGTTCGTGTCGCCATACTTTGCCTCGAGCTCGGCGGCCTTGTCGTCTTTCAGGACAATCCCTGCCACGTTGCTCACCGTGCGGTCGCTGATCGGGGTGATCGTTTGGAACTCAGACGACATCTCGGTCCACAGCTCGTTGGACGGGCTGAAGCCCTGAGGCAAAGTGTCGCCGCGGGCGATGAACTGATAGCCGGTGCCGGAGGCGATGCTGCGCAGGTCGACGCCCGCGCTGCTGCCGTCAGCCAAGGTGGGGTTGGACTCGTTGAAGGCTTCGGTGGCCTCGGTCATCCAACCGTCGGTGTCCTCACCGGACTTCTCGGTCGAGGCCCAGACCTCCACGACGTCATCGGCGCCCCGAGCCTCGACCACGACGGGGAACTCATCGATGGGCGGCAACGTGTTGGCCAGATTAGCGCCAGTCGGCGGGGCGATAGAGGCGCTGCGGGTCACGAGGTCGTCTTGCCACTCGATGTCGTTGGACAGCTCGTTAAGTCGCAATGATGCCTCGGCAGGCTCTAACGGCTCCTCGTCGCCACCGAGGCTGAAACCACACCCAGTGACGCTCAGGCTGAGAGCGAAGGTGCCAATCACGGCGGTCGCAAGACGGCGACGGGCGTTCATCGGTTGTCCTGATCGCTGTTGTTCTCAATCGCCGTGGTGTTTGTCGAAGGCGGTGCGTCCAACCGGTCGGCAGCGCCTCGGCCTTGTTCCATCCGCTCAATTGAGGACTCGCTTGCCGTCGTGAGCTTGTCCAACTCGAGGATGTTCGCCGCCATGGTCGGCAGTGCCTCGCGGCGGTAGGTCGAAATTTCGTTGAGAGCGACGTCGATGTCCTCGAACGCGCCGCGCAGTGAGTCCATGTCGAGCATGGTCGAGGTCGCCTGGCGGTGAATGTCGGTGCCTTGAGTGCGCAGACGCTTGGCGGTGCCCGCGATCATGTCGGACGTCGTGGAGTTAATCGCGTCGATCTTGTCCAGCACGATCTTCTGGTGCGACATCGCCAGGGCGACGGTGACGGCGACCTGCAAAGCGCTGACGGTGACATCCAGGGCGCGGTTGACTCCGCGAATCAGTTCCCGGTTGTTGCGGATGATGAGCTCGGTGGCGAGCACACCCTGCTGGTTGACGGCCAACTGCTGCTGCAGGTCCAGGGTGCGCTGGCGGATCGCGAACAGCAGATCTTCTTCGACGAACTGCCGGCGTGGGTCATCGGGGCCGATGTCGGTCTCGAGGCGCCCGACGATCGCGGTGTCCAGGGCGTGGGCCAACGCGATCTGGTCGCCCAACCCGAGCGTCAGATCTCGCATTTTGCCCTGGTCGTCCGAGAGCGTGATGTTGTCGCGTTTGAGCTCGTCGCGGCCCTTCTCCAGCGACCCGATGATCGAGTCAATCTGGGTCTGAGCGCTCTCGTAGCGCAGGAAGTACCGCTTGAGCGGGGTGCCGATGCCGGGGAGGTTGCCCAACGCCCGGGTAAAGAATCCAGCCTCGGTGTCGAGGCCGGAGGGGTCAAGTTTCTCGACTTCAATGCGCAGGTCACCGAGGGAGCGGGCGACCGGGCCGCCGTCTTCGCTGGCGTTGGCGATCTCTCGCATGGGGGTCTGCAGCATCTTGGAGCGGGTCGCGGCGCGCTGTTGCAGGTCGCGGCCCATGCCGTCGATCGCAGCGCGGGCAGCGTCTCGGTTGGATTGGCTCTGGGGGTCGATCGCCAGCAACTGCCCGACCTGCTCGCTGGCCTGGATCGTCAACTCATCGGTGGGCTCGGGCTCGACGATGGCGACCGCGGTCTGGGCGCTGGCCACATCCAAGTTGAGGTTGAGCACGACGGGGTGGTCGCTGGTGCCGGTGGCTGCCTGGGTGTCGTCGCTCATGTCGAGCTCACTTTCTTACGATTGAACGTCAATGTCTAGTGGTCAGTCGGCATACTTGGTGGCGCGGTCCGCGAGCTCTTCCAACGCGGCCATGGCCACGTCGGCGTCTTCGGGGCGCTTGCCCATCGGAACGTCCGCAAGGGCCGTGCTGGTGCGGTCTAGGGCCGTGAGGGCGGCTTCGTTTTGGGCTAACAGTCTGGCTATACGACGTCGTTGCGTGTCGCGAAGTTCCAACCGGCGCTCCAGCGTCTCGCGCTCGCGGACGGCAGAGGCCTCATCGGCGCGGTCGGTGTGGAGCTCAGCGAGGCGGCGTCGGACGTATCCCTCGTCGATGGTGCTGATGCTCTCGGAGGCAACGGCCACCTCGTGCAGGTTGTCGAGCGCGGTGGCGTAAACCTGCTGTGCCGAGGCGAGATAGCGCGCGTAGGTGAGCTCGCCAGAGTCGAGGCGGCGTTGCAACACGGACAGCAGGCTTTGACGCTTGCCCGGAAGCACTGCGAGCTGCTCGGCGGGCTGCGGGTCGTCGAGTCGCGCCAACTCCGCGGCTAGCGCCTCGAGCTCAGCGGGGTCGATGTCCTGGATGGTCGGCGGGGCGAACTGGCGCTGATTCAGCGTGCCAGTCATCGCCATCGTGAGCGGCCAGGCGACGACCAAAACGGCGGCCAGACCCAGCAGCATCGCGGCGAAAAGACCCGATGGGTCGAGCACCACAAAGAGAGCGGCGGTCGAGACCAGCAACAGGAACGCAGCAGCCCAGGTGGGGGGGTATCCAGCGACCGCCCTCCACCAAGTCATCGGCTTCGCCTCGACGTGATCACAGTCGAGCGATCATAGCGGGGCACCCCGACAGGCATCTGTATGTCGCAGACGTCTTGACGGAAGCCGGTGGCTTCAGGTCCAGGGGAGCGAGGACCGATGTGCCCAATACTGCTCGGCCCCTTCTGCGCTGTTGACGTATGCCGACGCCTCGCTTGCCGTGAGGCTCACGTCACGGGCGGCCAGGTTGGACCTCAACTGCTCAAGGGTGGACGCGCCGGAGAGCACCACATCGGCGAACGGCTGGGCCAAAGCCACCGCGATTGCTGCCGCGTCGACCTCGATTCCGTGCATGGCGGCGAGGTCGCGCAGTATCGCCGGGGGATCGCCGCGGTCGGTCAGGCGCCCATTGGCCAGTGCCTCTTTGATGATGACGGTCCAGCCTGTATCGCAGGCTTCCTGCAGGGCGTCTGCGACCGACGGCTCAAGGACGTTCCAGGTGGCTTGAACGAGGCGAAAGGGGGCCTCACCAGAGCGGGCCAAGGCCAACGCGACGCGCAGGGTGTCGGCCTGGGCGGGCCCAGAGAGCGAGAGGCCGACGGTGACTCCGCTGGCGGCAAGGTCGGTCAGGGCTGACAGCACCTCGGGATCCCCCAGGACGCCAGAGTCGATCGTGGCCGAGTGGATCTGATAGCCATCCAACCTCGGCAAGGTCGCCGACGTTTCCGCGATCTGGCGCTGGTAGGTGGCGAGCGTGTGGTCTTTGACCTCATGCTGCTCGGCGTCGGTGCGCCAATCGGCGGTGTAGGTGTAGCCCCACTTGGAGGTGACC
>JBBSKS010000151.1:0-6278 GCA_038256095.1 Actinomycetales bacterium | reverse complement strand
TGGCGCGCCTGCGACCTCCATCGGTTATGGGGGCCTACTCGGGTTGCGCAAGCACCCGACGTTTGCCAGCCACGATGGTCACGATGGCTGCTCCGATACTCAGCACAGCCAACGCAAGCAAGGCGATGTGTTCTGCGCCCAGCATGGGAGTGCCCCCGGCTTCTGTGCCGGGAGCAGATGTCGTTCGGTGGTTCGAGGTCTCCTCTTCGGTGGACGCGCCGGCCTGGTCGTACGTGCTAGCGACCGAGGGCGCGGAGTCCTCCTGAGCCACTGCGGGAGTAGCAGCAGTAATGGAAGTGCCAAGGATGGCCAAAGCCAGCACGGTCCGGATACGGTCGCGAGCGCGCACAGCTACCCCTAGATCGTCGTGGAAGGTTGGCACCCACCTTCGTAAGCACAAGTGATTCGGGGTAAGCAACCTGATGGATGGCAATCCCATCAAAATGTGACACAGATCACATTCAGAGGCCTGTGAGCCTGTGACGGATACCTAAGCCGGACTGCCGCTGCGTGCGTGTGCTCAGCGACGATGGTGGGCGCGTGGGCTAGCCTCTGATGAACACATCCTTGGCGCCAGACCATGGATCAGCGGAAGAGGATCGACCATCGCCACCGACTATTCGGCTCGTCATCTGCAGGTGCTGGAGGGCCTTGAGGCCGTTCGGAAACGTCCGGGCATGTATGTGGGGTCGACCGATTCCCGTGGCCTCATGCACTGCCTGTGGGAGATCATCGATAACTCCGTGGACGAGGCTTTGGGTGGCCATGCTTCGCATATTGACATTGCGTTGCTTGCTGACGGAAGTGTTCAGGTTGGAGATAATGGCCGGGGGATCCCCGTTGATGTTGAACCTCGCACAGGTTTGTCCGGAGTCGAGGTGGTGTTCACCAAGCTGCACGCTGGGGGCAAGTTTGGTGGAGGCTCGTACACCGCATCGGGAGGGTTGCACGGGGTGGGTGCCTCGGTGGTCAACGCCCTCTCGGCTCGCCTTGATGTGGAGGTGGACCGGGCCGGAAAGACCTACGCGATGAGTTTCCGCCGGGGGGAGCCGGGCACGTTTGCTGACAGTGGCGAGAAGTCCCCGGACGCACCGTTTACGCCGTTCGAAAAGACGTCGGAATTGCTGGTGATCGGGAAGGCTAAACGAGGTGTGAGCGGCACCAGAGTGCGCTATTGGGCTGATCCTCAGATCTTCATCAAGAACGCCCAGTTCGTTGATGAAGAGCTGACGGCGCGGGCTCGGCAGACGTCGTTCCTGGTGCCGGGTTTGGCGTTGCGCGTCGCCGATCGTCGGCATACCTTGGCCTCTAGCCAGCCTGATGGGTCAGATGAGTCGGTGCAGACCTTCCTCCACCACGGTGGCATAGCCGAGTTTGTCGACTTCCTTGCCCCCGACTCTGGGGTGACCGACTGCTGGCGCCTTCTGGGGGCCTCGACTTTTACCGAAACGGTGCCCGTCCTAGATAGCGCCGGTCACATGACATCGACCGCGGTCGAGCGGGAATGTGAGGTAGACATCGCTGTCCGGTGGGGGACCGGTTACGACACCACGCTGCGCAGCTACGTCAACATCATCGCCACCCCCAAGGGCGGCACACACCTCGCAGGCTTTGAGCAGGCGTTGCTTAAGGTGTTCCGCAAACAGATCGAGACCAATGCCCGCCGGTTGAAGGTGGGCAACGACAAAATCGACAAGGATGACGTTCTGGCGGGGCTCACGGCCGTGGTGACCGTTCGTTTGGCCGAGCCACAATTCGAAGGCCAGACCAAGGAGGTGCTGGGCACGCCTGCCGTTCGTCAGATTGTCTCCAAGGTGGTCGAGAGTGAGTTGAGCGCGCGGCTTACATCGTCAGCGAAAAGCGATAAGTCCCAGTCGACGCTGTTGCTGGACAAAGTGGTGGCCGAGATGAAATCGCGTATCTCGGCGCGCCAGCACAAAGAGACGCAGCGACGCAAGAACGCGTTGGAATCGTCGACGTTGCCCGCCAAACTCGCCGATTGCCGAACTAGTGAGACCGAGCGCTCCGAGCTCTTCATCGTCGAGGGGGACAGTGCTCTGGGCACCGCCAAGTTGGCACGATCCAGTGACTATCAGGCGCTTCTGCCCATTCGAGGCAAAATTCTTAATGTCCAGAAGGCTTCGGTCTCGGACATGCTTCACAACACCGAGTGCGCCTCCATCATTCAAGTGATCGGTGCGGGATCGGGACGTTCGTTCGACGTGGACTTGGTGCGCTACGGCAAGGTCATCATCATGACCGACGCCGACGTTGACGGGGCTCACATTCGCACCCTGCTGCTGACGTTGTTCTTCCGATATATGCGACCGATGGTTGAGGCGGGGCTGGTGTATGCCGCGATGCCGCCGCTGCATCGCCTCGAGGTCGGCGGCTCAGGACGCACCAAGCGTGAGCTCATCTACACCTACACCGAGTCAGAGATGCGCTCGACATTGAGCGCCCTGACCCGGCGAGGACGCACGGTGAAGCAACCAATGCAGCGATACAAGGGACTCGGCGAGATGGATGCCGACCAGCTCGCCGAAACCACCATGGACCCCAGGCGCCGCACGTTGCGGCGGGTCACGATGGCCGATGGCGAAGCCGCCGAGCGAACGTTCGAATTGTTGATGGGCTCTCTGGTGGCGCCCCGCAAAGACTTCATCGTCGAGTCAGCTCATCAACTCGACCGTGACCGAATTGATGCCTGATTAAGTTCTGGTATCGTTTGTGGCTGCCCCACGTTGAGTTGGGCACACCCACAAGCCACTCGGGCAACCGCTCTGTGTGGCACGTGCCCATTAATCCGGGCAATCAGGGGTAGGTCTTCATCCGCTTAGCAGCGTTGAGTCGCACCCACCTCAACAACACGAAGCGAGAAAGCCACGATGGCACTCAAGCCCTCGCGCTCAGGCGCGCCCGCAGATAAAAGCAAGACCAGGCACAGCAGCTCTCAAAAGAAGGCTGCCCGCGTCGCTCGCGAGCAGTCCGAGCGATCCGCACGCCGCGCCTCCGAAGGCAAAAGGGATGACAACGCTCCTGCCCGGCCCGCTAAGGCCGCGCGGTGGAGCGACGAAACGAAGCAGGCCCGCGACCGCCGCGATGTCCCCGGTGCATCCAAGGGTGGCTATCAGGGTCGCCGCGAATGGGGCGGTCGCGACGAAACAAGTGATCGTCGCTCGCAGGGTCGCCGTGAGTGGTCACCCCGTGATGACTCTCGGGATCGTCGGTCCTCGTCCGCGTCGTCGGGTCGCCGTGAGTGGTCACCCCGTAATGACTCTGGCGATGGTCGTTCATCGGGCAGCCAGGGGACGTGGCAAGAGGTGCACGAGCGTGCGCAGGCCAAGTCCTCCGCTCCTCGCCGCCCGGACTCGCGTGAGCACAGCATGCGCAACCACCGCGAGGAGTACTCCGGACGCCCGGATCGCCACGAAGGCCGTGTCGGCGAGCGCCGCCCCAGTGACCGTGACCGTGCGACCCGCGAAAACAACCGCGTGGAGCGTTCCAGTTCCTACCGGGATGACAGCGCCTCGCGTCGTGAGTCCACCTCGAGCCAGCACGAAGCAGCAGCACCCCGTGCGACAGTGACAACTCCGCCCGTCCGCTCGGCCCCGGTCGCAGCCGAGGTGACCGGCGACAACGGCTTCGCTGCTTTGGGCTTGCACGCAGACCTCGTCGCAGCACTCGCTCGCATGGGCATCGTCAATCCGTTCCCGATCCAAAGTGCCACCATCCCGGATGCTTTGGCCGGTCGCGACCTGCTAGGCCGTGGGCAAACGGGCTCGGGCAAGACCATGGCCTTTGGGTTGCCGATGTTGCACCGACTCGCCGAGTTGGAGCGCGCACGTCCGCACCGCCCGCACGCCATCATCTTGACTCCGACGCGCGAACTAGCGATGCAGATCGTCGAAGCGCTTCGCCCGTTGATGTCGTCCTTGCGTCTGCGTCACCAGCTCATCGCTGGTGGCATGTCGTACACCCCGCAGTTGCGCTCGCTGGACGAAGGGGTGGATGTGTTGGTTGCGACCCCCGGTCGTCTCTCCGACCTGATCGAACGTGGCGCCGCGAAACTGTCCGACGTGCAGATCACGGTCTTGGACGAGGCTGACCACATGGCTGAAATGGGCTTTGTCGAGGCCATCAGCGAGATTCTCGACCTCACTCCCGACGGCGGCCAACGCCTGCTGTTCTCGGCGACGCTGGACCACGGAGTGGACAAGGTGGCCAAGAAATACTTGGTCGACCCCATAACGCACTCCACCAGCGACGCGCGAGCCAGCGTCTCGACGATGGACCACCACCTCTTCCTCGTACACCCGCACGACAAAAAGGACGTCACCGCTGCCATCGCCAACCGTAGCGGCCGAACCATCGTCTTCGTGCGCACCAAATTGGGTGCCGACCGCATTGCACTGCAGTTGCGTGAGTCCGGTGTCTTCGCGGCTGCGCTGCACGGTGGGTTGAACCAAGCGCAGCGCACCCGCGTGCTTGAAGGTTTCAAGTCCGGTGAGTTGCCCGTGTTGGTCGCCACCGATGTCGCAGCGCGCGGTATTCACGTGGACGACGTCTCGCTGGTGCTGCAGGCTGACCCGCCGGCTGACCACAAGGACTATTTGCATCGCTCGGGCCGCACGGCCCGCGCGGGCGAAAACGGCGCCGTAGTGACGCTGGCACTGCCGCACCAACGCAAGCAAGTCACTCGGTTGCTTGACTCTGCTGGAGTCCAGACGACCGCCGTGATGGTCAAGCCCGAAGATGAAGCAGTCATCAAAACTGCCGGCGGCAGTATGCCGACAGGGGAGTCGATCCCGCAGTCTCGTCTGGATGCCGTGTTGCGTCCGCCGCGTCGTGGTGGACGCCCGCCGCAGCGTGGTGGCGGCCGCGGACCCCGAAACGACGGTCCCCGCGGGGGTGGCCCTCGTCGTGAGGGCGGCGGCGGATACTCATCACGTGGACCGCGTGGAGACGGTGGCCGGGGCGGCTCGTCCAAGGGTAGGGACTGGCAGCGCTGATCTAGGCTCAGGCTGACTGTCGGCTAGCTCAGTAGATCGTCAGTGCGCCCCATGAACGGGAGCACGAAGCACGGTAGCGAGCAAGAACTTATTGGTAATGGCCGGCAGGTCTCTCCTGCAGGCCATTACCAATCTGAGAGGGTGCTGAGCAGCGGCGGCACCTCGACTGAGGCGCCGCGCAGGGGGCCCGTCGTCCGGCGACTGATCAACTCAGTGGGCACGGTCAGCACGTTGTCGACCATCCCAGAAGGCAGGTCGGGAGCGGTTTCCTCCGTCGGGCCAAGCAAAATATGCAGCAGTGTGTCGGCTGCTGCACGGCCCTGAGTGACCACGTCCTGCTTCACCGTCGTCAGTTTAAGAACATCGGAGAGGACGTAGTTGTCGACTCCGATGATGGATAGATCCTGAGGGACCCGGTAGCCGGATTGCACCGCGATGGCCATCAGGCCGATGGCGATTTCATCGCTGGCCGCAACGATCGCGGTGGGTGCGGCTTCGGGCAGGAAAAAAGTCGTCGACTGCTTGGCAGCGTCCTGGGCTGTCCAATCACATGTCACCACCCAGTCGCTGTTCAGCGTCAACCCGCGCTCGCGCATTGCGTCGCGGAAGCCGGTGAGTCGACCCCAAGGGACCAATCGGTGCTCCGCATTGGAGGGGACGGCGCCGGCATAGCCAATTTTGGTGTGGCCCAAATCCGCCAAGTGATCAACGGCTTGGCGAGCGGCGTCGGCGTCATCGATATGAATCAGCGGGTGCCCGGGGACAGGGTTGCCGATGGCGACGACGGGCAAGCTGAGCTTCTCGATGAGCGCGAACTCCTCGGGGCGCAGCGGGACGTTAAGCGTGATCAATCCGTCGACGCGCTTGCTTAGCATCTGGGACGTCAACGCCCGACGCTCGAGGTGCGAATCAGCCTCGAGGTCGATCAGAAGAACGTGATAGCCATACTCGCGCAGCGTTTTCTCGATAGCGCTCACGGCGGTGACAAAGAACCAGCGGGTCAAGAAGGGGGTCACAATCCCGATCACTCGGGTGCGCCCGGAGGCCAGCGAAGCAGCGGTAGGCGAGGCAACGTAGTCCAGGTCCTCAGCCGCGCGAACGACGCGCGCGCGGGTTGCCGCATTGACCGTGCTGACGCCCCGAAGAGCGCGGGAGACTGTGGCCACTGAGACCCCAGCCGCCCGCGCTACATCGGAAATTGTGCTCATGTATTTCTGGTCAGCCCTTAACGCCACCGGCCAGCAGGCCGCGGACGAAGAAGCGCTG
>JBBSKS010000150.1:0-6308 GCA_038256095.1 Actinomycetales bacterium | reverse complement strand
CATGGCGGTGGCGGTGGGATTTGAACCCACGGAGGAGTCTCCCCCTCACACGCTTTCGAGGCGTGCTCCTTAGGCCGCTCGGACACGCCACCGTGGGTCAGGCTACCCGAGCCTGCGTCCGGTGAAAAAATCCGACAGCGGCGTTTGACACTCAACCTCTAAGACCCCGGCGACCACCTCGGGTTGATGCAGGCTGAACCGATCGCGGGTGAGGTCCCACATAGATCCGCAGGCCCCCGCCTTGGGATCGAATGCTCCAAAGACCACTCGGTCGACCCGGGCCGCGATCAACGCACCGGCACACATCACGCACGGCTCGAGCGTCACCACGAGCGTGCAACCGTTCAACCTCCACGTATGCAGACTCGCCCCCGCCGCGCGCAACGCCACGATCTCCGCGTGTCCGGTGGGGTCACCGTCGGCCTCACGCACATTGTGCCCCCGGCCAATGACGTGCCCTAATACATCAACGACCACCGCCCCCACCGGCACATCGTCAGCCGCCAACGCAGCCTCATCGAGGGCTAGACGCATCCATGCGGCATACCGGCCATCGGCCCACCCGGGCAGCGAGCGCTCTTTTCGCTCATCCTTGGCTCTGACCACGCCCCGATCGTAGGTCAGCCCAGGGCCACATTGCAGGGATGAGTCAGATCCCCGACCGCGCCGCGACTCACTGCGAGCTTGCCTGACGGCACCGTGGCCACCGACGAGGTGGTCCGCAAAGACTACCGATGGGACTGCCCCCGTCGTGCCGCGCGGCGTGGGGAGCGGACTCTCCGTCGGCCGGAGCCCTACTCATCGCCCAATCCAATGCCCCCGGCGAAGCCCGGGTCGCTCAGATCGCGGTCATCGAAGCGGCATGCCGAGCCACCGGAGCTACCGAAGTCTTCGTGACCGACGAACAGGATGAGGGCGAAATGTTCGTCGCAGTTCGAGGTGGGCGTGGTCGCTCACGAGGGTGACGGCAACGGGCACCCGATCATCGCCTTCGACCCCCACCGACAGGACCGCCAAGGACCGTTCGCTGCTCGCATTCGAAGAGATCATGACCATTGCTATAGACCATCACGAACGCGCTAGACCACAACAACATCATGAACCCAGGCGCAGTTCTCTAAACCCCGGACGTATGCCGACAGCGGCAATAGTGGCCGCAGCACGCGCTGAATCAATATGGCGGTAGTTTGCTCAGATGCGAGTCCACGTTGCCGACCACCCGTTGATCGCTCACAAGCTCACGTACCTGCGCGACAAACGGACCGATACCCCCACGTTCCGGCGCCTCACCGACGAATTGGTGACCCTGCTGGCGTATGAGGCCACTCGGGAAGTGCGCACGACGCCGTTCGAGATCGAGACCCCGGTGGCGCCGACTACCGGCATCCGCCTCGCGAGCCCCAAGCCCCTGGTGGTGCCGATCCTGCGCGCCGGGCTGGGGATGCTCGACGGCATGATGCGCATGGTGCCGACCGCTGAGGTCGGATTCCTCGGGATGATCCGCAACGAGGAAACGCTGGAGGCTGAGACCTACGCCAACCGCCTGCCCAGCGACCTCTCAGGCCGTCAGTGCTACCTGCTCGACCCGATGCTCGCCACCGGCGGCACCCTCGCCGCGGCCATCCACTACCTCGTGGACCTCGGCGCCGACGACATCACCGCCATCACGTTGCTCTCGGCCCCCGAAGGCATTGAGATCCTCAAGAACAAGGTCGAGGGCATCACGCCGCCGCTGCGCCTAGTGACCGGAGCCATCGACGAGAAGCTCGACGAAAAGGGCTACATCGTGCCCGGCCTCGGCGACGCCGGCGACCGCTTGTATGGCGTGGTCTGAGCGGGTCGAGGATTCGCCCATGCACCTCAGCCAGCGCAGTGCGATCGAGCCGTTCCATGTAATGGAGGTGCTCAAAGCCGCCCAAGCGCGTCAACGCACTCACGGCGACCTGTTGCTGATGTGCGTCGGCCAGCCCTCGACCCCTGCGCCGCGACCGGTGCGCGAAGCCGCCAAGGCCGCGCTCGACTCGCACACCTTGGGCTATACCGACGCGACCGGCATACCCGAGTTGCGTGAAGCCATTGCCGCGCATCACCGCGACTGGTACGACATCGAGGTCGAGGCTGACGACGTGATGGTGATGACGGGCTCGTCCGGGCTCTTCTCGACGCTGTTCCTCGCTGCCTTCGACGTCGGCGACACGGTGGCTATGGCGCGGCCCGGCTACCCGGCATACCGCAACACGCTGTCGGCGATGGGCTGCCAGGTGCTGGAGCTCGATTGCGGCCCCGAGACCAACTATCAACCCACCCTCGCAATGCTCGAAGCGCTGCCCGACATCCCGCGAGGACTGATCGTTGCCAGCCCGTCGAACCCCACCGGCACCGTGATCGACCCGCATGAACTCGCCGCGATCGCCCGCTGGTGCCAGACCCATGACTGCCTGCTGATCAGCGATGAGATCTATCACGGCATTACCTACGACGGCCCCGCCGCAAGCGCCTGGCAGACTTCTCGCGAGTCCGTGGTCGTCGGTTCGGTCAGCAAGTACTTCTCGATGACCGGCTGGCGCCTGGGGTGGGCGTTGGTCCCCCACCACCTGCGCCGGCCGCTGGAGATTCTCAGCCAAAACCTCACGATCTGCCCACCCGCCCTCTCTCAGCACGCAGCCATTGCCGCGTTCAGCCCCGCATCGCGCACCGAACTCGACAGCCACGTCCGCCGGTATGCCGACAATCGCCACCTTCTGCGCGGCCGCCTGCCTGAGATTGGGCTGGGTTCGGCAACCACCCCGGCTGGGGCGTTTTACGTCTGGTGCGACATCTCCCACCTCACCGACGACAGCGTCCGGTGGTGCCAGGACGTGCTCGCCGATACCGGAGTAGCCCTGACTCCAGGGGTTGATTTTGACGTCGCACGGGGCCATCAGACGATGCGCATGAGCTTCTCGGGGACGACCGCCCACGTAGGTGAGGCCATAGACCGGTTGGCGGCGTCGGCGTGGCTATTGCCCCGCAGCGGCTGAGGGCTGCAATGATGTTCATTAATCTGTGACACACCGAACCACCGAAGGGTCCACTCATGCCTGGCAAGATTAAGTCCGTCTTGTGGTGGCTGCTGTTCGGATTCCTGATCTACGCGATTATCACCAGCCCCGATCGCGCAGCAGACATCATGTCGGCAGTCTGGGACATTATCTCGCAGGGCTTCCGTAACATAGGCCGATTTTTCGAAGCCCTGCTCGGCGGCTAACAGTGCTCGGCTCCTCGGAGATTTCAGAGTCTGGCGTCAAGGTTGGCGCCCGCCTCCTGAAGCGTTACGTGCTGCGTGGGGAGCAAGTCGAGGTCGCAACCAGGCAACACTGGGCCGTCATGATCGAGCCGGTCGCCTCGGTGCTCGGCGGCTTTCTGCTTGTCTCGTGGATCACGATCCAACTTGATCGCATGTTCGGCACCGCCGGGGGCTACCTGTGGTTCCTCTGGATCATGGTCGTCGCCAGACTCCTGTGGAAAATCCTGGAGTGGCGCAACGAATGGTTCGTCGCCACGGACAAACGCCTGCTGCTGACCTATGGCCTCATCTCGCACAAAGTGGCCATGATGCCCCTGGGCAAGGTCACCGATATGACCTACGACCGCTCGATCGTGGGCCGCTTCCTGGGATACGGCACGTTTTTGATGGAGTCAGCCGGCCAGGATCAGGCGCTGCAGCGAATCCGCTGGGTGCCCAGCCCCGACAGCACCTATCGCGATATCTGCCAGATCATCTTCGACCCGCAATCATTCGACAGTGACGATTCGCTGCCCGCCCCGGAGGCCAGGCAACGCCCCCGCGACAACGAGCGGCGCGAGGAGTACCGGCGCGACGAGCAGCACCATCCTGAAGATGGGTACGACGACCGGTACGAGGACGACCAGGACAACTGGGATGAACCCGACGACGACAGCCAGTCGGAAGGCGAAGTCGATGCTGAGACAGGCGAGGACGACTGGACCGGCGAGCATTCCTCTCCCGCGTCGCCAGAGAACGCTGGCTGGCAGACGTCTCGTGAGGGTGCATCGACATACCAACGCGTGATGCCCCGCAAGAAGGCTCACGGCGACCATGCCGATGAAGACACCACCGGCCCTATCCCGGTGACCAAAAAGGAGCCGTAACGCTGCGCGCACCTTAGACTCGGGCCGCCGTATTCAGATCAGATTTAGGAGCGTCCGTGGCAGTCCGCGACATCACCATCACCGGCCACCGTGCCCTGCACCAGCCGACCAAGAAGGTCCGCGAGATCACCGACGAGATCCGCGATTTGGTGCGCGATATGTTCGACACGATGGAGGCAGCCGAGGGGGTCGGCCTGGCCGCTAACCAGGTCGGTATCCGGCTGCGCCTGTTTGTCTACGACTGCCCAGGCCCCGACGAGGCTCGCTATCGCGGCGTCGTCGTCAACCCGGTGCTGGAGCGCCTCGACACCCCCGGGCCCCTCGACGAGGACCTTGACGGCGAAGGCTGTCTGTCCGTGCCTGGCGAGTACTTCCCGTTGGCCCGCCACCCCCGCGCCCGCGTCACCGGCACTGATCTCGACGGCAACACAGTCGAGCTCGAGGGCGAGGGCCTCTTTGCTCGCTGCCTGCAACACGAGACTGAGCACCTCGACGGCATGTTGTATGTCGACCGCCTCACCGGGCCGTGGAAGCGCGAAGCCCGCGAGGCTATGAAGGACCGCGGCTGGGTCAACGAGGGCACGACCAAATGGAACCCGGCGGCCCTGAAGGCCGAAGACGTTTAGGTCGCCGCGCGGGTCGTAGATCCCCTGGAGTCACTCAAAGCGTGACCTTCGGGGTGATGATCGGGCGCGAAGTGCGCTGCGCATCAGCCCAGACGATGAAGTGCGCCGGGCCCGTCGGCAGATCGATGAAGTGACACCGGCCTTGCGCGTCCGTCACGGCTGATCGCTCATCGTCCACGTCGTTGCCGGTCGCGTGAATCTCCACCAGCGCGCCGGGCACGGTGACCCAGCAGTCCACGCGCACCCCCGCGGCCTCGGTCGACAGACTCACCATCAGGCTCATCGAGCTGCCCGAGAAGCTGATGTTGTCTACGCGCTCTCCCACCTCGGAGCGCACGAGGGCCATCGGCGTGGCCGTCAACTCGGCCACTTCGGCCTCCAACATATGGACCGTCATGGCGTACTTCACCCGCTCGGGAAACGTGAGCGGGACGGGGTCGAGGTGGGTGTAGATCTCACGGAGGTCGCTCAAGATTACGCTGTCTTGAGCGTCAAGAGGTCCCGGCGTCGGTTTGGTGCTGTTCATGACAATTCTCCCAACCACGAAGGGTCGTGCGCGAGCGTGTCGCGCAGTTGAGTGAGGCACCGGCCGCGGGTTGGGCCGATGCTCCCGACGGGCATGTTGAGGCTGTCAGCAATCGTCGCGTAGTCGGGTCGATCCGCAAACGCAATGACCCGTAGCAGGTGCTGGCAGCGATCGTTGAGTTGCTGCACGTGGGTCCACAGGACTCGTTGTTGCTCCCCGAGGAGGGCTTCTTGCTCGGGGCCAGGCTCCGAGCACGACGGCTCGGGTCGTGCAGCTAAATCGGCGTTGTCACGGCCGGCAACCTTGTGCTGGCGCCACGCTTCGCGGCGCACGGTGGTGACCATCCACGACAGCACCGCCCGCGGCTGCTCGATGTCCGTGGACTTGTCTATCAGTCGCAGCCAAGCCGTTTGGCAGACGTCCTCGGCGGCGGCAGGTGTCACGCCCTGGGCGCGGGCGGTGTGCCACAGCAGCGGAGTCAGGAGGTCAACCAGTCGTCCCATGGCTGGGTGGTGCCCTGCTCGGTATGCCGTGAAGGCCTCCGCTGCTTTGTCGGTCAGGGTGGGCGGGGTCGCCTCGACACCATGGGGATGGCCTGGCTGCGCAGGTATGGGATCGTCGGTGCCGTCGCGGCCATCAGCACCACCACCAGATGCCCACGGCTGCGGGTCTGCGCTTGGTCCAACCATCCTGATCATTCCCATCGATATGGCTGCGCGGAGTTTCCACTGTCTCAGACGTGTCGAGGGCTAAGAGGGCTATTGAGCACCGGTGATACACGATCGGTCACCTTTCTTAGGGCGGCTCGGGCGTCTTGATAGCCCTAACCACCCCAACGCTGCCAGTGCGCTGTCCGCAGCCAACTACATGTCTTCGAGCTCGCGGCCCTTGGTCTCGGGAACGAACTTGAGCACAAATAGCAGCGACAGCACCGCGAAGGTGGTGTAGAAGCCGTACGCAAAGCCCAGCCCGATGTCGGCCATCTTCGGGAAGGACGTCGAGAT
>JBBSKS010000149.1:0-6331 GCA_038256095.1 Actinomycetales bacterium | reverse complement strand
GACTCCACCGACGGCTCATCGTGGAAGATCCCACTCAAGAAGGGCGAGCCACCGATCAAGTCACCAGCCGCGACGGTCATGGACTGATCGGGCAGCGACGCCTCACGCAGAGCATCCAACGTGGCAGACAGGTGCTTTGCGCCACCCACCGGCGTTTGGCTCGGGTCTTGTTCGGGGTCCAAGGTCGGTCGAGAGTCCACGTCGAGGTGTCCGTGGTAATCGTTGAAGGACAGCAACTGCAGGTGTATCTGGTCGATCCACGTCGGCAGCAGAGCATCCAACGCCGTTGCGTTGGCCTCTGGGACCGGCCTTGGGCCGCCGAGCAACGTGGCACCCTGCGGCGAGAGCAGATCGAGGGCCGCGAGCGTTTCGTCCGGAAGCGTCTCCTTCGTCAACAGCAAAGGAACGCCTTGGTATGCCGCCAGGGCCGATCCGGTCAATGCGTCCGGGTAGTTCTCTCCGGTGGCGAGGTAAGCGCGGTCGAGGTCCTTCTCGTAGAGCGCGCTGACCACGGCGGCAGTGGCGTATCGGTTCTCCCCGAAGAGGCGCGTCGTGGCGGGCACGATCTGCGTGATGGCGTCAAAAACATCGCCGTCAACCGCGTTGGGGCCACCCAGAACGACCACGGTCGCGGGGTTCAGTGCGGTCAAAGCGTCTGCGGTCACGTCTCTCAACTCGTCACCATCGGTGAGCAGAATCGGGGCGTCTTGGCGGCCAGCGAGGGCTCCACCGACCAGCGCATCAGGGAAGTCTTCCCCGGTCGCCATATACACCACCGGCACGTTGGTGCCAGAGAGTTCAGCGACCTCGGCCGAGGTTTCGTACCGGTTGTCACCGGCGTACCGCGTCACCGTGCCGTACCCCTCGAGCTGTGTTTGCACTGCCGAGCTGACCCGCCTAGGGCCACCGACGATGCGGATCTCGTCGAACTTCATCGCCTCGAGAGCGTCGGTCGTGGCCTCGGGCAGCTCATTGCGGGTGGTCAACAGGATCGGAGCGGAGACGCCAACGCCGTCGGCTCTTTCGGCTCGGGCCGCTTTGCCCGTGGGGGCTGCGCCACCGCCACGAGCGGTCAGCGCATCGGGGAAGAGCTCACCGGAGGCGACGTAGACGATGTTGGAGTCGGGGTTCTCGGCGGCGATCAAAGCTGCCGTCTCGTAGCGGTCCTTGCCACCGATGCGCTCCGTGATGCCATCGGGCAGAGCCGGCTCGGCTGCCGCAAGGGCGCTGACCGCTGCCGGTCCGGCGGCTGTATTGGCGCTCGGAGGTGGGCTAGCCCCGGCTGTTGAGGCGGCCACCACAGTCAATCCGGCGGCCAGCGCTAGTACACGCTTTCCTGCGAAGACATATCGTTTCGTCACGCGCTTGCTCCTTGGCTGTCGGACACGATCGCCGGTGCACGATTGCAGCGCAAGGCGATCGAAGGGCGTTGCTGCTGGCCTCAACCTAGCCGTCACCTCTCTCACCTGGCGAGGTCGTATGCCAAACAGCGCGTGAATTTTGCGTTGATAGGTCCGCGTGGTGCACTTTGTTTGAGACACTTGCCCTGTGCCCCCTCTTCAAGATCAGCAGCCGACCCTAGCGATCGTCGGGGCGGGATCAGTTGGCGCCACCATGGCCTACACCGCTCTCGTGCAGGGGGTTGCGCGCCGCGTAGTGCTCTACGACATCAACACCGCCAAGCTCGAAGCCGAAGAGCTCGATATAGCCCAAGGCCTGTCTTTCCTCGACCGCGGAGAAATCGTCGCGAGTGACGATATTGAGGTTGTTCGTGGTGCCCGCATGGTCGTGGTGACTGCCGGAGCCAAGCAAAGGCCTGGGCAGAGCCGAATGGATTTGGCGGCGACAACGATCGAGTTGACCCGCAATTTGCTCCCGCGACTGCTCGAGGTGGCCCCCGATGCGACATACCTGATGGTGACGAACCCGGTCGATGTGGTCACGACTGCTGCCCTCCGAGTGACCGGGATGGACCCTCAACAACTGTTCGGCTCGGGCACGGTGCTGGATTCCTCGCGGTTGCGCCAGGAAATTTCGGAGCGGGTAGGTGTGGCCGTCCAGAGCGTGCACGCCTACGTGGTGGGTGAGCATGGGGACACGGAGTTCCCGCTGTGGAGCTCGGCGAGCATCGGTGGGGTGCCGCTGCTGGCTTGGGAGACCACTAGTGGCCGGCTCGGCGGGTTTGAGCGGGCCGACATTGAGGAGGCGGTGATGTCGTCGGCGGGACGGATCATTGCTGGCAAGGGCGCCACCAACTACGCCGTGGCCTTGTCCTGTTGCGCGATCATCAACGCCGTCATGCGTGACGAGGGACGGGTAATGCCGGTCTCGACGTGGCTGGATGAGTACTACGGGATCAGCAACGTCTGCCTTTCGGTGCCGACCGTGGTCGATGGGCACGGGGCGCACTGGCGCCTGCCGCCACTGATGACCGACGACGAGCTGATCCGGCTGCGTCGCAGCGCTGACTCGATTAAGGCCATCGCGGCACAGTTCGGGCTCTAGCCCCCGTCGCCCATCGACTCGCAGGAGAAGCACCACCTCCTTGAAGAACATGGTGCATCGGCTGCGTTTCGATCCCGGTGAGCGGGCCCGAGCATTGCCGCCTACCCTGGGCAGATGGCAACAACCCCACAAAACATCGCCATCATCGGCGGCCACGGCAAGATCGCTCTGCTGCTCACGCGGCTACTAGCCGATCAAGGCAGCAAAGTCACGTCCGTCATCCGCAAGGCTGAGCAGTCGGGCGACATTGAGGCTGCCGGTGGCACTCCGCTGGTCGCTGACGCCGAGACGCTAAGCCCCGAGGACTTCGCTGAGCACCTCACCGGGCAGCAGGCCGTGGTCTTCGCAGCCGGAGCCGGTGGCGGCGGAGGGGCCGACCGGACGTATGCCGTGGATCGCGACGCGGCCATCGCCACTGTGAACGCCGCACGCACCGCCGGCGCTAGCCGCTTCGTGATGCTGTCCTACTTCGGCGCGAGTCCTGATCATGGGGTGCCCAGCGACAACGACTTCTTTGCGTATGCCGAGGCCAAAGCCGCCGCGGACGCCTACCTCAGCGGGGCACCTGGCCTGGACTGGACTATCGTGGCGCCCAGCGCCCTGACCAACGAAGAGGGCACCGGCACGATTGACGTCGAGGCCGATGAAGCGTCCGACGTGCCACGGGCCGACGTCGCAGCCGTGATTGCGGCGGTGCTTGCTGACCCCAGCACGGTGGGCCGCACCGTCAGCTTCAACTCCGGGAGCACCCCGGTCGTCGAGGCCATCGCCGCCACCGCATAGGCGACCACTCTCCGCGCGCCCATCTTCCGCCGGGGCTCGACTCATCAGCAGAGGCCTGCGGTTTGAGCGTCAGGGCGCAAACCACGGGCCACTCTGTGCGGGGTCAGTGTCTTAGTTGGCGGCTAAGGGCAGCAGCATCGTCACGCGGCAGCCGTCTCCTTGGTTCTCGACCTTCACCTGCCCGCTGGCTTCACTGACCACCGCTTGGGTGATCGTCAGCCCGACACCAATGCCTGCACTGGCCCCGGGGGTCCTTGATGCGCTGCCCCGCCAACCGGGGTCGAACATCCGGCTCAGATCTTCGGCCAACAGACCGCCACACGAATCCGCGACCTCTAAGCGCGCGTAGCCCTTGTCGGCCCCCGTGCCAGCCGCCAAGCTGACCGCGACGCCGCCACCGGCCGGGGTGTAGACGATGGCGTTGCGCACCACGTTGGCCACCGCTCGCTCCACCCGAGCCGCGTCGACCCGGATCGGCAGAGGAACAGCCCCAGGCATCGGCATACTGACACCTTGTTGCTCGGCGACCACCAGCTGGCTGCTCATCACGTCACGGGTCAACTCGCTGAGGTCGATCACGCTCAGCGCTATGTCCCTGTCCACGTCGCCCTGATTGAGGCGTGACATCTCGAGGAGATCGTCGACCATGCGGTTCATCCGGTCGCTCTCGTGGCGGATACGCCGGTGATAGTCAGCTGGGTCCGCGGCGACCCCGTCCTCGAGAGCCTCGGCCATAATTTTGATCCCGGCCAACGGGGACTTCAGGTCGTGACTGGCCCACGAGATCATCTCGCGGCGACTCGCCGCCAGCACCTGCTCACGCTCCCGGTCGGCCAACGCTTGGGTAGCTGATCGATCGATCGCACGCACCGCCCGATACAAGAAGTAGCCGCAGACCAAGGCAATCGGCACCGACGCGGCCAGGACGTAGGAGATGAGCATGAAGTCGTGTGCCGACAGGAACATCGCCTCTGCCGTGACCAAGATCCCGGCAGCCATGCTGGCCACCACCACCCCTGGCCCCATCGCGGTCGCGATAGCCACCGAGCGCCGGGCCACGGTCAGCGTTGCGAGCGCACCAACGGTGCCCACTGCGGCTGCACTTCCGGCGGCGAGCGCCACGGCTGCAAATTCTGGGGTCATGCCGTATGCCGATCCCACCGGTATCCGGCGCCCCACACGGTGATGATGCGGGTGGGTGAGGCAGGGTCAGTCTCGATTTTATTGCGCAACCGGCGGATGTGGACCGTGACGGTGGAGTCGTCACCAAAGTCCCAGCCCCAGACGTCGGCCATCAGCGTTTCGCGGTTGACGACCACCCCGGGGTGCGACATCAAATAGCTCAGCAAATCGAACTCGCGGCCCGTCAAGGACAGTCTTTCCAAGCCACGCGACACCGAGCGTGCGGAGGGGTCAAGGGTCAGGTCACCGTCCTGCATACGACCGCTTGTCGATGCTGTGGAGGCACGACCTTGGTCACCGATGCGGCGAAGCAGAGCGTGGACTCGTAAGACGAGCTCGCGGGCGCTGAACGGCTTGACCACGTAGTCATCGGCGCCGGTTTGCAGTCCGTCGATGCGGTCTTGCTCGGTGGTGCGCGCGGTCAGCAGCAACACCGGCAGTCCAGGGTCGATGGCGTGCATCCGGCGGAGCGCCTCGAGGCCATCGATGCCGGGCAGCATGATGTCGAGGACCACAAGGTCGGGGCGGTGTTCGGCCACTGCCGCGACAGCTTCGAGTCCGTCGCAGGCCTGAACGGTCGGCAGTCCGGCGCGATGCAGGTAGGCCACGACGACTTCGCGGACCGTTGCGTCGTCATCGGCAACTAAGACTGTGGGCACCCGAGAAGCCTAATCTCCTGCGGCCCATGCGCTTCTTACGATTCGGCGACGCTGTGCATTGTCGGTTGTGCCACCCTGACCTGGTGACTTCGACCCCGCATCTCGCCCACGTGACCGAGCTCCTGCGCAGCACACCGCTTATCGATGGGCACAACGACCTGGCGTGGGAGGCCCGCGAGCAGGCGGCATACGACTGGAGTGTGCTCGACATTGCGGCCGGGACCACCAGCACGCACACCGACATTCCGCGGTTGCGGGCTGGCTGTGTGGGTGGGCAGTTTTGGTCGGTGTGGGTGCCGTCGTCGCTGCCGAGGGACCAAGCGGTGATCCAGACGTTGGAGCAGATCGACGCGGTGCACGCGATGATTTCCCGCTTCCCCGCGGCCTTTGGTCTTGCCTTGACCGCTGACGACGTGGAGAACGTGTTTGTGACTGGTCGCGTGGCGTCGCTAATGGGCGCTGAGGGTGGGCACTCGATCGGCAATTCGCTGGGCACGCTGCGCACGCTCTACCGATTGGGGGTGCGATATATGACCCTGACGCACAACGACAACACGGATTGGGCTGACTCGGCGACGGATGCCAGAGTGCACGGCGGGTTGACCGACTTCGGGCGTGAAGTGGTGCGTGAAATGAACCGGATCGGGATGCTGGTCGACCTGTCCCACGTCTCCGTCGACACCATGCGCGATGCGCTGGAGGTGTCGAGCGCGCCGGTGATCTTCAGCCATTCGAGCGCCCGGGCGATCTGCAGCTCCCCACGGAACGTGCCCGATGACGTGTTGATGTCTTTAGCGGCTAACGACGGCGTGTGTATGGCGGTTTTCGCCCCCGACTTTGTCTCTCAGGACTGCTGGAATTGGCGGATGGAGGCGGCCGAGGCCAGGGCTGCCGAAGGCATCCAATCAACCGACCTCGCGGCCTTCGACCGCTGGTCCATTGCGTATGCCAAGAAACACCCCCAGCCGGTGGCGACCCTGGCCCAGGTGACCACGCATATTGAGCACCTGCGTGAGGTCGCCGGGATCGACCACGTGGGCATCGGCGGCGACTACGACGGGGTGCCCACTCTGCCCGCCGGGTTAGCGGACGTCTCGCGCTACCCCTACCTGTTTGCGGCGTTGGCCGAGCGCGGCTTCAGCGACGACGATCTGCGCAAGATCGCCGGCACCAACGTGCTGCGCGCCCTGCGCGCCGCCGAG